>DASWME010000219.1:0-65807 GCA_036399915.1 Thermoanaerobaculia bacterium
CGCCTTGAGCTCGAGGAGGCGGGCTTCCTCCAGGACGTCTCCGGTGCCCTGGAAAATGAAGTCCTCGGCCGTCGCGAACGCCTCTTCCGCTCTCCGCAGCTCCGAGAGGACGCGCAGCACCTCCCCCATGAAGGCCCAGGAGCGCGCCCTGAGGTCGTTGACCAGAGAGTCGCTATAGAGGCCGGGATCCAGATTCCCGGCGAGGGTCACGGCGCCTGCCGCGAGTTCTTCGGCCCTGCCCGGATCGGCGTAGAGGAGTCCCTGGGACTCCTCGATCAGCCATTCACAGAAGAGCCAGCTCCGGAAGTCGCGGTCGGACTGCAGGAAAGCCCGCCGCTCTCCAGGCGGACAGGCGCGCAGGCGCGCGATCAAACCCGGCAGCCGCTGCCGCTCGCGCGAGATCTCCTGGACGCGCTCGCTCAGACGAGGGAGGAGACGATCGAACGCCCGCCCATGGAACGAGAGGCGGCTCCCTTCCCAGATCTGTCCCCACTCCCTGCGACAGACCCACCAAGTGGATAACAGGTGGCGCACGGGAACAGCCGGCAGCTTCAGGAGGGAGGCGTGAACCGCAGCTCAGGATTCTCGCGTGCCTGCTTCAGGAATCCCGAGACCTTACGGACGAGCTCGAGCTCCACCTGGTCCAGGCGGGCGGCGGTGCAGAAGGCCAGGAGAGCCGCCATGGCCTCCCGATGGGTGTTGTGAGCCTGGAACACGGTGAGCGTCTCCTCGGCGACACGGCGTACGTCGGCGCTCCGCCCTTGCAGGATATAGACGCCAGCCAGGTCGAGGGAAGCCAGTGCGGCGTCGTATCCGAGGCCCAGTTCGACGAAGCCCTCCCGGACCTCCCGGAAGGCCGCCTCGGCCTGCTCGATCCGCTGCAGCGCGAAAGCCACGAGACCTTCCAGCCAGCGAAGCTTCAGGAGGTTCATGCGCCCGCCCGCCTTCAGATAGAGAGGCCGGGTGTGGAAGAGCAGGGCGAAGGCCTCGCGCGACCGGCCGCTCTCGTTGAGCGCGTTGATCAGGTTGTGCCGGGCGGCGAGGAACACCCGCGGGTCGCGCTGAGGGTCGATCAGATCGAGCGCCCGCCGCAGCAGCCTGATCGCGCCCTCAAGGTCCCCGGCCACGGTGCAGACCATCGCCTTCTGGAGGAGCGTCCGCCCGAGAAGGCTCCACTGTCCCAAGGTCTTGTAGAGAACGGCGACGCGGTCGAAAAGCTGGAAGGCTTCGTCGAACCTGTGTTGCTCCCTGCGCAGGGACGCCAGCAGGGCGAGCACCCGCGCCCGGTCGAGGAGGCCGATGCAACCCTCCTCCAGCAGGGATTCGGCGACGGCGAACGCCCTCTCGGCGCTGGCATGGTCTGAATTGACGCGGAAGGCGTTGCCGAGATGAGCCCAGGCCCTCGCCCGCAGGCTGTCCAGCGGCTCCTCGCCGCCGCAGTCCTCCTTCTCCAGGCGGTCCGCCACCAGCGTGCCGAGATGGGCGGCTTCGATCGACCGGCGGGGATCCTCGAACCCGGTCTCGTGGCTCTCCTCGATGAGCCGCTCGCAGAGCATCCGGTTGCGGAAGCGATGGCTGTTGCTCACCAGGAGGTGCCGGCGCTCCGCCGGGACTTGCATCAACTCCGCGAAGAGCTCGCAGCCTGCCGCCCGCTGCTCGGCCACGGCCGCTTCCGCGGATACCACCCGCGCGAAGACCCGGTCCAAGACCTCGTCGTAGCCGTCCCGGGCATTCTCCTCCCCTGCCGCTTCCAGGGCGCGGTCCAGCGGATCGTCGAGCTCGTCGCCAGGCTCCCAGAGGGTGGCCGTGGCCTCATGGCACTGTCGGCAGCCGGTCAGCAGGTGCCGTGCGATCTCCCGCATCTCCGGTGCGGAGAGCTGTCCCAGCACGAACCGCTCCAGGGCCTCTGGCGCCGGATGGATCTCAGTCATTGCCGGTCTTCTTCCTGCCGAACCCCGACAGCGTCAGATACCGCGTCAGGGCGTCGATACACCTCGTCGTGATCTTGCTGATGCTGGCAGGGCTGTAGCCCAGCCGCTCCGCCAGCTCCGGAGGCTCGTACCCCTGGCGATAGCGCAGCGACAGCAGAGAACGGCAGCGCTCCGGCAGGCGCTCCAGGGCGCTCGCCAGATCGCGGCGCAGAGTGGTCTCTTCCTGAGCCGGCGCGAGCGGCTCGGCCACGTCCTCAAGAACCGCGGAATCGACGGAGTCATACAGCTTGCGCCGCTGCTCTCTCCAGTACAGCAGGCACTTGTTGCGCAGGGTCCCGAGCAGCCAGGCTTCCGGATCCCGGATCTCCTGGGATTGATACACGAGGGCGAGCAGGGCCTGCTGCAGGATGTCCTCCGTGTCCTGGGGAGGAATGCGATAGTGCGCGAACAAGGCCTTGAGACGAGGCCGGACCCTCCTCAGAAAGCCTTCGAGCGATGCCTCGACTTGCGGTTGGTCCAGTGCACTCATGGTCCCGGGGAGCGCCTCTTCTAAATTTCAGGATACACTACCACTATCCCGGAAGCGTGTCCAGTCAGGAGGGACCGGAAAACCTGGCCGCCGCAGCCGGCCGAGGCTTGGCTCCCGAGGAGCTAGGAATTGCCCTCAGGATCGATCATCACGCCGGCCTTCTCGAGGACGGCGATCAGGAGCCTCCAGGGGGAGAAGGACTCAAACCTGCTGGATACGTCGCGGCCCTTCCGCCCTGAGCGGTCTCGTGGCTCCGCGCTTACGCTCCGCACGGGGAGCAGCGCGAGGACGGACACCAGTGCGGTGGAGGCGAGGGCGCGGCGAAGCTTGGGCTGGAACATCGCAATCTCCTTTCAGGATCGTCTGCTTGGCGGAACGGCCATAGGCCTCTTGAAGGCTCCTACAGAACAGTTACCGCAGGAGAGCCTCCGGGGGACACGAAACCTGAAGGGAGAAGCCGACTCGCTCCGCGGACGCCCAGGCCGATGGACGGCGGGACGGGCTCAGGGCTCAGGCTGGAATCCGGCCCCGAGAAGCTGCTCCGTCAGGGCTGCCAGGCAACGACGGGTGACTTTCCGGATGCTGGACTTGCAATAGCCTGTCCTCTCCGCCGCCTCGGCGGTGCTGCAGCCGAACCCATAGCGGAGACGGAGCACGGAACGGCAGCGGTCGGGCAGGCGCGAGAGCAGGGTGTCGAGGTCGTAGCGCAGATCCGCCTTCTCCTGCGGCGGCGCTTCCACGTCGGCCAGCAGCTCGAGGATGGCGCTGTCGACCAGGTCCCACAGCCGGCTGCGGTGCTTGCGCCAGTAGAGGATGCAGCGGTTGGCCAGGGTCCCGAGCAGCCAGGCCTCGGGATTCCGGATGCTCCCCCACTTGGAGATCATGATGAGAAAGGTGTCCTGTAGCAGGTCGTCCACATCCTGCGCGGGGATCCTGTAGCGGCTGAGGACCCTCTTCAGCCTGGGCTCCATCCTCTCCAGGACGTCTTCGAGAGAAGGCTCCGCCAGATCCGGGGGGACCGAAGGTTTCATTGCAGTAGCTAAATGTAACGAGGGCTTAATCTAGCAGCATTCCCGCCCTTTGTCCAGCAAGGACGGCTCGCGCGAGGTTTCCCGGGCCAGGAGGGCTTCAGCGGGGTTCCCGGAAGCGGAGCCCCAAGTCGGCGCGCGAGTCCTTGAGATAGCCGCTCACTTCCCGGATCAGGCCGAGGGTGACGCGCTCCATCTGTGCCGCTTTCTGGAACAGGAGCAGCGCGGCGATGGCCTCGCGGCGGATGTCCAGGGACTTGAAGATGGAGAGCATCTCCCCGGCCAGGCGGCGCATCTCGGCGCTCCGGCCCTGCTGGGCGTAGCTGTCGGCCAGGTCGAGGGAAAGCAGGGCGGCGTCGTACTCGAGCTCGCGCTCGATCAGCTCCTGGCGCACGTCCCGCAGGATCTCCTCGGCCTCGGCGAACCGCTTGAGGGAAATGGCGATCTTCCCCTCCAGCCAATGCAGGCGCAGCAGGCTCATCCGGTCTCCGACCTGGTGGTAGAGGGGCCGCGCGCGCTCCAGGAGGCGCATGGCCTCGTCGCTCTGCCCGCTCTCGAACAGGAAGAGGATCAGGTTGTGCTGGGCCGCGACCAGGAGGCGCGGATCGGAGGACGGGTCCAGCTTCCGGATCCCTTCCGTCAGGCAGGGGATCGCCGCCTCCTGATCGTTGGCAATCCCGAGGAGGAAGCCCCGCATGATGAGAGCCCTGCCGCAGAGCTGGGGATCGTCCAGCCTGCGGCCGATCGCGAGGGCCCGGTCGAGCAGCCGGAGGGATTCCCGGAAGCGCTGCTGATTGCCCAGCAGGGAGGACTTGAGGAGGAGGACGTGGGCCTTCTCCACCGGATCTCCAGTCCCCTTCTTGAGCAGCCGCTCGGCCCTGGCGAAGCTCTCCTCGGCGTTGCGGAAGTCCGAGCGGATGCGCTGCGCGTTGGCCAGGCCCGCCCAGGCTCGCGCGACCAGGTCGTTCACCCGCGACTCTCCATAGGCGGCGGGGTCGAGCCGCGCCGCGACCTCCACGCCCAGCTTCGCGAGCTCGAGGGCCCGCGCCGGATCCTGGAAGCCCCGCTCGCGGGCCGCCTCCAAGAGCAGCTCGCAGAAGCCCCAGGAGCGATACCGGGAGCTGCCGGTCGCCAGGATCCGCTGCTGCTCGCACGGCTGGGCCAGCAGCTCGCGCAGCAACCCGGGCGCCGCCGTCCGCTCGGCGGCGAGGTCGGCCTGCCGGCGCTCGGTCTCCCGCCAGGCCCGCACGAAGGCCCTGCCGTAGTCGAGCCATCCCGCGTCGCCTCCCACCCGGGCCGGGGGGAGATAGCGCGAGGCGATCCGGCAGCAGTGCCCGCAACGCGCGAGGAGGTGACGGACGATCTCGCGGTTGCGGCGACGGGAGAGCCGTCCGCGCGCGAACATCGAGAGGAGGACCGGATCGGAGTGCTTATCCATCCTGCGGTTCGCCTTCGGGCTCGCGTTCGAAGCCGACAGCCAGGAGCTGCCGGGTGAGTGCCGCGAGACAACGGTTGGTGACTTTGCGGATGCTGGAGGTGCGGTAGCCCATCTGCTCCGCCACCTCGGTGGGCCCGTAGCCCAGGCCGTACCGCAGCTTGAGGAGCGAGCGGCAGCGGGTCGAGAGACGGGACAGCACCCGGTTGAGGTCACAGGTCAGCTCGGCCTTCTCCTGATCCGGCGCCTGCGGGGTCGCGAGCAGGTCCAGGATGGCCGTGTCGACGGATTCGCAGAGGCTGCCCCGGCGCTTGCGCCAGTACATGATGCACTTCTTCTTGACAGTGCCGACCAGCCAGCTCTCGGGGCTGCGGATCTTGTCCCACTTGTAGAGCAGGGTGAGCTGCGCATCCTGGAGGATGTCCTCCGCATCCTCTGGAGGGATCTCGAAGTTCCTGAGCACGCGCTCCAGCCGAGGGCGCGAGTTCCTCAGCAGAAGGTTGAGTGATTCCCGCAGTTCAGGATGGTCGAGAGTTGCCATAGAAATCATATCTGCCGTCGACAGTTGCCTAGGCTAACACCCCGTACGCCCCCTGTCCAGATGAACGGGGAGTCTCTGGGTATTACCCCCTCCCGCGTTCATTTGGATGAACGCTGCAGGGAACGGGGTTCCCTCGCGGCGCGGCATCGGGTCCGGTAAGATTCGCCCGCCATGGGCGTTTTCTTCCTGTTCCTGCTGGCCACCTGTCTGGGGTCTCTCTCCACGCTCTACTGGATCCCCGAGTCGGACATGGGGCGCGGGTACTTCCAGATGAACGCCCTGGTGGTGCTGGGGCTTTTGGGCATCGCCGCGGCGGTGGTGGCGCTGCACCCGTTCCATCCGTTTGGCGACCAGCCCGCGGCCGGCGTTACGGCCCTGGCCGCCGCTCTCGCGGGGAGCTTCCTCTACTACGCCGCCATCTGGCGGGAGAGCTGGGACCTCTGCCGTTGGCCCCTGACCTTGGCGGCGGCCGGCAGCGCCGCGGCTCTCCTCCTCGCCGGCCCGCACGTGGTCTCCCCTCACGTCCCCCTCCCCCACCGCGGCGGCCTGCTGGCGGCGGCCCTCCTGGCCTCGGCCCTGCTCCTCGGCTGGTCGCTCATCACCATGCTCCTCGGCCACTGGTACCTGGTGGCGCCGAAGCTGACGTTCCGGCACCTGACGGTCTTCTGCTGGGTCCTGCTGGGAGTGGTCGTCCTCCGGCTGCTCTCGGTGGGCGCCACCCTGGCCATGGCCGCCGGGGTGAACGAGCTGGTGGAGCCCCACCCCCTGCGGGTGCTGACCAGCCTCGGCGGCCAGGGGATCTTCTTCTGGTTCCGCCTGCTCTGGGGCCTCGCCATCCCGCTCGCCCTCGCGATCATGGCCTTGCACTGCGCGCGCCAACGCTCGAACCAGTCGGCCACCGGCATCCTCTACGTGCTGGTGGTCGGCGCCTTCATCGGCGAGATCACAGGTTACTACCTCAGCGTGACCACCGGTGTGCCCGTGTAGTTTCGAGATGCGTGTCCGCACCCAGTGCCGCGACTGCGGGCTCCCCTTCCGCGCCGTCCTCTCCCCCGACACGGTAGAGCTCGCCTGCCCCAACTGCGGCAAGGCCCGCGCCGTGGCGCGCGAGGGATGGAGCGACGCGCCCGAGGCGCGCGTGGACGTCTGCCCCCTCTGCGGCTGCCGGTACCTCTACCGCCAGCGCGACTTCAACCGCGCCCTCGGCTGCGGCCTGGTCGCGGTGGGGGCGGCCCTGGTGCCCTGGACGTTCGGGCTGTCCCTCATCGCCTTCGGCCTGCTCGACCTCTGGTTGTACCGCCGCCTACGGGACGCGGTCGTCTGCTACAAATGCGATACGGCGTACCGCGACGCCCGCCCCGGCCCGCGGCAGGGGGAGTTCGACCTGCTGAAGCACGACGTGCTGAAGCACGGGAAGGCGTGGGAGCCGAAGCAGGGGCCGTCGGCGGAAACCGGCCCCCGTCCCTGACCCCTACGTCCCCTCTTCCCAGGTGTTCAGGTACTTCTCCTGCTCGGCCGTCAGGGTCGAGACCGGCACGCCCAGGGCGACCAGTTTGAGGCGGGCCACCTCGCGGTCGAGCTCCGCCGGCACGCGGTGCACGGCGACGGGGAGCTTCTCCGGGCTCCTCGCGATCATCTCCGCCGCCAGCGCCTGGTTGGCGAAGCTCATGTCCATCACCACGGCCGGGTGGCCCTCGGCGGCGGCCAGGTTGATCAGCCTACCCTCGCCCAGGACGTTGATCCGCCGGCCGTCCTTCAGCCGGAACTCCTGGACGAACGGCCGCACCCCGCGGCTGCCCGCGGACAGCTCGCGCAGGCCGGGCAGGTCCAGCTCGACGTCGAAGTGGCCGCTGTTGCAGACGATGGCGCCGTCCTTCATGGCGGAGAACTGCGAGCGGCCGATGACGTGCTTGTTGCCGGTGACGGTGATGAACACGTCGCCTACCCGCGCCGCCTCGTCGATGTCGAGCACCCGGTAGCCGTCCATCACCGCCTCTAAAGCCCGCACCGGGTCGACCTCGACCACGATGACGTTGGCCCCCAGGCCGTCCGCCCGCGACGCCACGCCGCGGCCGCACCAGCCGTAGCCGACCACCACCACGCTCAGGCCCGCGAAGAGCACGTTGGTGGACCGGATGATGCCGTCGATCGTGCTCTGGCCCGTGCCGTAGCGGTTGTCGAACAGGTGCTTGGTATCCGACTCGTTGACGGCGATCACCGGGATCTTAAGCGCGCCGTCGCGCGCCATGGCGCGCAGGCGGATGACGCCGGTCGTCGTCTCCTCCGTGCTCCCCATGATCCCGTCGAGCAGCTCGGTGCGGTCCTTGTGCAGCATGGAGACTAAATCCGCGCCGTCGTCCATGGTGATGTGGGGCCGCGCGTCGAGCACCGACTTCAGGTGGCTGTAGTAGGTCGCGTTGTCCTCGCCCTTGCGGGCGAACGTCGCGATCCCGTAGTCCTCGACCAGGCTCGCCGCCACCTCGTCCTGGGTGGACAGCGGGTTGCTCGCGCAGAGGTAGGACTCGGCGCCCCCGGCCTGCAGCGTCCGCATCAGGTTCGCGGTCTCGCTGGTGACGTGGAGGCAGGCGCCGATGCGCAGGCCCTCGAGCGGCTTCTCCTGCTCGAAGCGCTTGCGGATCAGGGCGAGGACCGGCATGTGCTGGTCGGCCCACTCGATGCGCAGCTTGCCGGCGCCGGCCAGCCGCGGATCGGTGACGTCGGAGGGTACGGCGGTGGTCGTCGTCATCTTGGCTCCTGTGCTCTAAGCCCCTCTCCTTTCAGGAGAGGGGTGGGGGTGAGGTCAGTCAGGCGGAGACGGCCATCTCCAGACCGGCCGCCGCGCGCAGGTCGGCGGCCCGGTGGGTGCTCTCCCAGCGGAAGTCCGGCTCGTCGCGGCCGAAGTGGCCGTAGGCCGCCGTCTTTCGGTAGATCGGACGCCGCAGGTCCAGGTCCTCGATGATGCCCCGCGGCGCCAGGGGGAAGTGCTCGCGCACCAGGCGCTCCATCCGGCGGTCGCCGATCGCGCCGGTGCCGAAGCTCTCCACCCGCACGGAGACCGGGTCGGCCACGCCGATGGCGTAGGCGAGCTGCACCTCCACGCGCTCGGCGAGCCCCGCGGCCACCAGGTTCTTGGCCACGTGGCGCGCCATGTAGCAGGCCGAGCGGTCCACCTTGGTCGGGTCCTTGCCCGAGAAGGCGCCGCCGCCGTGGCGGCCGTAGCCGCCGTAGGTGTCGACGATGATCTTGCGGCCGGTCAGGCCGCAATCGCCCTGCGGGCCGCCGATCACGAAGCGCCCCGTGGGATTGATGTGGTAGACCGTCCGCTCGTCGAGGAGCCCCTCGGGGACCTCGGCCTTGACGATCTCCTCGACGACCGTCCGGCGGATCTCCTCGTGGCTGACGTCCGGAGCGTGCTGCGTCGAGATCACCACCGTGTGGACGCGCACCGGGCGGGTCCCCTCGTACTCGACCGTCACTTGGCTCTTGCCGTCCGGCCGCAGCCAGCGGATCTCGCCGGCCTTCCGCGCCCGCGCCAGGCCGCGGGTCAGACGGTGGGCGAGAGCGATCGGCAGCGGCATCAGCTCCGGCGTCTCCCGGCAGGCGAAGCCGAACATCAGCCCCTGATCGCCGGCGCCACCGGTGTCCACCCCCTGGGCGATGTCGGGCGACTGCGGATCGATGGCCGACAGCACGGCGCAGGTCTCGCTGTCGAACCCGTACGCCGTCTGGGTGTAGCCGATCTCGCGCACGACGCGGCGCGCCACCCCGGCGAAATCGACGTAGGCCTTGGTGGAGATCTCGCCGGCCAGCAGGACCATGCCGGTCGTCACCGTGGTTTCGCACGCCACGCGGCCGGTTGGGTCCTGGCGCAGGACCTCGTCCAGGACGGCGTCGGAAATCTGGTCCGCGACCTTGTCGGGGTGGCCCTCGGTCACCGACTCCGACGTGAACAGGTGGACATCTCGTTCGCTCATCGTTCGCACCTCTAGAGTATCAGCGGATGGGCCGGCTCTCCATCGTACCGTAGAAGAGCGTGGCGAGGGCGTGGAAGGTGGACAGGGCGATGTTCTTGCGCCGGGTCTCGAGCCCCCCGGTGAGCGAGCTGGTGATGCCGCCGCTCCTGCGCGTGCCGGGGATCGCGAAGGGGATCTGGGCGCTGTCGAGCCCGGAGACGATGCGGTTCGGGATCTGGATGGCGCCGCTCGACCCCCAGGACTCGCCCAGCACGCTGCGCATCACCGTCCAGTTGCGGATCAGATACGCCTGCCGGCCGTCCACCTCCAGCGACTCGATCCCTCCCTCGTTGGCGATGTAGAAGTGGTAGGTGCCCTTGAGCCGCTCCTCCAGCTCCAGCGCCCGCTTGCGGGCGTAGCGCACCACCTCCTCGTCCGAGACCAGCAGGCCCACCGGCTCCTCCTCCACCGGCTGCGGCACCACGGCCACCGAGACCGTGCGGTCCATCCCGTCGTGGAAGAAGCGCAGGAAGCCGTCGCGCACCCCGAGGAGCTTGTCCGCGGTGTGCCCGGCCACCGCCACCTCGACTCCGGTTTGGAGCCGCTGCCAGAAGTTCTTAAGATCCATGCGTGATCACCAGCCGCCAAAATCAAAGGCTCAAGGATATTCGGCGGCTCCGGCGAAGGCAAGGCGAGCGCGCTCTGCTCGAAGGCCCCCACCTGGTGGAGGAAGCCCTCGCCGCCGGCCTCGCCCTGGAGGAGGTCCTGGCGACCCCGCCCTTCCTCGACTCGGCCGACGGGCGGCGGCTCGCCCGCTCCCTGCCGCGCCCGCCGCTCGAGGTGAGCCCGGACCTGCTCGCGGACCTCACCGACGCTGACTCCCCCCGCGGCGTCCTCGCCGTGGCCCTCCTCCCCCGCTCCGGCGTCGAGGCCCTGCCCGTCCGTCCGGGCCGACCCTACCTCTATCTGGACGGTCTCCAGGACCCGGGCAATCTCGGGGCCCTGGCCCGCGTGGCCGAGGCCGCCGGCGCCGCCGGGCTCGCCCTCTCCCCCGGCTGCGCCCACCCGAACCATCCGCGCGCCCTCCGCGCCTCGGCCGGCAGCCTCCTGCGCCTGCCCGTCGCCGTGAACGCCGACCCCGACGCCCTCGACCGCCATCTCGCCCCAACCCGCCCCCGCTGGACCGCCCTCGTGCCGCGCGACGGCGAGAACTTCTACCACGCTTCCCTCGCCGGCACCCTGATCCTCGCCGTGGGAGCCGAAGGCCCCGGCCTCTCCCCTCCTCTCCTCGCCCACGCCAGCCTGCGCCTGACCATCACCATGGAGCCGGCGGTCGAATCCCTCAACGCCACGGTGGCGGCGGCGCTGGTATTGTTCGAGGCCAGGAGACAGCGGGAAAACCCCTGAAGGCGAAAGCGGGACGGTGAAAACCGCCCAAAAACTCCTCACACATTGTTTTTTCCCAAAAAACAATGTGTGGGTGGTTTTTTACATTGTTTTTTCCGTTCAAACAATGTTTGAGGGGAAGAAACAATGTGTTGGACCCAAAAAACAATGTTTGACGGCTTCAAATAATGTGTGACGGGAAAAACAATGTTCTACGGGATTTCCAGTGTGAGAGGAGCCTGGAGACCGGGATTCGGCGGGATGGGGAGTTCGGCGCGGCTGCCCAGTGTTCAAGAGAATTCGAGGGCAGTAGAGCGTCCTTTCCGGCGCAAAACGGAGGGGCGGGCTTGTCCCCGCCCCCGCCCGGAGGGCGACGTTTCGCTGATAGGCTGAAGAGACTTCCAAGGAGACTCCCCTGGCCGACTCCTTCGACGTCTTCCTGAGCCACAACAGCAAGGACAAGCCGGCCGTCCGCCGGATCGCGGAGGCGTTGCGGGACCGGGGACTGCGCGTCTGGCTCGACGAGTGGGAGTTGATCCCGGGGCGCCGCTGGATTCCTGAGCTGGAGAAGGTCATTGAGACCACGAGGACGGCTGTGGTCCTGGTCGGAGAGAGTGGCTTCGGGCGATGGGAACAGCCCGAGTATGAGGCTTCTCTCTCGGAGTTCGTTGAGCGTGGCCTCCCTGTCATCCCCGTTCTGTTGCCCGGCGCGCCGGCCAAGCCCAAGGTCCCGCTCTTCCTGAAGGGCTTTACCTGGGTCGATCTCCGTGGCGGCATCACTGACGAAGGCTTGAGTCGCCTCGAATGGGGCATTACCGGCAGCAAACAGGATCGGGAGGCGAAGGTTCAGGTCTCCCAGGCCCCACGCCTCCACAACCTCCCTTTCCTCTCCATCCGCGACCTCCTGAAAGGACGGGACGAGGAACTCCAGCGCCTCCTCACCAACCTGGGAAGCTCGGCTCAGGCCACGGCGATCACCAGGCCATCCACGGCCTGGGGGGCATCGGCAAAACCCGGCTGGCCGTGGAGTATGCCTGGCGCTCGGGTAATCGGTACGATGCGGCCCTCTTCGTGACGGCGGACTCCCCCGAGGCGCTGCGGTCGGGTCTGGCGAGCCTAGCAGGGCCGCGCATCCTTGCCCTTCCCGAGTACCAGGCCGGAGCGGAGGCGGAGACCGTCGAGGCCGTCCTGCGCTGGCTCCGGGAGCATTCCCGGTGGCTGCTGATCCTGGACAACGTGGACACGGAAGAAGCCGTGTGGGCCGTCCGGGAGATCCTGCCGCAGCTTCAAAGCGGCCACATCCTCATCACCTCCCGTTGGACGGAATGGTCGGCCGGAATCCAGGAACAGCCGCTCGGCGTCCTCTCGAGGGAAGAGGCTGCCCAGTTCCTCCTCCAGCGCACACAGAGAAAAAGAACGTCCGCACCGGATGACGCCGAGCAGGCGGGCCGTCTGGCGGACATCCTGGGCGGCCTTCCTCTGGCTCTGGAGCAGGCGGCAGCCTACATTCGCCGCCATCAGACTACCTTTGCCCGCTATCTGGAGGATTGGGAGCGTGAGCGCGAGAAGGTTCTGGAGTGGCACGACAGAACCGTCATGGACTATCCCGCCTCCGTAGCGGCGACCTGGCAGACGACCTTCCGTCAGCTCAGCCCGAAAGCCGCCGCCCTTCTCCGTCTGACTGCCTTCCTCGCCCCGGAGCCTATCCCCGAAGCGATGTTTGAAGAGGGCGAGGGGATCGTTGAGGAAGCGTCTGCGGCCCTCATAGAGGAAACTGATCAGCTGGCGATCGAGCGGACTGTCCGGGATGTCCTCGCGGAGCTGGCCGCCTACTCCATGGTGACCCGGTCGACCGGCAACTTTACCGTCCATCGCGTTGTGCAAGAGGTTCTCCGGACCCGAATCCCTGGCGACCGTCGCCGGGAGTGGATCGAACGTTCCGTACGTCTGGTAAACGCCTACGCGCCATTCGACGCTGACGATGTCCGTACCTGGCCTGTCTGGGACCTTCTCCGTCCCCACGCGTTGCGAATCGTTAAAGAGGCGGACGATGTTGGTATTCCTTATCCCACCGCCAGCCTCATGGGCCAGTTGGCGCTTCTCCTTTTCGAGAAGAGCCTCTACGCGGAGGCCGAGCCGTTGATGCAGCGGGCCTTACAGGTCGGAGAAGACACCCTCGGACCCAATCACCCAGCAGTCGCCATCCGCCTCAACAACCTGGCGTCGTTGCTTCAGGCCGCGAACCGTCTGTCGGAGGCCGAGCCGTTGATGCGGCGGGTGGTGGAATTCTTCGAAATCAATCTGGGTCCTAACCACCATAACCTCGCCACGGCTCTGAACAACCTGGCTCAGTTGCTTCAGGCCACGAACCGTCTGTCGGAGGCCGAGCCGTTGATGTGGCGAGCTTTGCAGATCGACGAGGGCTCCTTCGGACCCCAGCACCCCAAAGTCGCTATCCGACTCAGCAACCTGGCAGCATTGCTTTACGCTACGAACCGTCTGTCAGAGGCCGAGCCGTTGATGCGGCGGGCCTTGCAGATCGACGAGGACTCCTTCGGACCCCAGCACCCCAACGTCGCCAGAGACCTCAACAACCTGGCTCGGTTGCTTCAGGCCACGACCCGTCTGTCGGAGGCCGAGCCGTTGATGCGGCGGGCGGTGGAGATCTGCGAGGCCAGCCTAGGGCCGGACCACCCCAAGACGCGGATTGCGCGGAAGAACCTGGAAGCCCTCTTGGAGGAGATGGGGTTGGCAGGCTCGCAGGATAGCCAATCCACTGAGGACCCTCCCCCATCTCCCCGGACCGGGTAGAATCCGCCGGACTCGATCTCGGGGGAGACGCGGCCCATGAAGATCGGCATCGGCTCGGACCACGCCGGATACCGCTACAAGGAAGAGATCAAGAACTATCTTGCCGGGCTCGGCCACGAGGTGCGGGACTTCGGCACGGACTCGGAGGAGTCCGTCGATTATCCTGTCTTCATCCGGCCCGTGGCACTGGCCGTGGCGAGCGGCGAGGTCGAGCGCGGGATCGTGCTCGGCGGGTCGGGCAACGGCGAGGCCATGGTGGCCAACCGGGTGCGCGGCGTCCGCTGCGCTCTCTGCTGGAACGAGGAGTCGGCGCGGCTTGGCCGGCAGCACAACGACGCCAACGCGATCTCCCTCGGCCAGCGGATGATGACCCTGGAGACCGCCCTCGCCATCGTGCGGATCTGGCTCGAGACCCCGTTCGAGGGCGGCCGGCACGTGCGCCGGATCCAGATGATCGACGAGCCGTGAGCCCTCGCACCAAAGGAACACGCTCCGGCCAGGGCTGGCCCGCCCTGGAGGGGCGGAATTTGAATAGCCCGGGGCGGAAGCCCCGGGTACGGATGCCCAGACCAACCCGTCGAGCCCCGAAGGGGCGGCAGGCGCAGGTCCGGCCTCCTGATGTCGCCCTTTCAGGGCTCAACCGTGATTGTTGGCGCTCCGTTCCCGGGGCTTCCGCCCCGGGCTATTCAAATCCTGCCCCTCCGGGGCAGACCTTCACGGCTCTTCCCTTCTTTCCCGGCCTGCTCTGACATGCACGCTGTTGAAGCCCTCCGCCGGGCCCTAAGGCCGGACCGGGTACGGACCGGCGAGGTCCTGGCGCCCTACACCACCTTCAAAATCGGCGGGCCGGCCGACCTCTTCTACGAGCCCGAGACGGCGGACGAGCTGGCAGCGGCGATCCTGGCCGCCCGCGAGCACGGGGTGCCGTTCTTCCTGCTCGGCATGGGGGCCAACATCCTGATCGGGGACCGGGGCTTCCGGGGCCTGGTGATCCGGAACACGGCCCGGCACGTCGAGTTCTTCCCCGGGGACGGCAGAGTCCGCGCCGAGAGCGGGGCCGTGGTCTGGCCGGACCTGATCGAGACGGCGATCGACCACGGCCTCTCCGGGCTGGAGCACTACGTGGGCATCCCCTCGACCGTGGGCGGCGCCCTCTGGCAGAACCTCCACTTCCTCTCGCCGGCCCCGGCCCGCGAGCGGACGATGTTCATCGCCGAGGTCACCCGCGAGGCGGAGATCCTCACCGCCGAAGGCGAGCGCCGGACCGTGGACGCCGGCTACTTCGAGTTCGGCTACGACACCTCGATCCTCCACCACCGGCCGGATGTCGTGCTGACCGCCACTTTCCAGCTCGAGCCGGGAGACCCCGCGCGGATGCGGCGGATCGTGGAGGAGAACCTCGAGTGGCGGAGCGCGCGCCACCCGCCCCTCGACAGCGAGCCGAGTGTGGGCTCCATCTTCAAGAAGATCGAGGGGATCGGCGCCGGCCGCCTGATCGACGAGTGCGGCCTTAAAGGCGCCAGGATCGGCGGCGCTATGATCACCCACCGCCACGCCAACATCTTCATCAACACGGGCGGCGCCACCGCCGCCGACGTGCGCGCGCTGATCGCGCACGTCCAGGAGACCGTCTACAAGAGGACGGGGTATTGGCTGGAGCCGGAGATCTCGTTCGTGGGGGAATTTTGAGAGAGTGCACGGCGAGGCGTTCTGCCCTTCGAGGCCTCACCCCCTTGCCCCCTCTCCCTGACGGGAGAGGGGGAACGAGGCGGTTGGGGTTGCCGATAGAATGCGCTGTGCGTTCATCGAGCTTCAAGGTGCGCTACAGGCAGGTCGTCCTAGTCAGGTTCCCCCTCTCCCGTCAGGGAGAGGGGGGCAGGGGGTGAGGCCTCAACGGGCAGCCGCTCCCGTCACCAACGAGTACTCCCGGAGCAGCCTTTCCGCCACCACCCCCGGATCATGCCGCTCCCGGAGGGCCCTCCGGCCTGCCTCGACGAGGGACGCCGCGAGCGCGGGCTCCCGGTGGAGCCGTGCGATCGCTGCCGCGAACTCTCTCGGATCGCGGGTGACCAGGGCCTCGCGGCCGTCCTCCGTCTCCAGGCCGGCCAGGGCCGCCGGGGTCGCCACCACCGGCACGCCCCGGGCCCAGGCTTCCAGGACCTTGATGCGGATCCCGGAGGCGATCCGCAGGGGGACGGCGAGAATCGAGCCCGGCGCGTAGACCTCGGCGCTGTCTTTGGGAGCGGGATGGCGGATCACGTCCGGTGCCTCCGGTCCGGGGGCCGCTCCGAACAGGTGCAGGATTGCGCCGGGGGCCGCGGCGCGCACGGCGGGCCAGACTTCGCCGGCGAACCAGGTGGTGGACTCCTCGTTGGGCAACCACCCCCGGCTGCCGAAGACGACCACGGCCGGCTCGCCCGCGAGCCGCCCCGTGCCCGGTGGGAGATCGGGAAACGGCGCGCGGACGACCTCCACGCGGCCCCCATCTCCCGCCAGCTCGCGCAGGCGCAAAGCATCCTCTTCGGTCAACGCTAGCGTCGCGGCAGCCCGGCGGACCGCCCTTCCCTCATAGGCTGCCAGGCGGTTCGCCTCTCTGCGAAGGAGGAGCCCGCGGAATCCCCTCCCCCGCCGGGCCGACTCCGCCCAGAGGTCGCTCTCCACGTTCTGGGCCCGCAGGACCACCGGAACCCCACGGGCGAAGGCCGGCTCGGCCTGCGGCAGCGCCTGGAGCTGCTCGGCGTGGACGAGATCGAAGCGCTCGGCCCCGAGAAGGCGCTCCACCTCGCGGCGCACGGCGGGCAGGGAATGCCGGGCGATCGACAGCGGCGCGCCTCCAGACCGGAGCAGCGCCACGGCCGGCGGCAAAGGAGCCGCCGGAACCAGCCGGGGCGCACACCACGCCGACAGCTCACGGGCGACCTCGCCGAGATCGAACGCCGCGGGATCGACCGGCGCCACCAGCGTCAGCCGACATCCCGCGGCAGACAGCGCTTGGAGGGTGTTCCGCAGCAGCAGCCGGCCGCCGTCAATGGGTGGCCAGGGAGCCTTGGTGGCGATGACCAGGACGTTCATGGACTGTTCTAAAACTGTCGAAAGGCGCTCGAAGGGGGCCTTCAAACCCGCATGGTTCTAGGGCTTTCAAGATCGAAGGCCGATTTTACGTCTTATGGGGGTTGATGCTAGCCCGTGCCACCGCAGCAACCCCATGGGGGATCGAAGCCCGTCCCGTCCAGGTGGAGGTCGACGTCCACAACGGCCTCCCGCAGGTGCAGATCGTGGGGCTCGCCGACGCCGCGGTCCGCGAGAGCCGCGAGCGGGTGCGCGCCGCGATCTGGAACTGCGGCTTCGCCCTGGAGCCCAAGTCCATCATCATCAATCTCGCGCCGGCCGACCTGCGCAAGGAGGGCAACCACCTCGACCTCGTCATCGCCCTGGCGATGCTCGTGGCCTACGAGCAACTGCCCCAGGAGGCGCTGGACGGCCGGCTGATCTGCGGCGAGCTGGGCCTGGACGGCGCCGTCCGTTCCGTGCGCGGCGGCCTCGCCATCGCCGACCTGGGATTCCGCCTCGGGATCCGCGAGGTGCTGCTGCCGGCGGCTAACGCTCCCGAGGCGGCAGCCCTGCAGGCCGTGCCGGTGGTCGGTCTGCGCGGGCTCGCCGAGGCCATCCAGCACCTGACCGGAGCCGGACCGCTGACGCCGGTCCCCGCCCGGCCTCTCTCCGCCGACGGGGCGTCGCCCGCGCCCGACCTCGCGGAGGTGCGCGGTCAGGAGACGGCGAAGCGGGCCCTGGAGGTGGCTGCCGCGGGCGGGCACAACCTGCTTTTCCTGGGTCCGCCGGGCTCGGGAAAGACCATGCTCGCCCGCCGCCTGCCGGGCCTGCTGCCGCCGCTCACCCTGGCGGAGTCGATCGCCGTCACCAAGATCCACTCCCTGGTGGCCGAGGAGCCGCCGGCCGGGCTCCTCCAGCAGCGGCCGTTCCGCAGCCCGCACACCGGCACCAGCACGGCGGGGATGATCGGCGGCGGCAGCAATCCACGTCCTGGCGAGGCGAGCCTGGCCCACAACGGCGTCCTCTTCCTGGATGAGCTGCCCGAGTTCCGGCGCGACACCTTGGAAGCCCTCCGCCAGCCGCTCGAGGAGGGGAACGTCAGCGTGGTGCGCGCCCGCGCCCGGCTGGTGTTCCCGGCCCGCTTCTCGCTCCTTGCCGCCATGAATCCGTGTCCGTGCGGGCATCTGGGGGACCCCCGGTACTCGTGCAGATGTCCTCCGCCGCTCATCGAGCGCTACCGCGGCCGGGTCTCGGGGCCGTTGCTCGACCGCATCGACCTCCACGTCGAGGTGCCGGCGGTGAGCTTGAAGGAGCTGCGCTCCTCGGCGGGCGAGAGCACGGAGACGGTGGCCCGCCGGGTGGCTGCAGCCCGCACCATCCAGCTCGACCGCTTCGGCCCCAACACGCCCACGCCCAACAACGCCACCATGGGCCCGGAGCAGCTCCGCCGGTTCTGCGCCGTCGATCCGGCGGGCCGGTCGCTGCTCGACGCCGCCTTCGAGAAGCTCGGCCTCTCCGCCCGCGCCCTCGACCGCGTCCTCAAGGTGGCCCGCACCATCGCCGACCTCGCGGGGAGCGATTCGATCCGCGCGGCGCATCTGGCGGAGGCGATCCAGTACCGGAGCCTGGACCGGAGGGTGGCGGGGTGAGGTGAGTCTTGAGGTCTTGGGGTCTTGAAATGAGGGATCACAGGAGATTGAAGGCGTTTGTGTTAGCAGACGAGTTGGCTGTCGAGATCTATCGCGAGACGGTGAGGTTACCGAAAAGCGAACTCTTCGGGTTGACCCGCCAGATGCGGCGCGCAGCCTTCTCGGTGGCCGCCAATCTCGTGGAGGGCTGCGCTCGCGCTGGGGAAGCGGAGTTTCTCCACTTCGTGAACATTGCCTTTGGATCGATCCGTGAATTAGGCTATGCAATCGACTCTGCCATCGTCTGGGTTATTTCCCTGCAGATGTCTTCAGCCGTTTGCACAAGTTACAAAGCCGTTGTGCCGCGGCCCTCGCCGGGCTGCTTCGTGCCTTCCAAGCCCGTAAATCCCTATAGAGACGCCCTCAAGACCTCAAGACCTCAAGGACCCAAGACCAGGAAACCTCGGCATGCTGATTCCCCATATTTTACGGACCACTTGACATCGTGTTTCCAGAGACTACAATACCCGGGCGCATAGCCGCCCGGTTATGGGTCCCTTGTTGGTTGACCAGTTCGCTGGCCCCCTGTAAGACGGCGCTTTGAATGGCTAAACGGCACCACACGGTCATCCTGATCCCCCATGCGCACGCCAAGCTGCGCAAGTGGCAGATCACCAACCTGCAGATCGGGATCGCAGCCGGTGCCTTCCTCTTCCTCACCCTCGCCGCCGCCTTCTTCACCTGGACTCACTTCAACAGCAAGGCCAATCCCGTCGAGATCGCCCGTCTCAAGCATGAGAACGAGCGGCTCCGGCAGACGAACCTGACCTTCGAATCGAGCCTCAAGAAGCTGCAGGGCCAGCTCGCCGAGTACGAGGACCGCACGCGGCAGCTCGCCATCGTCGCCGGCGTCGAGAGCCTGGAGAGCGGGGCCGAGGCCGGCATCGGCGGCGGCACGGCCGCGGACGACGTCGAGGTGGGCGGCCTGCCGGCGGTGGAGAGCCGGGCCAGCCAGATCGCCGGCGCCCTCGACGCCGTGGAAGCCCGGCTCAACGAGCGGGTGCGCTGGATCTCCTCGACTCCGGCCATCACTCCCGTCCGGGGGATCTTCACCAGCGGCTTCGGGTTCCGCAGCGATCCTCTCACCCATGGGCGCGGCATCCACCAGGGGGTGGACATCGCCGCCGCTCCGGGTCAGCCGGTGCGGGCGAGCGCCGACGGCGTGGTCGTGCAGGCCGGCGTGATCGGCGGCCTGGGCCAGGCGGTCTACGTCGCCCACGGCTTCGGCGTGACCACCCGCTACGGCCATATGTCGCACATCGACGTCCGGCCCGGGCAGCGGGTCAAGCGTGGGGACGCCCTCGGGCGGGTCGGCAACACCGGCCGGTCCACCGGGTACCACCTCCACTACGAGGTCCGCGTGGACGGCGACCCGGTCAACCCCCTGGCCTACATCCTCGACGACGCGGCCGGCGCCTCGTAGGGTTCCAGCTCCGGCCGTCGCCGCGAGCCCTCACCACCCCGGCCGCCTGGAATCTTTCTGATAGACTTTCCGGTTGTAGGCGCTGCCGCTCGAACTCGGCCCCGAGCCTCCCCCGACCCTAGTGAGATCCTGATGATCAACACGATTCTGACCAAGATCTTCGGCAGTGCGCACGAGCGCGAAGTGAAGAAGATGCTGCCGACCGTGGCGGCCATCAACGAGATCGAGCCCCAGATCAAGGCTCTCTCGGACCAGGAGCTGCGCGCCAAGACCGCCGAGTTCCGCTCCCAGCTCGCAGCCGGAGCGAGCCTCGACGACATCCTGATCCCCGCCTTCGCGGTGGCCCGGGAGGCCGCCTGGCGCACGGTCCACATGCGGCCGTTCGACGTCCAGCTCATGGGCGGCATGGTGCTCCACCGCGGCCGCATCTCCGAGATGAAGACCGGCGAGGGCAAGACGCTGGTGGCCACCCTGCCCGTCTATCTGAACGCGCTGGAAGACAAAGGGGTCCACGTCGTCACCGTCAACGACTACCTGGCCCGCCGCGACTCGGAGTGGATGGGCGAGATCTACCGCTTCCTGGGCCTGTCCGTGGGCGTGATCCAGCACGACCTGCCGGACGCCGAGCGTAAGCGGGCCTATGCCTGCGACGTGACCTACGGCACCAACAACGAGTTCGGCTTCGATTACCTGCGGGACAACATGAAGTTCGACCTCGAGTCGATGGTCCAGCGGGGTCACCATTACGCCATCGTCGATGAGGTTGACTCCATCCTGATCGACGAGGCCCGGACACCGCTCATCATCTCCGGCCCGTCCGAGGAGTCGGTCGACAAGTACTACCGCATCGACCGCATCGTCCCCCGCCTGGTCAAGGGCGAGGAGATCGACGAGGGGGACGGCAAGAAGAGCACCACCGGCGACTACTTGGTGGACGAGAAGGCGCACCAGGTGAGCCTCACCGACGAGGGCGTCGAGAAGGTCGAGCAGCTCCTCGGCGTGCGCAACCTCTACGACCCCGAGAACATGGAGATCCTCCACGGCGTCAACCAGGCGCTGCGGGCCCACGCCCTCTACCACCGCGACGTGGACTACCTGATCAAGGACGGCAAGGTGGTCATCGTCGACGAGTTCACCGGCCGCATGATGGAGGGCCGGCGCTGGTCGGACGGCCTGCACCAGGCCGTCGAAGCCAAGGAAGGGGTCAAGATCGAGCGCGAGAACCAGACCCTCGCCACCATCACCTTCCAGAACTACTTCCGGATGTACAAGAAGCTGGCGGGCATGACCGGCACGGCCGACACCGAGGCCGCCGAGTTCGCGCAGATCTACAACCTGGACGTCAACGTGATCCCGACCAACCGGGACATGATCCGCGACGACCGGGCCGACCTCGTCTACCGCACCGCCCAGGAGAAGTGGAACTCGGTGGTCGAGGAGATCCGCGAGTGCCAGCAGCGCGGCCAGCCGGTGCTGGTGGGCACGGTCTCGATCGAGAAGAGCGAGATGCTCTCGAAGCTCCTGAACCGGCCGCCCAAGGTGCCGCACGTCGTCCTCAACGCCAAGTACCACGAGCGCGAAGCCTCGATCGTGGCGCAGGCGGGCCGCAAGGGCGCCGTCACCATCGCCACCAACATGGCCGGCCGCGGCACCGACATCGTCCTGGGCGGCAACCCCGAGGGGCTCGCCAGGGCCGAGGCCAGCCCGGAGACCGAGCCGGAAGCCTACCAGGCGGCGCTCGCGCGCTACCAGGAGATGTGGGCCCGCGAGCGCGAGGAGGTCCTCGCCGCCGGCGGCCTCCACATCCTGGGCACCGAGCGGCACGAGTCGCGGCGCATCGACAACCAGCTCCGCGGCCGCTCCGGCCGCCAGGGGGACCCCGGCTCCTCGCGCTTCTATCTCTCCCTCGAAGACGACCTGATGCGGATCTTCGGCTCGGACCGCATCCAGGGCCTCATGGGCAAGCTGGGCATGGAGGAGGGCGAGGCCATCGAGCACCGCATGGTCAGCAGGGCCATCGAACGCGCCCAGAAGCAGGTCGAGGGGCGGAACTTCGAGACCCGCAAGCACCTGCTCGAGTACGACGACGTGATGAACAAGCAGCGGGAGGCGATCTACAAGCTCCGCCGCGACATCCTCGAGGGGCGCGAGGGCCGCGACTACATCATGGGCGTCGCCGAGGAGATCCTCGACGGTCTGCTCGAGGCCCACTGCCCGGAGAAGTCCGATCCCCAGGACTGGGACTTGACCGGCCTGCGCACCGAGATGCTGGCCTACTTCAACATCAACGCCGGCGGAATGAACCTCGACGAGCTGGGCATCGACGAGCTGCGCGAAACCCTCTGGAAGGCCATCGAGACCCGGTACCGGGAGAAGGAGTCGCGCCACGACCCCGAGGTGATCCGCAGCTTCGAGAGGGCCATCATGCTCCACGCCGTGGACGTGGCCTGGAAGGACCACCTCCTCGCCCTCGACCACTTGAAGGAGGGCATCGGCCTGCGCGGCTACGGCCAGCGCGATCCGCTCCAGGAGTACAAGAAGGAGAGCTTCGATCTCTTCGACATGATGCGTGAGCGGGTAGAGAACGACATCATCCAGAAGCTCTTCCGCTATGAGCCGGTGACCGAGGAGCAGATGGTCGAGCAGCGCGTACGCCAGCAGCGGTCGGCACCCAGGATCGAGCTCTCTGCGCCCCCCAAGGTCGAGGGCGGCGGCCGGCCCCAGCCCGTCCAAAAGGACGCCAAGGTGGGCCGCAACGACCCTTGCCCCTGCGGCTCGGGCAAGAAGTACAAGAAGTGCCACGGAGCGGCGGTGACGGTGGGGTGATATCCTTCCCCACCTCATGATCGACCCCGAGCCGCGCCTCGCCCTCACCTTCGACGACATCTCGATCGTCCCTGGTCTCTCCGAGGTCCATCCGAGCCAGGTGGACCTCCGGACCCGGGCCTGCCGCGAGATCGACCTGAACATCCCGATCCTCTCTGCGGCCATGGACACCGTCACCGAGTCGCGGCTGGCCATCGCCCTCGCCCAGGAGGGGGGCATCGGCATCGTCCACAAGAACCTCTCCATCGAGGCCCAGGCCGAGGAGGTGGACCGGGTGAAGCGCAGCGAGGCCGGAATGATCGTGGACCCGGTCACCATGCGGCCCGACCAGAGCATCCGCGAGGCCCTCAACGTGATGGCCCGCTACAAGATCTCCGGCGTGCCGGTGACCGACGCCGAGGGGCACCTGCGCGGCATTCTCACCAATCGCGACCTCCGCTTCGAGGAGAACCTGGACAAGACGATCGGCGAGCTGATGACCAAGGAGGACCTGGTCACGGTGCCCGAGGGGACCACCCTGGAGCAGGCCAAGTCCCTCCTCCACAAGCACCGGATCGAGAAGGTCCTCGTCGTCGACAGCGCGGGCAACCTCAAGGGGCTGATCACCGTCAAGGACATCCAGAAGGCCATCCAGTACCCCGACGCCTGCAAGGACGAGTTGGGCCGGTTGCGGGTGGGAGCGGCCGTGGGTGCCAGCGGCGACTACCTGGAGCGGGCCGCGGCCCTCGTCCGCGTCAAGGTCGACCTTCTCGTGCTCGACTCCTCCCACGCCCACAGCCGTGGGGTGCTCGACGCCGCAACCCGGCTGCGCGAGCGCTTCCCCGAGGTGAAGCTGGTCATCGGCAACGTGGCCACGGCCGAGGCGACCCGCGCCCTGATCGAGCGCGGCGCCGACGCCGTCAAGATCGGCATCGGCCCGGGGAGCATCTGCACCACCCGCGTCGTCACCGGCGCCGGCGTCCCCCAGGTCACGGCCATCCTGGACTGCGCCCGTGCCGCCGCCGACCACGGCGTGCCGGTCATCGCCGACGGCGGCATCAAGTTCTCGGGCGATGTCACCAAGGCCCTGGCCGCCGGTGCCCACTCGGTGATGATCGGCTCCCTCTTCGCCGGCACCGAGGAGAGTCCGGGCGAGACCATCCTCTACCAGGGCCGCACCTTCAAGGCCTACCGGGGCATGGGTTCCCTCTCCGCCATGGCCCGGGGCAGCGCCGAACGCTACTTCCAGGAGGGCGGCGGCGCCGACACTGGCGGCTCCCTGTCGAAGCTCGTCCCCGAGGGGATCGAGGGCATGGTCCCCCACAAGGGGAGCATCCACCAGATGCTCCCCCAGCTCACCGGCGGCCTGCGCTCCGGCATGGGCCTCGCCGGCTGCGCCTCCATCGAGGAGCTCCGCACCAAGACCCGGTTCGTCCGCATCTCCCCCGCAGGCTTGAAGGAGGGCCACGCCCACGACGTGGTCATCACCAAGGAAGCGCCGAACTACTGGGTAGAGCGGTAGGCCGTCCTGCTTGCACTGAAGTCTGCATTGCAAACTGGTTATTGACAACGACTCGGCACGGCGTATTCTTCTCTCATGGTTTGCAACGCAGACCAGTCCTCAAGATAAACGGGAGGCGTCATGCAAGACCTGAAGCGAATGCAAGCGGTGACCGAGAATTTCTTCCTCTGGCAGGGCCTGCGGCTGGTGCCTTTTGGGTTGATGGGGATCTTCTACGCGATCCATCTCGCGGAACCCTCCTGGTGGCCCCTCCAAGGCGTGTCCAACGAATTGATCCTCGTGGCGGTCCTGGCTCTGACCCTGGTCGCCTTCTCCTGGATCGGCCGCTATTACGACCGCAACTTCGGCAAGGTGCGCGGACTTCCGGGGAGGCACGCCCGCAGGGACGCCATCAAGTGGTGGGTCGTCTACCCCGCGATGGGAGCATCGCTTTTCGTGGACGGTGTCCTGAAGCCGCCGGTCTTCGTCTCCGGACTGGTCTGGGGCGCGGCGGTGGTGGCCTACTGGGCCTCCACGGGCCGGGGCCGGCGGCACTACCTGGCGATTGCCGCGCTGTTCGCCGCTCTCACCTTCGTCCCCGCCCTGGGGCTGGTTTCGGCCGGCAAGGCAATGATCGGCTTGTTCATGGGAGTCCTCGGCGGGGTCTACATACTCGCTGGAATCTTCGACCACCTGGAGCTGGTCCGTATCCTGCGGCCGGTGCGGGAGGAGGAATGAGCGCGCCGTTCGAGAGGCTCGCGGGGCTCGACCGGCTGGTCCACGAGCCGGCGCGCCTCGCGGTCCTGACGGTCCTCTCCTCCTGTCAGAGCGCCGAGTTCTTGTTCCTGCAGCGTTTGACGGGGCTCAGCAAGGGGAACCTCTCGAGCCATCTCGGAAAGCTCGAAGAGGCTGGGCTGGTCGCGATCGAAAAGGACTTCGTGGGCAAGCTGCCCCGGACCCGGATCTCGCTGACGCTTCAGGGACGGGAGCAGATCGAGGAGCACTGGCAGCAGCTCGACCAGATCCGGGCGGAGACGCGGAGCTGGCAGCCGCAGGAGTGACGAGGGCCGGTCGGGTACACTCTGACCGGCCTATGAAACCTCTCTTCCACCCCCGGCTCGTCAACGATCCCTTCGGGGACCCGGGGCTGTACGTGGACTTCCTTTTCGAGCGCCGGGCCCTACTGTTCGACTTGGGGGACCTCTCTCCCCTTTCGGCCCGGCAGCTCCTCAGGGTCAGCCACGCTTTCATCTCCCACACCCACATGGACCACTTCGCGGGGTTCGACACGCTGCTGCGCATCCTTCTCGGCCGCGAGAAGGTCCTGCACCTGTTCGGGCCGCCCGGCTTCATCGACCGGGTGGAGCACAAGCTCGCCGCCTACACCTGGAACCTGGTAGCCAATTACGAGAGCGATCTCGGGGTGCGGGTCACGGAGGTGAGCCCGGAGGGGAGCGTCGAGTCCGCCGGGTTCCGCAGCCGCACCGGATTCCGGCGCGAAGCCGCTGCCATCCCGTCGATGCCGGAGGGAGCCCTCCTGGATGAGGACACGTTCCAGGTGCGGGCTGCCTTCCTCGACCACCAGATCCCCTGCCTGGCCTTTGCGCTGGAGGAGAAGTTTCACGTCAACGTCTGGAAGAACGGCCTCGAGGAGCTGGGCCTTCCCACCGGCCCCTGGCTGCGGGACCTCAAGTCGGCGGTGGCCCGGGGCGAGCCTGCCGAGACGCCGGTCTCCGTGCGCTGGCGCGCGGACGGAACGGTCTGCGAACGGACGGTCTCGCTCGGCGAGCTCAAGCAGAAGGCGCTGCGGATCGTCCCCGGCCAGAAGATCGCCTACGTCACCGATGCCGGCTACACGCCGGAGAACGCCGGGGCCATCGTGGACCTCGCCCGCGGCGCGGACGCGCTGTTCATCGAGGCCGCCTTCACCCACGAGGAGGAGCGGCGGGCGGCTGAGAAGTACCACCTGACGGCTCGGCAGGCGGGCGGGCTGGCGCGCGCCGCCGAGGTGAGGCGGCTGATCCCGTTCCACTTCTCCCCCAAGCACACCGAAGAGGCGGACCGGCTGGTGCAGGAGGCCATGGAGGCGTTCGCAGGCGCCTGACTACCAACTGCTCGATGACCCGCCGCCGCCGAAGCTGCCACCGCCGCCGGAGAAGCCGCCGAAGCCTCCGCCCCCACCGCGGCCGCCTCCCCAACCTCCCCCGCCCCAGCCGGGGCCGATCCACCAGCCGCCCGGACCCCGGAAGCGCCCCGAGGCGCGGCGCCGCGGCAGGAGCATCCGCAGGAGCGGGAAGAGCACGAGCCACACCCCGAGCGCGATGAGCCCGACGATCGGGCTGGCGATCAAGCCCAGGAAGAAGATGACGGGAGCCAGGACGAGGTAGACGATCCAGCTTCCGCTCCGGATGGCGTTCAGGAGGAATGGACCGACCGCGAACAAGGCGAACAGGAGGAACCCGATCCAGTCGCCTCCTCCCCTTCCTCCTCCAGCCGGCGGCTCCTGGGCGGGCGCGGGCTGCACCTCTTGGCCCTGGATCGTGCTCAGGATGGCGTCCACCCCGGCCTCGATGCCGCCGCCGAAGTCGCCCTGCTTGAAGTGGGGGATGATGACCTCGTTCTGAATGATGCTCGTCTGCAGGTCGGTCAGCACGGGCTCCAGGCCGTAGCCGACCTCGATCCGCATCTTGCGGTCCCCCTTGGAGACCAGCAGGAGGACGCCGTTGTCCTTCCCCTTCTGGCCGAGGGCCCAGGTGCTCGCCACCTTGTGGGAGTAGCTCTCGAGGTCCTCGCCATCCAGGCTGTCGATGGTGAGCACGGCCACCTGGTTGCCGGTCTGCTGCTCGAACTGCGCGAGCTTGGCCTCGATCCGCTGTCGCTGGTCGGGCGGGATCAGGTTGGCGTAGTCGTTGACGCGGCCTGTGAGGTAGGGGATGTCCTTGGCCGCGGAGACCCAGGGGACAAGGACGAAAAAGACGGCAAGGACGAGCGAGGACGGGCGCCGGATCATTTCAGTCCCTTTCCCGGCGCAGCTCGTTGGACAGCTCGTCCTGGTCTTCGGGCCGGCGCTCGACTCCGTGCCGTTCCAGCAGCTCGCCGCAGGCGCGGATGGCCTCGACGAGCGCGGGACCGGGCCGGCCGCTCCGGATCTCCCCGGCCAAGCGGTTCGTGATCGCCGCCCACCGCTCCTCCTCCACCTTCTGGTGGATGCCCGAGTCGGCCAGCAGCACGACCCGGTGCTCGAACAGAGAGAGGAAGAGGAGGATGCCCGTGCGGTCGCGGGTGCGGAAGACCTCCTGTTCGAGGAAGGCCACCGCGGCACGCTGGCGGGCTCGGGCCTCGAGGATCTCCGCCCCCACGATCCAGCGCTTCACTGGCCGGAGGAAGTCCGCCAGCAGGTAGCCGATCGCCCCGCCGAGCGGCGCCGGCAGCGCGATCCAATACCCGAGCGGCAGGCCCCAGAGATCGCTCCAGCGGTGGAGGGCGAGCGCCACCATCGGCCCCAGGAGGGCTCCCAAGGCGGCCCCTTTCCACGCCGCCGTCGGGTACCCGTCGCTCTGCTCCACGACGTAGGGGACGATCTCCCCGGAGGTCCGCTCCTCCGCCTCCTTGACGGCGGTCTGGATGGCGTCGAGATCGGCTTGAGTGAAGAAGCGATCAGGTCCCATCGCGCGCGTCCCGCGGGCATCCTATACCAGGGGCGCGCCGTCACTCCCATCCGCTCGGCGCCGACCGCTCCCGTTTGCGCTGGCCTTGGCGCCGCTTCTCCTCCAGCCGGCGGGCCCTGGCCGCCCGGGACGGCCGGGTCTTCTTGCGTGGCGGTTCCTCGCGGAGGTTCTCGCGCAGCAGCTCGGCGAAGCGCTCGACGGCCGCCTCACGGTTCGCCGCCTGGGTGCGGTGCCGCTGCGAGGTGACCTGGAGCACGCCGTCTCTGGTGATCCGGGTCGCCAGCCGCTCCCTGAGCCGGGCCTTCTGCTCCTCCGACAGGCTGGGCGACCCCGCCAGGTCGAAGCGGAGCGTCACCCGCGTCTCCAGCTTGTTGACGTTCTGCCCGCCGGGGCCGCCGCTGCGGGAGGTCGTGAAGGCGACCTCCTCGTCGGGGATGGAGAGGTCTTCGGTGATCGGGATCATTTATGCAGCCTTGAGGATAAGATGCTCGCACGACGGAAGGAGTCTCTGCATGCATCGCCATCTTCGCCGATTTCTCAGCACCGCGCTCCTCCTCCTGATCTCGCCGCTCGCACTGTCCGCCGCCTCCGCGGCTTCCAACGCCGACCCCGAGCCCTCGAAGGGCCCCTTCACGGTCTCCGGCTCGGTGCCAGGCCTGAAGCTCGAGCAGATCGCGAGCAACCTCGGCTCGGTGACGGGAATCACCAACGCCGGGGACGGCCGGCTGTTCCTGACCTTGCGCGACGGCCGCATCCTCGTCTTCGAGAACGGGAGCGTGCGCTCCCAGCCGTTCCTCGACATCCGCGGCCAGACCACCACCGATAGCGAGCGCGGCCTGCTCTCCATGGCCTTCCACCCTCGCTACGCCCAGACCGGGTTCTTCTTCATCAACTACACCGACACCTCGGGCGACACCGTGATCGCCCGCTACCAGGTCTCCGCGGGCGATCCCAACCGGGCCGATCCGGCGAGCGCGCGGACGCTGATGGTCATCGACCAGCCATACTCGAACCACAACGGCGGGCAGATCCAGTTCGGCCCCGACGGCTTCCTCTACATCGGCATGGGCGACGGCGGCGCCGGCTTCGACCCGGAGTGCCGGGCGCAGAAGACGAGCACGCTTCTCGGCAAGATGCTGCGGATCGACGTGGACCAGAACGTCGCCACGCCCCCCTTCTACGGCATCCCGGCGAGCAATCCGTTCCGCGGGCCCGGCGACCCGCCGGACGAGGTCTGGGCGAGCGGCTTCCGCAACCCCTGGCGCTTCTCCTTCGACCGCGAGACCGGCGACCTCTGGATCGGCGACGTGGGCCAGAATCACCGCGAGGAGATCGACTTCCAGCCGGCCTCCTCGCACGGCGGTGAGAACTACGGCTGGAAGGTCATGGAGGCGACCCTCTGCTCCACGGCTGACGCCTGTCCGGCCTCGACGCCCCCCTGCAACTCGTCAGCGTTCACCCCGCCCGTCCTCGAGTACGACCACAACCCTCCATGCTCGGTAACGGGCGGTTACATCTATCGCGGCAGCCGCTTGGCGCAGCTCCGCGGCGCCTATGTCTTCGGGGATTTCTGCACCGGTGTGGTCTGGGCCGCCTTCCGCCAGGACGCGGGCTTCACCGTGCGGACGATCCAGGGGACAGCCTCGCAGCTCACGACTTTCGGCGAGGATGCGGCAGGCGAGCTCTACGCGGCCACTCTGACCGGCACGCTTCTCCGCCTCACCGGGGAATCATCGGGTGGCGGTGGCGCCAAGGCGGAGACCGTGGGGCTCTATGATCCGAAGCCTTCCCTCTTCCAGTTGAAGACCGCCAACTCGGCCGCGGGCAAGATCCTGGCCGTCCGCTTCGGCCCGCGCCGCAGCGGCTGGACCCCGCTCGCCGGCGATTGGGACGGCGACGGCAGGACGACGATAGGCCTCTACAACCCCAAGGCGTCGGTCTTCCATCTCAAGAACTCCCTTCAGGGAGGGGCCGCTGATGTCGTGCTGGCCGTTCCGGCGCCGTCCTCCAACGTCCTCCCCGTGGCCGGGGACTGGGACGGCGACGGCAAGGACACCGTCGGGCTCTACGACGTCACGACCGGCACCTTCCACCTCAAGAACTCGCTGAGCGGCCCCGGCTTCGACCTCACGCTCGCCTTCGGCCAACCGGGCCAGGCGCTGATCCCGCTCGCGGGCGACTGGGACGGCAACGGCGCCGACGGCATCGGCCTCTACGATCCCACTGGGTCGGTCTTCACCCTGGCGAACTCCTTCACCGGCGGCGGTCCGGACCTCCAGGTCGCGTTTGGCGCCCGGGGCTCGCTGCCCGTCGTGGGCGATTGGGATGGCGACGGCCGGGACGGGATCGGGGTCTACGATCCCCGCTCCGCCATCTTCAGCTTGAAGAACGCCTTGAGTGCCGGGAACCCGGACCTCCGGTTCCGCTTCGGTCCCCGGCGCAACGCCTACAAACCCATCGCGGGGGCATGGTAGCGGTATAGAATCGCGCCACACTTCGAGGAGACCTCATGAAGCCGACGACAGCCCTCGCCCTGGTGCTCCTGGCGCTCTTTCTTCTTTCCGCCCTCATCACCCGCGCCGTCCGCGCCGAGGAGACGAAGACCTACGACCTCATCCTGCGCGGCGGGACGATCTACGACGGCTCCGGAGGCAAGCCGTTCATGGGCGACGTGGCCGTGAACGGCGACCGCGTCGCGGCCGTCGGCAACCTGAGCAACGCCCGAGGGAAGACCGAGGTGGACGCGAAAGGGCTCGCGGTCTCCCCCGGCTTCGTGAACATGTTGAGCTGGGCCACCGAGTCGCTGCTGGTGGACGGGCGCGCCCAGAGCGACATCCGCCAGGGGGTCACCCTCGAGGTCATGGGCGAGGGCGGGTCCATGGGGCCGCTCAACGAGGCGATGAAGAAGGAGATGGTCGAGCAGCAGGGCGACATCAAATTCGACGTCACCTGGACCACCCTCGGCGAGTACCTCGACCAACTCGTGGCGCGCGGCATCGCTCCCAATGTCGCCTCCTTCGTGGGCGCCACCACAATCCGCATCCACGAGGTGGGCTATGCCAACCGGCCGCCCACGCCCGAGGAGCTGGCGCGGATGCGCAAGCTGGTGGACCAGGCCATGGAAGAGGGGGCCCTGGGCGTGGGCTCCTCGCTGATCTACGCTCCCGCCTTCTACGCTGGCACCGACGAGCTGGTGGCCCTCTGCGAGGAGGCATCCAGGTACGGCGGCATGTACATCTCCCACATGCGCAGCGAGGGCAACCGCCTGCTGGAAGCCGTCGACGAGCTGCTCGAGATCTCCCGCCGGGCCAGGCTCCCGGCCGAGATCTACCACCTCAAGGCCGCCGGCCAGCAGAACTGGGGCAAGCTCGACGCCGTCATCAAGAAGGTCGAGGACGCCCGCGCCTCCGGCCTCAGGATCACCGCCGACATGTACACCTACACCGCCGGCGCCACCGGCCTCGACGCCTCCATGCCTCCCTGGGTCCAGGAGGGCGGCCTGGAAGCCTGGATCGCCCGCCTGAAAGACCCGGCCATCCGCGAGCGGGTCCAGAAGGAGATGGCGACCCCTACCGACGCCTGGGAGAACTTCTTCGTCGCCGCGGGCCCGGACAAGATCCTCCTCGTGGCCTTCAAGAACGACAAGCTGAAGCGGCTGACCGGCAAGACCCTGGCCGAGGTGGCGAAGATGCGCGGCAAGTCGCCCCAGGAGACGGCCATGGACCTGGTGATCGAGGACGACAGCCGGGTCGGCACCGTCTACTTCCTGATGTCCGAGGACAATGTCCGCCGGCAGGTCGCCCTTCCCTGGCTGAGCTTCGGCTCCGACGCCGAGGCCCCGTCCACCGAGGGCGTCTTTCTCAAGTCCAACCCCCACCCCCGGGCCTATGGCAACTTCGCTCGCCTCCTTGGCAAGTACGTGCGCGACGAGAAGGTGGTCCCCCTGGAGGAGGCCATCCGCAAGCTCACCTCGCTGCCCGCCTCGAACCTCAAGGTCCGCGACCGCGGGCTGCTCAAGGAGGGCTACTTCGCGGACGTGGTCGTCTTCGATCCGGCGAAGGTCCAGGACCACGCCACCTTCGACAAGCCGCACCAGTACGCGACCGGCGTCAAGCACGTCTTCGTCAACGGCGTTCAGGTGCTCAAGGATAGCGAGCCCACCGGCGCTGCGGCCGGGCGGGTCGTGCGGGGGCCGGGGTGGAAGGGATGGAAGAACGAGAAGCGCTGAGAAATGGACAGGACATGGAGGCGCGAGAAATGGCGATCCCCTGTACCCACCTGGACCAGATCCGCGACGTGGAGCCCCACACGCGGGGCTGCGAGGAGTGCCTGAAGACGGGCGACTCCTGGGTCCACCTGCGGCTCTGCCTGACCTGCGGCCACGTCGGCTGCTGCGATTCCTCGAAGAACAAGCACGCGACGAAGCACTTCCACGCGACGGATCATCCGCTGATCCAGTCCTTCGAACCGGGAGAGGACTGGATCTGGTGCTACGTGGATGAAGTGATGATGGAGCCGGGGTGAGGGGGCCCTACCGTCCTGACGGCACCCCGCTCACCGTCCGCGCCGTGAGGCCCTTCCTGCCCGCCACCTCGACCTCGATCCTCCCCCGCCCTTCCGCGGTCTCCCTGGGATAGAACGCCAGCGTGTATTGGCTGCGCAGCTCGGAGAGGATCTGCTGGTAGACGCCGGAGAGGTCCTGGTCTCGCTCGATGAAGTAGACCTGCCCGCCCCCCGCTTCGGTAAGACGCTGGAACTTGGCCGCGGAGGGCTCGGAGAGAAAGCCGCCGTCCTCGCCGCGGGCCGCTCGCGGGTTCGCCACGATCAGGTAGATCGGGATGCCGCTCCCGCGGGCGGCGGCGAGACAGGAGGAGAAGGAGAAGCGCTCCCCTTCGTCGATGCCGTCCGAGTAGACCACCAGGGCCTTGCGGCCGGAGATCCCCCGGAGCTGCGCCAGCGAGAAGGAGATGGCGTTCCAGAGCGCCGTGCCGCCGTCGGCCGTCAGGGCGCGCAGAGAGGAGGAGACGGCTGCCAGGTCGCGGGTCACGGGCTTGACCAGCCGGGGCTCGGTGTCGAAGTCGATCAGCAGGGCCCGGTCGCGGTTGGTGAGGCCGCTCTCCAGCAGCGAGGCGACGGCCTTGCGCACGTCCGGGAGCTTCAAGAACATGCTGGCCGAGGAGTCGATGGCGAGCGCCACGGTGAGCGGCAGCTCGCCGGCGTTCTCGAAGGCCGAGATCTCCTGCTCCCGGCCGTCCTGGCGGAGGCGGAACGCCTCCTTCGGCAGCCCCGGCACCGGCTTGCCCGAGGGGTCGGTCACCACCACCGCGAGCTGGACGAGGCGCACGTCGATCCGGTCGCCGATGTCAGAGGCGTTGAGCGCCACCGCGTCCTCGGCCGTGGAGCCGTCCTCCAGCCGGGCGGCGACTTTCAGGTATCCCACCGGCTGGCCCCGGGGCACCATGACGCGGTGGCGGAAAGGCGGCGCGTAGAGGGTCCCGGCCAGCTCGTCGTTCCAGAAGAACTCCACCCGCTCGACGCGCTTGCCGGACGGAGCCCGCACGTCCGCTTCCACTTCGACCGGGCCGACGCCCTTCTTCGCGGCCGGCTCCACGATGCGCACCTGGAACGCCTCGCCCGGGTCGTTGATCCGCACCGAGTCGCGGGCCAGCTCCCTGCCGGCAGCGTCGTAGGCCACGGCCTGAACGACCTGCGGCCGGATGCGGCGGCCGAGGTCGACCTCGGTTTCGCAGGGGAGCCCCGGGCACGCGCTGGCCGCGCGGTCGCCCGCCTTGACCTCGACGCGGGCGATCCCCTCTCCCCCACCGTTGACCTTGAGCCGGACCCTGCCGGCCAGGGCATCCCCGGACGGCGGCACGATCCGCAGTACGGGGCGGCTGACGGAGAGGGCGTCCGGCTCCGCGGCCTGCCCTGAGAGGGTCACCACCTGGCCTCCCCAGGCCCCGCCGGCGAGCGGCCCGACGAGCACGGCGACGGCTTCGGCTTCCTCCGGCAGCGGGACGGAGATTCGATAGGCGCCGGCCTCGGGGCCCGCAAGGTCCGCGGTCAGGAGGCGGTGCGACGCGGCGGCGCTCCCCGGCCCGGCGACCGTCAGGCGGAAGGGGCCGTGGATGTCCGGGGATTCGATGCGCAGATCGAGCGTCCCCCGCCGCTCGGCGGGGGGAGCCGTGGCGTCCGGCTGGATCCGGGCCGAGATCTCCAGCCCCCCTCCGTCTTCTTCCCCTTCGAGCAGCCTGCGGGCTCGGGCCGCGGCGACCTCCTCTGGAATGCCCGCCGCGTCCCACCGCCGCGCCCGCACGCTGAGGTCCGAGCGCTGAGCGCGCACCTCCACGGCGCGGGGCCGTCCGTCCGTCTCCCGGGGCGCCTCGTAGCGTAGCCAGAAGCGGGAGCGCAGGCGCGCGAGGGCTCCGGCGAGGTTCTGGGCCTGGAGGACGACCTCGCCGCCGGTGGCTTCCGCCAGCCAGGCGAGGGGCTCATCGGGAGCCAGCAGCGCCGGGAGCGGCGGCGGCTGGTCCTTACCCGGCTCCTTGGGCTTCTTGCGGCCCAGGGGAATGGTGACGCCAATGGGCACCTGCGGCGTCGAGCTGGGCCGGATCCGCCGCAGGTCCGGGAGATTCGAGTCGCCCACGGGAAGAGGCAGGGCCGTCCAGCCGAGGGCCGCGGCCGTGCGCACCGTCTCCAGGGCGGTCTTCTCGAGGGCTCCCTCCTGGCGCTGAGAGCCCGGGGCGTAGAACGCCGCAGGGTCGCGGTCGAACCCGTCGCTCACCAGCAGCAGGGCGCGAGGGCCGTCGCCGGTCTGGGCCAGGAGCCACTCGGCGAAGGCGTCCTGCTGGCGCCGGACGAGCCGCGCCTCGGTCTCGACCGCTTCGGCGGCCCGCTCGGCCGGGCTCTCCCCCTGCGCCGCAGCCTCCTCGCGGAACCTCTGCCGCAGGACCCGCAGGTCGTCCCGGCCCTCGCCGGAGAGCCACAGGCGGGAGAGGGCTTCGTCGATCATCTTGACGTCCCGGGTCGCCGGCAGGACCTCCCGCGGCTGGGGCTCCGCCACCACCACCTCGACCGTGCCGAGGGCCGCCAGCTCGGGCGCCCGCTGGGCGAGGGCGCCAGCCGCCGTCCGCAGGGTGCGCGAGCTGGAGAGGACCCGGTCGACGTAGACGACGATGCGCCAGGGGGGCGAGACCGGAGCCAGGTCGAGGATACGGCGGGGCTGGCCGTCCTCCAGGACGACGAGGTCTTCCGATTTGATGGCCTGAGGGACCTCGCCCTTGCGGTCGAGGATCTGGACGGGGAGCTCGATTCGGGCCAGGGCCGGAGGAGGCGCTGGGAGCGGCGCCTCCGAAGCCGGAGTCTGCGTGGCGAGGAGGACGGCGGACAGGAGGAGAACCGATGCGGAAATCACGCCTTATTCTACGGCGGAATCGATCCCATCCTTGGCTTTGGCGGTGTCGTTCCTGGCGCTCCGTATCTGGGCATTTACGAGTACCAAACCAACGAGAACGACCGCGATCAAGATGTGCGGCGCGAAGGAGAACCACGCTGTCTCGAAAGCCATGATGTAGAGCATCCGAAGTGACAGCGCTGAGAGAGGCAGCGTAGCCAGCGCGACGAGCAGCAGCCAGAATCTCAGAGGCGCCGGATAGGACCCCAGCTGCAGCTTCAACGTCCACACGATCGCGCCCATTGCGAGGAGGGCAGGTATCAGGAAGAGGATCGTGTCGAACATATCGACTCCTGGCCGGTCATTTCAGAATCGCGGCTGCGTCGGCGGCACCGGCTCTCCCCGCAGGTCCGTCACCATCTCCAGCAGCTCCCGGAGGAACGGCCGCAGCAGCGGGAACTGGAACAGCGAGACCAGCCGCAGAACCAGCTTCACCGAGCGCTCCATCAGGCGGTAGCTCTTGGCGCGCCCTGGCGAGGTATCGTGGATCCAGTAGAGGACGATCCCCATGTGGTAGATCCAGAGGAGGTTCGGCAGCTCGGCCGCCAGCTCAGCGGTGAGGCGGGTGTCCGCGCCGGTCACCACCTCGGCGAAGAGGTCCGTGGACTGCTGCCGGACCGGCTGCGACTCCTCGCTGAAGGGATTGAGCGGGCTGGCCGGGTCTGCCGCCGTCTTGAAGAGGACGCCCGCGAACTGGTGATAGGGCATGATCGTGTCGAGCTTGGCCCTCATCACGCCGAGGAGGCGCTCGCGCAGGCCCCGCTCCCGGTCGAGCACCTCGCGGCTGGCCGCCAGGTGCTCCTCGTGCGTCCGCGCATAGAACGCCTGGATCAGATGCTCCTTGGATCTGAAGTAATAGTAGGCGTTGCCCACCGCCACCCCCGCCGCCTCGGCGATGGCGCGCATGGTCGTCTCCTCGTAGCCCCGCTCACGGAACAGCTCGAGGGCGGCCTCGAGGATCTTCGCGCGGGTCTGCTCGCTCTTGCGGGGCTTCTTCGGCGCCTCCTGGAGAGCGGCGGAGGACGTTATAGGTTCTTCCATTGCCGCAGGAGCCCGCGGATCGAATCTCATACCACCTCCTCGGGAGCGAACGCGTCTATTTGAACGCGTTCAAGAGCAGCGTAGGCGCCGCGGGCGGTGGTGTCAAGAGGTTTTGAACGGGTTCAGTTTGAGCCTACTGCCGCTCCACGCAATAGCTGCAGGGGCGCTTGCCCTTGGCGAGGGCATCCTTCAGGGTCATCGCGGCGCCCCCGGCCTTGACGAACGTGCAGCGCCGCTGGTGGTAGCGGTCGCCGAATTCGGTCACGAACACGGAGTCCTCTGGCCGCAGGGCCGCGCACGTCGCCGCCAACAGGTCGACGACGTCATCGTGGCCGGCCTCGCCGGCCAGAATCGAGGCGGTCGCCGGGTGCTCCCCTCCGGACACGGCTTCCGCGACTTTGCAGGCCCCGCGGTCGAGGAGCTGGCGGACGATCTCCAGATCGCCGGTGCGCGCTGCGCCCATCAGCGCCGTCCGGCCGTCGCGCCCCTTGCCGGTGACGTCGGCTTGGGCGGCAAGCAGGTCGAGGACGATGCCGCGGTGGTCCCCACCGGCTCCCCCGTCGGCGGCGAAGGCGGCGAGGATCAGAGCCGAGTCGTCCCGCGAACGGCGGGCATTGACGTTGACTCCGTCGCGCAGCAGCTCGCCGACCTTCTGTCGGTCTCCCTGCTCGGCCGCACGCAGGAGCTGCGCCTCCTTCTCTCCTTCCTTGGCCCCCGCCCGCCGCAGCAGGTCTTCGACGGCCGCGTGTTCTTCCAGGATGGCCGCCATCAGCGGCGTGTTGCCGAAGGCGTCGCGCGCGTTGAAATCGGCGCCCGCCGCGAGCAGCACCTCCACCGCCGCCGCCTGGCCCCGCAAGGACGCCAGGATCAAGGCGGTGGCGCCGTTGGCGTCGCGAGCGTCGACGGGGGCTTGGCCGGCCAGCAGCGCGCGCAGGACGTCGGCGCGTCCGGCCTCGGCCGCGACCATCAGCGCCGTGCGGCCTTTCTCCCCCGTGGCCCCCACCGGGACCTGGCGCGCGATCAGGGCCTCCACCACCGCCTGGTGCCCCTCCCGCGCCGCCAGCATCATGGCCGTATCGCCCCGGCGGTCTCTGAGATTGGGGTTCGCACTCTGGGCCAGCAGCCTCTCGACGATGCCCGCGTGGCCGGCGGTGGCGGCGGCCAGCAGCGGTGGCCGCCCTCCTTCGCCGGCCAGATCGACCGCGGCGCCCTTCGCCAGGAGCGCCTCCACCAGGCCGGCGGCGCCCAGGCTCGCCGCGACCGAGAGGGCCGTGCGCCCGTGGGGGCCGCGCAACTCGGGATCGGCGCCGGCGTCGAGCAGCGCCGCGGCCACCTGCGGGTAGCCACCCCGGCAGGCTCCTAGCAACGCCGTCCGCCGCTGCGTCCCCAGGGCGTTGACCTCGGCACCGGCGGCGAGGAGCTGGCGGACGCGCGCGATCTGCCCCTTCTCGGCGGCGCGGATCAGGTCCGCCTCCGCCCGGCCCGCGGTGGCGCCGTACTTCACCAGGAGATTTGAGAGAGCCGTGTGGCCCTCCAGGAGCGCGATCAGCAAGGGCGTGCGGCCGTGCTGGTCGCGGGCATCAGGGTCCGCCTTGGCCTCGAGCAGAGCGCGCGCCGTCTGCACGTGGCCCGCCAGGCAGGCGGCCATCAGCGGCGTGCGGCCGCCCTTGCCTTCCAGGTTGGGCGAGGCGCCGTGCTTGAGCAGGTGGCGGACGACCTGCAGATGGCCGCCGGCGGCGGCCCGCTCGAGGGCGGAGACGCGCTGCGACGAGCGGTCGTTGACGTTGGCGCCGAATTCGACCAGCGCCTTCACGACCTCGAGGTGGCCGCGCTCTGCGGCCGCCAGCAGCGGCGACCTGCCGTGGCTGGCTCGCGCTCCCGCCGGCACGCCCGCGGCGAGGAGCTCGCGGACGCGCTCCGCGTCGTCCCGGCGCGCGGCGAGGAAGAGCTCCGCCTCCTGCTCGCCGCGCCTCGCTCCGTGCCGGCGGAGGAGGTCCGCCATCTCTTTGCCGCCGGTCAGGACGGCCGACATCAGCGGGCTCTCGCCGTCGCGGGAGACGGCGTTGACGTCCGCTCCCGCCGCGATCAACTGGCGGACGACGTCGAGATGACCGTTCTCGACGGCCAGCATGAGCGGCGTGCGACCGTCGCGGCGCTGAACGTCGACGCGGGCGCGAAAGGCGAGCAGCTCGGCGACGGCCTCGCCGTGGCCCTCCCGGCTGGCCTCGTGCAGAGCGGTGCCGCCGTCGCCGCGGCGGGCATCGGCCTTCGCCCCGGCCGCGAGCAGCGCGCGGACCGTCGCGTAATCGTTGTGGCGGGCCGCGAGGGCCAGCGGCGCACGCCCCTGGTCGTCCGTCTGCTCCAGGAGCGGGCGCTGGGCGGCCGGCGCCGCCAGCAGCAGACCGACCACGGCGCTGCGCCCCTGGCGGACGGCGGCCAGCAGGGCCGAGCGTCCTCCGCGGCCCGCCACGCCGGCCCGCGCGCCGGCCGCCAGGAGGGCCCGCACCTCCGCCTCGTTGCCCTGCTCGGCCGCGAGGATCAGCTTCGCCTCCGCCTCTCCGGCCCGCGCGCCTCTGGCGCGGAGCAGGCCGGCGATATCGTCGTAGCCCTCCAGCAGCGCCGCCATTAGAGGGGTCTGGCCCCGCGCGTCGGCACGCTCGGGATTGGCGCCGGCCGCCAGCAGCCGCTCTACCACGCCCCGTTGCCCGCTCTCCACCGCGGCCAGCAGAGGCGAGGCGCCGTCCCGGCCTCCGAGGTTGACGTCCGCCTGATAACGCAGAAGCTCGTCGACGATCTCGACGCTGCCCTCGCGGCTGGCTACATGTAGCGCGGCCTCCCCCTCCGCATCCTGGCGGTCGACGTTCACGCCGCGCGCGAGCAGCGCCCGGGTGCTGCGCACCGCGCGCTGTCCGACGGCCACCTGGAGAGGGGCACGGCCGTCGGCGTCGGGCAAGTCGAGATCGGCGCCATGCGCGGCCAAGCCTTCCACGACCTCTGCGTGGTCCGCCTCGGCCGCCCTGCTGGCGAAGGTACGGCCGTCCGGGCCGACGGCGTTGGCGTTCAGGCGAGCCAGGAACTCCTCCAGGAGCCGTTGCGACGCCGGGTCCCCCGCCCTGAATCCGGCGAGGAAGCTCTGAAACTGCGCCGCGGCCGCGTCCTCCGCGCCGCGGCGTCCGTGGGCGCCGTACTCGAGGAGCAAAGCCTCGACCGCGCGGCTGCCCGGCTGCCGGTGGGCGATGTCGTAGGTCGTGTCGCCGTTGCCGTCCACGGCGTTGATTCTGGCCTTGTAGTTGTTGACCCTGGTCTTGTAGTGCAGGAGCAGCGCCCGGGCGCAGCCCACGTTGCCCGACTCGGCGGCGGCCATCAGCGCCGTTCGCCTCTTCAGGTTCGTGTCGTCGGGATCGGCCCCGGCGGCGAGGAGGGCTTCGACGATCGCCGGATTGCCGTCGGGCTGGCCGGCGACCTCGATCAACGCCGTGCTTCCTTCTTGAGTCCTGGCACTCAGCTTGACCCGCTTCTCGATCTCCGCGCGTACTCGGTCGAGATCGCCGTCTTGCGCCGCGAGGAGCAGGCGGGTCCCCGACGCGGGCGCCGGCCGCGCGCCGGCCGCGATCAGCTCGGTTTCGAGGTCCTCCCGCCGCACCAGGATTGCCGCGTCGAGAGGGGCGAGGCCTCCGAGCGTCGTGCGGTTCGGATCCGCAGGCTTCCTGCCGAGCCGGCGTCGGAGAAGGAGACGGACGGTCTCGAACTGCCCCTGGAGGACCGCCACCACCAGGGCCGTATCGCCTCCCTCGCTCGGCAGGTCGGGATGCATGCCCCCCCGGAGGAATCGCCGGATGATGTCGAGCTGCCGGTCGCCGTTGCGCACGCGGCCGAGGAAGGCCTCGGGAGTGAAGGAGATCCCCCGCTCGGTCAGCCAGTGGCGGTCTCGAAACGCGATGAACTGGTAGGCGCCGTACAGTCCGCCGAGCACTGGGATCAACAGCCCGATGAAGGTCAGGATCTGGAGGAGAAGCGACATCGCGATCTCCTGTCACCCCTCGCGCAGGACAGCTGCGTTTTCCTGGTGTCGGTAGGTATCCTTTATTCTATCACCAATGCGGAAGCATTTAGCATATGATAGCAGGAATCCCGTGAGGGCGAGACGGCTGTATCATCGGACCTCTCAGTACTCTTGCTCGAGATCCCAAGGGGAGTTCGGCTGATGTCCAAATTCATATCCTTGTAGTCAGCCTCGCCGTTTTACGTACCGGGGTTTTGCCGCTGCGGGTGATCCACGTGAGGTGGGCTCGAATCCACACCTACATCGTATCGGCGATGGATGACCTTTCTTCGATCAGTGTCCATCTCCTCCCGCGCTCGCCCACATACTCCGACTCCGGCCGGATCAGCCGTCCATGGGCGAGTTGCTCCAAGCCATGGGCGGTCCAGCCGGCCACGCGGCCGACGGCGAAGGTGGGGGTGAACAGCGCGGTGGGCAGGCCCAGGCCGTGCAGCAGGAGCGCGGTGTAGAACTCCACATTGGTGTCGAGCCGGCGGTCGGGCTTGTACTCCCGGAGCAGTCGCAGGGCCGTCTGCTCCACCTTCAGGACCAGCTCGTAGAGATCCCGGTCGCCGCCGTGGCGGTAGAAGCGCTCGGCCGCCTCTCCCAGGACGTCGGCGCGCGGGTCGCGCACCCGGTAGACGCGGTGGCCGAAGCCCATCAGCCGCTCGCCGCGGTCCAGCTTCTCCCGTAGCACGGGCTCGGCCCGCTCCGGTGTGCCGATCTCGAAGACCATGTCCAGAGCCGGGCCAGGGGCGCCGCCGTGCAGCGGGCCCTTGAGCGCCCCCACCGCTCCCGTCACGGCCGAGATCAGGTCGGACCGGGTCGAGACGATCACCCGGGCGGTGAAGGTCGAGGCGTTGAGCCCATGGTCCGATACGGTGTTCAGATAGGTCTCGAGCCCACGGGCCCGCTCGGGCGCGGGCTCCTCGCCGGAGAGGAGATGGAGGTAGCTCGCCGCGTGGCCGAGGTCCTGCCGGGGCTCGACGGGTGCGTCACCGTGGAGAAGGCGCCAGTAGGACGCCACGATGGCAGGGAAAGCGGCGACGAGCGTCACCGCGTCCACCCCTGGGTCCTCGCCCGCGCCTGCGGCCAGGCTGAGGGCCCCCACCGCCATGCGCAGGGCGTCCATCGCCGGGAGGCGCCGGCCGGCCGCCGCCCGCAGCAGGTCCAGGACAGCCCCGGGCAGCGCCCGCCGCAGGGCAAGGCGGCGCTTCAAGGCCTCCAGCTCCGCGGCACCTGGCAGAGCGCCAGTCCAGAGCAGATGGACCATCTCCTCGAAGGTGGCCCGGGGAGCGATCTCCTCCACCGGAAAGCCGGCAAGGAGCAGCTCGCCCGCCGCTCCATCCACGCTGCTCAAGCGGGTCGTGGCTGCCACGACCCCCTCAAGACCCTGTTTCGTCTCGGTGCTCATGGGATTCTTCCTTTCCGCGCCCGAAGTCCGGCCGCGTCAGTATCCCACGATTGATTTCGGCTGGATCGGCCTTCAGAGACAGCGCGCCTAGGCTCCGAGACAAACCGGCTCTACAAGCTCGTGGAGCGCTGAGCCGGCCGCCAGGAGCCGCTCCCTCACCCGAACCACCTCCCCCACCACGATAGTCGCCGGCGCGCGCAGCCCGGCCCGGGCGACCTCGCCGGCGATGGTCCCCAGGGTCGCCGCCACGACCCGCTCCTGCGGCAGGGTTCCCTGGGCGATCACCGCGACCGGCGTGTCCGCCCCGCGGCCGTGGAAGAGGAGGTGGGCCGCGATCTCGGGCAGCCGGGAGAGGCCCATCAGGACGACCAGGGTGTCGGTCCGCGCCAGGGCCGCCCAGTCCTGCCGGTCCCCCTCGGCGCAGTGGCCGGTCACCACGGCGAAGCCGCCCGCGACCTCCCGGTGGGTGACGGGGATGCCGGCCCGGGCCGGGACGCCGACCGCGCTGCTCACCCCGGGGATGACCTCCCAGGGCACCCCCGCCTCGGCGCAGGCCAGGGCTTCCTCCGCGCCCCGGCCGAAGACGAACGGGTCGCCCCCCTTGAGCCGCACGACCGTGCGGCCCGCCCGGGCGTGGCGGACCAGCAGCGCGTTGATCTCCTCCTGCCGGCAGGCGTGGTCGCCGGGCGCCTTGCCCACGAAGACCCGCTCGGCCCAGGACGGCGCCTCGTTGAGCAGCTCCGGAGAGACCAGCCGGTCGTAGACCACCACGTCCGCCCGCCGCAGGCGGTCGAGCCCCAGGACCGTGATCAGCCGGGGATCGCCGGGTCCGGCGCCGACCAGGTAGACGATCCCGCTCACGCGGCGCCGCTTTCCGGCCGCACGCCCAGGATCTCCTCGAACCGGGCGATCGCCGCCTCCTCCTCGCCCCGCTGCAGCAACTGGAGGATGTCGGAGTCGATCAGCCGGTACCAGAGGTCCCGCCGGGCCGCGAGGTCCGGCAGGAGCTTGGCGAGCGGCGCGCGGACCGACCCCGCCAGCTCCAGGAACCGCGCGTGCTCCTGCCCCAGCTCCGACTCCAGCCGCTGCTTGAGGCGCACCGCCAGCGCCGGCGCCTTGCCGTTCGTCGAGATGGCCACCCCGAGGTCCCCCCTCCGGACGACGGCGGGAGCGATGAAGTCGCAGTGCAGCACGTCGTCCACCGTGTTGACCAGGACGTTGCGCTCCCGGGTCTCCTTCCAGATCACGTCCACGATCACCGGGTCCTTCTCGACCACCACGGCGAGGAAGGCCTTGCGGAGGTCCCCCCACCGGTAGCGGCGGGCGATGACGTCGAGCCGTCCCTCCACCGCCAGGTCCGCCAGGCCCGGCGTGATGTCGGGAGACACCACGGTCACCCGGGCGCCGGCCGTGATCAGCCCTCTCGCCTTCTCCTCCGCCAGGCCGCAGCCGCCGACGACGACGCAGGGCCGGTCCTTCAGGTCCAGATAGACGGGATAGGGTTGCACGGTCAGACCTCCAGGCTCTCGACCGAAACGCCGCTCCGGTCGATCTCCAGGGTGAGACGGCAGCGGTCCGTCCGCAGGCCGAGGCGGAAGACCCCGGGCCCCTGGACGGTGAAGAGCATCCCTTCGAGGGCCTGTCCCTCCAGGGTGGCGAGAGCCTCGTTGACCGCCTGGGTGGTCCGGCGGGCCGCGGCGCCTCCCGGGGTCTGGTGGAAGAGGCGCAGCAAGGCCTGCTCGCTCTCGGCCCCGTGCACGCGCCGGGTGCGGCCGGTCTCGAGCGTGATCTCGAGCACCCTTTCGAGACGCCCGAGAAGGTCCTGCCCCACCTCCCCATCCGCGACGGCGGTGGCCAGCTCGTCGTAGGGACCGCGCAGGCGCGGGTCCCGCAGCGAGCCCGCGAGGGTCTCGATCTCCTCCAAGAGAACCTCCCGCTGGGCCGCATCGAGCGACAGGGCGCCGGGCGTGGGGGCCAGCCCGTTCACCGGACGGTCCTCAAGGGTCCATGCCCCTGCGGTTGCAGCAGGGCTTCGAGCTCGTGCTCGAACGCGCCGGTCTCGATCGGGCAGTGGATGCCGCACTCCTTGGGCGCGTTCTTCTCCCACCACCAGCGGCCGGCGCGCGGGTCTTCGCCCGCCGCCGTGGCCCGCGTGCAAGGTGCGCAGCCGATCGAGGTGAATCCCTTGGCGTAGAGCGGGTGCTCGGGTACGTCGTGGGCCCGGTTGTACTCCTTCACCTCCTCCAGGGTCCAATCCGCGAGGGGGTTGATCTTGGCGAGCCCGCCGTGATCGTGGTCGATCTCGATCTTGCGGATGTTGGCCCGGCTCGCCCACTGGTCCCGGCGCAGACCGGTGATCCAGGCGTCGAGCCCCTCCAGCACGCCGCGGATCGGCTCCACCTTGCGCACGTTGCAGCACAGGAGGCGCGCCTGGACGCTGCGCTGGAAGAGGTTGGGCCCGAAGCGCCGCACCATCGACTCCACCTGGCGGGCGTCGGGGAAGTAGACCTCCACCTCGATGCCGTACCGCTTGCGGACCTCCTCCATCACGTCGTAGGTCTCCTGCGGCAGGCGGCCGGTGTCCACGGTGAAGAGCCGCACGCCGGGGTCGAGCCGCCACGCCATGTCGAGGATGGCCATGCCCTCGGCCTGGAAGCTGGTACAAATCGCGACCTGCGAGCCCCAGCGGTCGAGCGCCCAGGCGATGACTTCCTGCGGAGTCGCAAAGTCGAACTCCACGGCCAACTGCCCGGCCTCGAACTCGTCCAACAGATCTCTCGGGTCCATTCGGATCGCGGTCGCTTTTTCCAGAATCATCGTTCTTCCTTTCACGCTTGAACGGAAACGGCTTCTCCCAGACCCATCGCCACCAGCTCCTCGTCGCCCTGGCGGGCGAAGAACTGCTGGATGCGCTCCCCCTCCCGGCGCCCGTCGAGATAGGCGCGGAACAGTCGCTCGATCACCCGGTGGACCTCGGTCCCCGGCACCCGCTTCAAGACCGGCCGGCCGATGGCCGCGTCCCGCCCGAGGCCGCCGCGCAGGAAGAGGTCGTAGCCGTGCAGCCTCTCGCCCGCCGGGCCGCGCTCGCGCAGCGTCGTCCCCTGCAGGCCGATGTCGCCGATCCAGTGGTGGGCGCAGGCGTGCGGGCAGCCGTCGAGGTTGAGCCGCAGGCCCGCCGCCTGCTGGCCGAAGACTCCCTCCAGGTGCTCGACGATCTCCTGGAGCTTCCCCTTGGTCTCGGCTACCGTGTAGTTGCAGAAGGGATCGCCCGTGCAGGCGATGCTCGCTCCCCGCAGCCCCATGCCCGCCCGCGGAAAGCCGAGGCCCTCCACGGCGCGCACCGCCTCGTCCACCCTCTCCTCCGGGATCTGGCTCAGGATGAAGTTCTGCCGCCGCGTGAGGCGGATCTCGCCGCCCCACTCCTCGACGAGGTCGGCCAGGCGCAGCATGGTCTCGCCGTTCATCAATCCCAGGTGGACCGGGAAGCCGGCGTAGAAGAGCCCCGCCTGGCGCTGGGGATGGATTCCGGTGTGGTCGTGCTCCTCCACGGGCGCGGGCGGCACCGAGCCATCGTCCAGCCGCCGGTCGAGCTTTTCCTCCACCCGGGCGCGGAAGGCTCCGGCCCCGAGGTCGTGCACCATGAACTTGAGGCGCGCCTTGGCCCGCGACAGGCGGTACCTGAGGTCCTCCCGCCAGACGTCCACGATGGCCCGCAGCACCGGCAGGGCTTCCTCCGCCGGCACCCACACCCCGAGGTCGTCCGCCAAGCGCGGCCAGCTGGCGAGCCCGCCGCCCACCCGCACGGCGAAGCCCGGCCGGCCCTCCCGCAGCATGCCGATGAGGGCGATGCAATGGATCTCCGGCGCGTTGCACTGGTGGGGGCAGGCGGCGATGGTGATCTTGTGCTTGCGCGGCAGGTCCGAGTACTCGCGGTTGCGGATGAAGAACTCCGTCGCCTGCTCGATCAGGCCCTGGACCTCGAACAGCTCGCCGCGGTCGATGCCGGCCACCGGGCAGCCGGTGATGTTGCGCACGTTGTCGCCGCAGGCGCCGGTGGTGGTCATGCCCCCCTCGTCGAGGGCGCGCAGCACCTCGGGGAGCTTCGCCAGCTCGATCCAGTGGAGCTGGATGTTCTGCCGCGTGGTCAGCTCGCCATACCCGCGGCCGAACCGCTGGGAGATGCCGCCGATGACGCGCAGCTTCGCCGGGGTGAGGACGCCGCCGGGCACCTTCACCCGCAGCATGAAGTACCCGACCTTCGGCTTGTCGTGGTACAGGCCGTACCACTGCATGCGCACGAAGTCCTCCTCGGGCACCGCCTCGTAGCCGGCCGCGATCATGGCAGGCAGGTCGTGGATCACGTCGAGGCCGCCCTTCTCGTGCTTCAGGCGCTCCACGAAGTTGCGCTTGCGGATCAGGTCCCAGGTGATCTCCGCCTGGGGCTCTCCTACTGGCATCGATACCTCCACGCCTCCCCCGCGGGCGAGGGAGGTGTACGGATCACGCTTGCGGCCGGGTTGCGGCCGTCAAGTCGTCAGAAGCTGGGAATGGCTTTCCGGGGAGAGGCGGATGCGGACGGCCCGGAGCCGTTCACACCCGCTTGCTACAGATGCAATGCACCTGCTGAGGCGGGAGGGTGGTGGCGTTGAGGCTGCTGGAACTCATTTGTGACTAGATTAGTACCTTTCTCTCACCCTGTCTAGTGCCGCCAGTTCATCCTGGCGGGACAGCCGCCGTCACCACCGGGGGCGCGAGCTTCGAGGTGCGGCGCCGGCGACCGGATCATCTGCTTCGGGGAATCCCCAACGCGTTGCGAGACCTCCTTCATTCGCTGCGAAGTTACGAAGGGCAGCTTGCGCCCCCCGGAAATCTGTTGCGAATGACTACCATGGCGCTGTGACTAGAAAAGGGCGCGCTCCACGGATCTCGTCCCATGCTGCCAGACCCACCCCATGCGCTGCGAGACCTTAGAGTCCCGCTGCAAGACCCGGGGCAGCATGCTGTCAACAATTCTTGGTTCGCAGCATTCCCTGCCAGGGGAGACGCTCCCCTCTGACGGGTGGCAACATATTTCTGGAGGGCCGTGACTGCCCTCCAGGGGCACGCCTCGCGCAAGCGGACATTCGCAGCAACAGATGGGAGGGGTTGGTGCTAATTTTTCGGGGTCCCGTACCGCAATACCACAGGGCGCTGTCGGCCCTTGTTGGCTACGTCTTGGCGCTACACTCTTGGCGGACCCGGTGCGAGGGTCCAGGACTTCGGGAGGAGGGCGCGGAATGGCGGTCCCCGGTGCCAAAAGGCGGATCGAAGAGGTGGTGCTCACCTGGCCCGGTGTGGTCTCCCAGCCGCACCGGTTCGGCGGCACCGAGTTCAACCTGGGCAAGCGCGAGGTGGGGCACATCCACGGCGACCACCTGCTGGACATCGCGTTCCCCCGGCCGGTGCGGAACGAGGTGGTCGCGGCCGGCGAGGCGCAGCCGCACCACATCCTCCCGGACACCGGCTGGGTGAGCTTCTATATCAGGAAGGAAGAGGACGTCGACCACGCGGTCGCCCTCCTCCGCCGCTCCTACGAGCTGGCCCGCGAGCAGCAGGAGAGGAAGTACGGCGGGCAGATCCCGGCTCGGTAGGATGGAAAGACCGATCCAAGCTGACGCGAGGGTGGCGAAGGCTGACGCTCCGTCGTCCCCCTGGAGACCGCTGCGCCACCCGATCTTCCGCTGGCTGTGGATCGCCAGTGTCGCCTCCAATATCGGCACCTGGTTCCAGAACGTCGGCGCGTCATGGCTGATGACTACCCTCAGCCCGTCGCCGACCCTGGTGGCGCTCGTCCAAGCGGCTACCAGCCTGCCGATGTTCCTGCTGTCGCTGCCGGCCGGGGCCGTCGCTGACGTGGTGGACCGACGCCGTCTGCTCTTGGTCACCCAGGGCTGGATGACCCTGGCGGCCTTTGGCCTCTGGGCCTTCACGGCGGCCGGGGCCACGACGCCCTGGACCCTCCTCACCTTCACCTTCCTCCTGGGGCTGGGCGCGGCCCTGAACGCGCCGGCCTGGCAGGCGAGCATCCCCGAGATGGTGCCGCGGGAGGACCTCCCCGGTGCCGTCATGCTGGGAAGCGTGGGCTTCAACATCGCCCGGGCCGCGGGCCCCGCCCTGGCCGGCCTGGTCGTGGCGGCCGCCGGCCCGGCCGTCACCTTCCTGGTGAACGCCATCTCTTTCCTGGGCGTGGTGGTCGTGCTCTTCTTCTGGCGTCGGCCCGCCAGAGAAGCAGTGCTGCCGGGCGAGCGCATCCTGGGTGCCATGACCACCGGCTTGCGCTACGTCCGTCACGCTCCAGAGGTGATCGCTCCCATCGTGCGCGGCTGCACGTTCGTCCTCTGCGGGGCTTCGCTGTGGGCCCTCCTGCCGCTGGTGGCGCGGCAGGAGCTGAAATCCGGGCCCGAGGGCTATGGCCTCCTCCTCGGCGCCCTCGGGGTCGGCGCGGTGGCTGGCGCCATGGTCCTCCCCCGCCTCAAGCGGAACAACTCGACAGGCGGGGTCGTCACCGCGGCCACGCTAGTCTTCGCCGCGGCCACGGTCGCGCTGGCCGGGGTGCGGGAGTTCTGGCTGCTGATGCTCGCCATGCTGCTCGCCGGCGGCGCGTGGCTCTCCCTGCTCTCCAGCCTCAACGTGGCGGTGCAGACGGTGGTCCCCTCCTGGGTGCGGGGCCGCGCCCTCTCGGTCTACATGCTGATCTTCTTCGGCGGGCTCGCGGGCGGCAGCGCGCTCTGGGGCGCCGTAGCCGAGCGCATCGGCATCTCCGAGGCCCTCCTCGTCTCGGCCGCCGGCATGATCGTCGGCCTTGCCGCGACGTTCCGCATCCCCCTGCGCTCCGGTGAAGGGCTCAACCTCGCCCCCTCGCGCCAGTGGCCGGCTCCCATCGTGGCGCACGACCTCGAGCCCGACCGCGGCCCGGTGCTGGTGACGGTCCAGTACCGGATCGATCCCGCCCGCGCCGCTGAGTTCGCCGCGGCCATGCGCGACGTCCGCCGCATCCGCCTGCGGGACGGCGCCATGCAGTGGGGTCTCTTCGTGGACGCGGCGGACCCCGCCCTCTACACCGAGGTCTTCCTCGTCAGCTCCTGGGTCGAGCACCTGCGCCAGCACGAGCGGGTGACGGTCGCCGACCGCGACATCGAAGAGCGCGCCCGCGCCTTCCACATCGGCCCGCAGCGGCCGGTCGTCCAGCACCTCGTCGCCGAGACCGCGTAGCGGAGGCGCTGGGGGGAACTTCCCGGCTCACTCGAACCCGAGGACCCGCTCCCGCCCCCGCTCCAGGCCCAGGGTGCGGTCGAGGTTGAAGGCGGCGCTGATGACGGCCAGGTGGGTGAAAGCCTGGGGGAAGTTGCCCAGGGCCTCGCCCCGCAGGCCGGTCTGCTCGGCGTAGAGCCCCAGGTGGTTGGCATAGCCGAGCATGCGCTCGAAGAGGAGGCGGGCTTCCTCGAGCAGCCTGGGCTCGACGCGGCCGGCGCGGGTCAGGGCCTCGACGAGCCAGAAGGTGCACATGTTGAAGGTCCCCTCGTCGCCGGGCAGGCCGTCCACCCCGCGGCTGGTGTTGTAGCGGTAGACGAGGCCGTCGGAGAGCAGGCCGCCCTGATCCGGCGGCCGGCGGATCGCCTCCAGGGTCTTCAGCATGCGGGGATCGTTCGGCGCCACGAAGAAGACCAGCGGCATGATCAGGTTCGAGGCGTCGAGCCACTCGCTGCCGTAGGACTGGACGAACGCCTGGCGCTGGGGGCTCCAGCCCTCTTTCATGATGCTCTCGTAGATCTCGTCGCGGACGGCGAGCCACTGCTGGCGGTTGGTGGGGAACGAGCGCTTGTCCGACAGGCGCAGGCCGCGGTCCATGGCCACCCAGCACATCAGCTTGGAGTAGACGAACTGCCGCCGGCCGCCCCTGACCTCCCAGATCCCCTCGTCCTCCCGCTGCCAATTCTCGGCGACGTAGTGCAAAAGCTCCCGCAGGTGGAGCCAGGTGTCGTGGGAGATGGGCGAGGCGTACTTGTTGTAGAGGTAGACCGAGTCCATCAGCTCGCCGTAGATGTCGAGCTGGAGCTGGTTGTAGGCGCCGTTACCGATGCGCACCGGCCGCGAGCACCGGTAGCCTTCCAGGTGGTCGAGGGTCTGCTCGGTCAGGTCCCGCCGGCCGTCGATGCCGTAGACGATCTGCAGGCCCGCGTCGCGGTCGGCCTCGGCGCAGCGGGCGTCGATCCAGCTCATGAACTGCGCCGCCTCCTCGGTGAGGCCGATCCGCAGCAGGGCGTAGACGGTGAAGGCGGCGTCGCGCAGCCAGGTGTAGCGGTAGTCCCAGTTGCGCACGCCGCCCGGATGCTCGGGCAGGCTGCAGGTGGGCGCCGCCACGATAGCTCCCGTGGGCTGGAAGGTGAGGAGCTTGAGCGCCAGGGCCGAGCGGTGGATCATCTCGCGCCAGCGGCCGTGGTAGGTGCAGGCCGAGATCCAGCGGCGCCAGAAGGCGACGGTGCGCTGGAACAGCGCCTCGGTCTCCTCGGGCGAGGGGCCCCGGCCGCAGCCGCCGCTGGGATCGACCGGGCGGAGGACGAACGTCGCGTTCTCCCCCTCCTTGAGGGTGAACTCGCAGGCGACGCCCCGCTCGTCCTTCGTCAGCGGCACGTCCGTGGCGAGCCCGAGGCTTAAGCCCTTGGAGTGGAAGCAGGCTCCCCCCTTCTCGATCACCGTCTCGTGAGAGGCGCGCGCATAGTCGAAGGCCGGGTGGCAGCGCAGCCGGAACTTGAGGGCACCGCGCACCAGCCGCACCCGGCAGATGAGGTGGTCCCGCCAGGCCCCCTCCGCCGGCCGGCCCACCGGCATGAAGTCCTCGATCTCCCCCACCCCGTCCGCCGACAGGAAGCGGGTGACCAGGACGTTGGTCTCGGGCCAGTAGAGCTGCTTGGTGGCCGCTCCGTCGCCGACCGGCGCGATCTCGAACCGTCCGCCCTTCTCGTCGTCCAGGATGGCTCCGAAGACGCTCGGCGAATCGAAGTACGGAAAGCAGTACCAGTCGATGGAGCCGTGCCGGCCCACCAGCGCCACCGTCCGCATGTTGCCGATGATTCCGTAGTCCTCGATGGGCTGATAGGCCACGCCGGAAGACCGGTGCAACTTGCTTGCCGATCTCTCGCCTGCGGTCTGTTAAGCTCATCCCGTCCCCATGCGCCGAAGCATCCTCTTCCTCCTCTGCGCCCTGCTGCCGGCCCTCGCCTGCCGGAGGACCCCGACACCCGCGCCGAGGACCACCCCTCCGCCGCCGGCACCGGAGATCGCCCACGCCGGAGATCCAGCGGGTGCTGGGACAGGTGACGGGAATGTAAGACTGCCCTCTCGGGTGTGAGGCGGCGAAAAGCGTGCCGGGCCGGCGATCTACGCCGGTCCGGCGTGGTGAGACTCTAGTAATAGTAGAAACCGCTGGTGCAGTGCACCCCCTCGTCCTCCTGGTGGCAAACATCGGATGCCACCTTCTGGGGGAAGGGCGACTGGCCGGCGGCGAAGTTCGAGATGCCGGGCAGGAAGGTGTCAGGCGCCCCGTCGCTGTCGGTATCGACCTTCACGAAACCCTCGGCAGGGCCGGCGGGTCGGTCAAGGGCGGACCAGTAGGCGATGGGGGCGGGCGGGAAGCGCAGGGCCTTGCGCAGCTCGAGAGCTTCCGTGGTGACCCGTCCGATGGGCGTGAAGCTGAGCTTGACGTTGACCCAGATCGGCGCCCAGAAACGGCCGCCCTTCGCGTTGTCCCGCACGATGCGCATGGTGGTGATCGGCTGCTCGCCATCGAGCGTCACGTTGAGCTTGAAGTCGCCGCAGGCGGTCTTCACCGGAGCCACGCTCTCGAACTGCATGGCGCGCATCTGGATGCGCGTCGTCGCCACCCCCCGCTTGTTGAACGCGGCGTTGTCGAGGCGCTGGATGATCGTGTCGGTGGCGCCCAGGACACCGGGCTGGCCGGTGGCGATGGGAACCCCCCTGAGCACGACCTTGCCGGTGAAGGGCGCCGACCTGGAGCAGAAGAACCCGGCCGGGATCACCTCCTTGGAGAAGTCGGCGAACGTCCTGCCGTTTCCCTTGGTAATCCAGAGATCGATCCCGTTGACGATCGTGCGGTTGGCGGCGAAGGCCGGCACCGCGAGCAGGACTGCGAAAGCGATGATCAGAAGCGTGGAAAGCCTCTTCATGAGGTTTCTCCTCTCCTTATTGAGATAGGGGTTGGGGATTTCGCAAAAGGATCCCACAATGAACGCGCGCCGCGGCGGAGCGCGTGCTCCAGGACGGGAGGGGATGGAAGACGGGCTAGCTTCCAAGGCAGGGTATCCGAAATTTCGGATCTCCTCTAATTAAAAGGTGCTGTCTCCCCCCTCCCGCGAGCCGGGGACTTTCTACCCTCTGCTAGGCTCCGCCCAATATGAGACGGCATAGAGCTCTCGCGACGGTCCTCCTCGTCTTGACGGCGATCCGGCTCGCGGCAGAGCCGCCGTCCAAGGACTTCCGAGCCCTCGGCCATGAGGTCGTCCGACTGGTCAAGGAGCGCTTCTACGACCCCACCCGCTCCGAGCCTTGGGCGGCGGAGAACGCGGACTATGCCGCCGCGATCCGCGACGCCGAGACCTTCCGCCGCGAGACCCGGCGCCGGCTCGCGGAGCTGCGCGCCTCCCACACCGAGCACTACACGCCGGACGATCCCGGCTACCGCGACCTGCTCTCCATCTTCGAGCCGGTCCTCAAGCGGTCCGCGGCAGGCGAGAACTTGGGTCTCGCCGCTGTGGAGCGGGAGGGTGGCTGGTTCGTGTTCCGGACCTTCGCGGGCGGTCCGGCCGAGGCCGCGGGGCTGCGCCGGGGGGATCGGATCGTCGCCGTGGACGGCGAGCCCTTCCATCCGGTGAGGTCCCTGCGAGGGCGGGCAGGGCGCCGGATCGTCCTCGAAGTCCAGAGCCGCCGGGACGGGCCGGTGCGCACGGTCTCCGTCAGGCCGTGGATCACCGATCCCAAGCGAGAATGGCTGGATGCCCAGAAGGCCGGAAGCCACATCCTGGAGCGGCAGGGACGGCGCATCGGGTACGTGCCGATCTGGTCCTGCGCGGGAGTGGACTACCAGGAGGCGTTGAACGAGGCGCTGGCGAAGCCCCTTGCGGACGCCGACGCCCTGGTGATTGACCTACGCGGCGGCTGGGGCGGGTGCAACCCGGATTTCGTCGGCCTATTCGATCCTGCCGTGCCGGACCTCACCCGGATCGACCGCGACGGCCACCGTTCCGTCTTTCGATCAGCTTGGCGCAAACCGCTCGTTGCACTGATCGACGGCGGCTCGCGGAGCGGCAAGGAGATGGTGGCCCGTGCGCTCCAGCGGAGCCGCAGGGCCGTCCTGGTAGGCGAGCGCACGGCGGGAGCCGTGCTCGCCGGCCGGCCGTTTCTCCTCGCGGACGGCTCGCTGCTCCTCCTAGCCGTGGAGGACATTCTTGTCGACGGCGAGCGGCTGGAGGGGATCGGAGTGACGCCGGACGTGCCCGTCCCGGCGGACCTCCCCTACGCCGAGGGACGGGATCCGCAGCTCGAGCGGGCCCTCGACGTGGCGGTGGGGCGGACCGGCGGCGCTTCGCTGTAGCGACCTCACCCCAGCCCCTCTCCTAAAGGAGAGGGGCTTCATGTTTACCGTTCCCCCTCTCCTTTAGGAGAGGGGGCCAGGGGGTGAGGTTTCGCGGGCGAGCCAATCGACTTCAGAAAATCCCCAATCTCTTCCCAGACCTGCCGCCGACCCAGCAGGTCGTTGTGCGCCGCGCCACGGACCTCGACCCAGCGGGTGGGGCCGGCCAGCAGGGAGGCGATCTCCCGCCCCTGCCCCACCGGGATCAGGTCGTCCCGCTCGCCGTGGACGACCAGGGCGGGCACGCGGATGCTCCGCGCCACCTCGCGGGAGTCGTAGCGTTCCCGCAGCATCGCCTTGACGGCGAACGCCGGGAAGATCTCCGAGGCCACCTCGGCCAGCGTGGTCCAGGGGGACAGGGCGATCAGGCCGCGCACCTCCCCGGGATGACGGGCGACGAGGGCGATGGCCAGCGCCGCGCCTAGCGACCAGCCGGCGACGACGACAGGCCGCTCCGGGTGCCGCTCGCGTGCCCATGCCAGAGCGGCCTCGCCGGTGGCGATCAGCCCCTCCTCGGAAGGCGTCCCCGTGCTCCGGCCGTAGCCGGGGAAGTCCGTGGCGAGGACCGCCACCCCCAACCCGTCCAGCTCCTCGAAGAAACCCGCCCAGCGCAGCGTCTCCAGGTTCTCGCCATTGCCGTGGAAGAAGAGGACGACCGGTGCCTCAGGCCTCAGGCCGGGAGCGGCCAGGGCCCAGGCCCCGACGCGCTCGCCGGTCGCGAGATCGAGCCGCACCTCCTCCAGCGGCGCCGGCGGCGGCGAGGGCACCGGCACCGAAGGCGCGGGATAGAGCATCTGGCGGGCGAAGGCGTCGAGCATGGAAGGCAGTAGAGCCCCGGCCATGATGGCCAGTAGGAAGATGACGGCGACAAGTCTAGACCATCGGCGGGTCATGATCTTGTCAGAACTCGCCCATCACCTCCCCGCAGAGCGCCTCCCAGGGCCGCAAGGTTGACGCGCCGGCCGCGCTCGCCCCTTCCGTCAGGGCAGCGGCTCGGGGCCGCAGGTCTCCGGCTGGTTCCGGTAGAGATAGCAGAGCTGGGACGCGATGTCGAAGTAGACGAACGGATCGTTCGGGGACGTCCGGAAGCCGGCGGTCACCTTCCTCGGCTTGAAGTGGTACTGCGAGGCGTCGGGATACCGCGTCCGTAGCTGCTTGCAGGCGCGGGCGATCTGCGTCTCCATGCAGATGCGGCAGCCCTGGTTCGTGGTCCTGTCCGGACAGCCCCGGCCGTAGAGGACGAACTGGATCGACGGGCAGCCCGGCTTCGGCTGGTTCTGACCGTCCAGGCAGTCGACGATCAGGCCGGCTTGGGGGATGCAGTTGATGTTGGGATCCACGTCGTTCGCGGATGCGAGCGCCGCGAAGCCGAGCACCAGGACGAGCGCCGACAGCATGTTCCTCATTTTCACCCTCCTTGAACACAAAAAAGAATGGCTCGGAGCACAGGATATCACTCAGAACTCGCCCGTTGACCCACCGCCCCCGAACTCTCCCCCGCCGCCGGCGAAGCGCGGCTCGTCGCGCACCGGCCGCGCCTCGGGCGAGAACGACACGACGGCGGCTCCGGCTTCGAGGAGCCTCTGGCGTCCGATGTCCTCGAAGAGCGGCTCGGCCGTGAAGCCTGCCCGTTCCCTGGCTGGACCGGAATCGAGATAGCGGCGCAGGGCGAAGACCGCGGCCACCAGCGCGGCTCCCGAGACCGTGAGGATCGCCCAGGGCGGCCCGAGGTAGACGTAATAGCGAAGGGTGATCAGCGAGGCGATGCCCGTCCCCAGGCCGAGGAGGAGGAAGGGGTAGCGCCGGGTCCTGATCCCGACGGCGAGGTAGACCACCGGAACGAGCGCGGTCGCCGCCGCCGAGAGCCACCACAGGAGGCTGCTCGTCGAGGCTGAGCCAGGATTCCGGCCGAATCTGCCGATCTCCTCGATCAGACCGCTCTCGAAAGATCCGAGATGCAGGGCCACGTAGAGGCCAGCCAGGGCCACCCCGAGCGCGGCCTTGCAGGAGCCGCGGTGTGCGGGCGGAAGCCGTGCCGAGTCCGAAAGGCGCACCAGCAGTGGCGCGGTCACGGCCGGTACGGCGATCCAGAGGACGCGGCCTCCGGGCAGAGCGGCGAGGCAGGCCAGCAGCGCTGCGCTCGCGGCTCCCGCGTAGAGGGCATAGCCCCAGCGCCACGCCGCCGCGCCGAGGAGCAGGGCCGCGACGAGGAGCAGGACCTTGAACGCGATCTCCTCCGGCAGGTCGAACTTCTCGAACAGGAGCCAGCCGGAGCCCGCGATCAGGTAACCCAGGGCCGCGAGCGACGTGGCCGCCTCCGTCCCGCCCTGCGACCGCCGGAGGCTCCCTAATTGGAACTCCGTGAAAGCCGCCAGCGCGAGTCCGAAGAGGATCGTCGACCATCCTAAGGCGGCGTCCTTCTCCGAAGCCGAGTCGAGGAACAGCAGCCAGAACAGGCCGAACCCGGCGTTGACGGCGAGGAGGGTGAAGAGGAAGAGCAGGATGCGGAAGACCGGCCCGACGCGGACGCGGTCGTCGGGATAGGTGGCCTCGATCGCCGACAGGGTTGCATCGTTGATCGCGTCGGCCTTCTTCCACGAGCGGGCGGCGCTGCGGACGGCCGCGCTGCGGTCGGCGCGGGCGGCGTCGGGCTTCACAAAGGCTCCCTCATCCGCCGCTGGGCGGCGATCAGGACGAACAGCAGCACGAGGGCGCTCGCGAAGAACCAGAGGCAGCCGAAGACCTCGGCACCCGCGACCTCCAGGATCAGCCGGCTCAAGGCAGCATAGCCGGCCACCACCCCGAGAGCGAAGAGAGGAAAGCGGCGCAACGAGTACGCTCCCGCGGCCAGGCCCGCTCCGGTGAGCAGCAGTGCGAACGTCCACCCCTCCCAATTCGTCTCTCCAATCCCCGAAGCCAGACCGCCCAGGACCAGCAGCCACCCCAGGTGGACCGCCACCGGCTCGAAGTGCGCCTTCCGCCCCGTGCGGGCGAGGACGAGCCCGAGCACCGCGAAGAGGACGCCGCAGCCAACGGCGTTCCAGCGCACCGCATTCTCCGTGCTGGCCCAGAGGACCGAACCGAAGCGGGCGACCGACACGCCCCGCCAGGCCGCGAAGGTTGCGAGGGCCAGGGAGAAGACGACGCGGGAGTCGAAGCGGAACGCGGCGAGGGCCGTGAAGAGCGAGACGATCAGCAGATGCCAGGGCCAGTTCGCCCCTAGCGGCGTGAACCGCACCTCGACGTACGCGAGGTCCGCCGCGGCAAGGAGCAACCCGAGGAGGAGCATGTAGTCGAACGCCAGGTTCGGCGACGCCGCCTCCCGCCACGAGAACGGCGGCGCGACCCGCGCCACCCAGGCCAGCGCCGCGGCGGCGGCAAGGCCGAGGACGGCGGCGATGGTGACCGGTCCGATGCGTTCGAGGTTCTCCTTGACCAGCAGGCCGACGCCGGCCGTGACGAGCAGGACGCCCGCGTAGAGGAGCATCCGCAGCTCCCGGTGGACCGAGACCAGCTCGCCGCGGGACACGCGCAGGAAGAGCCGCGCCCTCTCCGGCGGCAGGGCGCCGGCCTCGACCAGCCTCGGGATCGCGTCAGCGACATCGGGATTCATGGCAGCTCCGGTATTTTTATCCTACCCCACGCTGCGCGTATACTTGGCGGGAGGCGCCGAACATGCCCGATCAGGTCTGGTATCTGTTCCAGGACGGTACCCAGCAGGGCCCCATGACCCTGGAGGTGTTGCGCGATCTGGCTGATCGGGGGAAACTCCGTCCGGACGGCCTCGTCACCCGGGTCGGCATGGCCGACTGGGTGCCGGCGCGCTCGGTTCCCGAACTGTTCCCTCACGAAGCGGCCGTGCGTCCACCCCTGCCCCCCGGAGTCGGCCCCAAGCGCGACGCGCTGGCGTTCGGCCGCGGCCTCGCCGAGCGGATGCGCCGCACCTTCGGAGACGACGCCGTCCAGTCCCTGCCTCACCTACGGGCCGTGCGCGCCCTCCTGGACATCCTGCGGCGCGGCGTCACCGAGAACGGGCTGGCCACCGCCGACCGCATCGCCCGCCAAGCCGGGCACCTCGCCTACATGGCGGCGGCCGTGGTGCTCGCCCTCGCCTACATGGTCCTCGGCGTCCGGGGCGACAGCTTCAGCCTCTTCTTCGCCGGACTGCTGGTCCTTCTGCCCGCGGCCGTGATCCTCCACTTCCTCGCCGTCCTCTTCCTGGACGCGGGCCCTTCGCTGCTGCGCAGGTCACCGAGCGAGTTGTCGTCCCCCGCCGTGCTCGTCTTCTCCTCGCTGGTGTTCCTGGCCGGGGCGCTGTACTGCTTTTTGATGGGACTCTACGGTCTCATCCGGGGTGGCCCCTTCCTCCTGTTCGGTCTGTGGATGGTCGGCTTCGCCGTGCTCCTCTACGCCTGCGGCCTCGCCCTGCACCCGCAGACCGTCAACGTGACCACGGGCGTGGACCTCACGGCCGGCGAAGAGGCGCTCGGCATCGGCATGTTCCTCGTCAAGCTGCCGGTCCGGCTCGTCCCGTTCCTGTTCGGCGTGGGCTCGGTGGTGGGCCTCTGCGCCGCCATCTACCTCCTCTATCTCACCTTCGCGGAAGAGTCCTACTTCGTCAACGACGCGGCCTACCGGACCGCCCGCAACGTCCTGGGCCTCGCCCTCCTGCCCTTCCTCGCCTACCTCGGCTTCACCCTTTCCTTCCTGCTGGTCGAGGTTCTCCGCGCCATTCTGCGGACGCCGGCCCGCATCGACGCCTTGCGGCAGGACGTGAACGGGCGCTAGCCCCGCACCGCCGGCCGCCGGCCCACCAGCCAGACGCCCAGCAGGATCGCGACGCCGCCAGCCAGGGTGGCCAGGAGGAGCGGCTCGCCCAGCAGGACCGCCGCGACGGCGACCGCCACCAGCGGCTCGAGGTAGAGGAAGGCTCCCACCTGGGACGCCGGGAGGACGCGCAGGGCGTCGTACCAGAAGACGTAGGCCAGCCCCGAGCAGGCGATCCCCAGGAAGGCCACGGCACTCCAACCCCGCGCCGACAGGCCGACCACGTCTCCGAAGCCGGGTCCTGTCAGGAACAGGATGGTGGTGAGCAGCCAGCCGGTCGCCATCACCCAGAACATCATCCCCGCGGACGAGTGGCGCTGAAGCCCCTTGCGGGAGAGCACCGAGAAGACCGCCCAGTTCGGTGCGCTCAGCAGGATCAGGAAGTCGCCCGGCGTGCCGAACCGCCCGGCGGATACGGCCGAGAAGTCGCCCCGCGAGACCACCAGCAGCACGCCCAGGGCCGCCACCGCGATGCCGGCCGCGCCCAGCCATCCCAGCCGCTCCCGCAGCACCAGCCAGCCGAGCAGGGCCATGAAGATGGGCGTCGAGGCGACGATCCAGGCCGTGGTCCCCGCCTGCGCCGTCACCAGACCGTTCGACTGCAGCCACTGGTGGAAGGTGATGCCGAGGAACCCGAGCCCGGTGAAATAAGCGAGGTCCGAGGCCTTCGGAACGAAGAGCTGCCGGCGGAGGGCCACGATCATCCCCATCACCGCGACCCCCATGGCGAACCGCAGCCAGACCACCGTGACCGGCTGCACCTCGGGCAGAGCGATCTTGGTGGCGATGAACGAGGCGCCCCACACCACCACGGCGAACAGGGCCTTCGAAACCGGCACGGCGCGCGAGACCGGCCGGACCGCGGCCACGGCGGAGGACGTTTCCATGAGGGGTCCTTTTTAGTATGCCCCGCGACCGCGGGGTTCAGAGATTCAACTCGATCCCCCGCCCCACCGCCAGCGCCTTCGCGTAGACGTGCCGGCCCGCGGCGAGGTCTTCCACCGCGATGCCGAGAGACTTGAAGAGCGTGACCTCCTGCTCCGAGCAGCGGCCGGGGACCTTTCCCTCCAGCAGCTCACCCAGCTCGCCGAGGATATGATCGTCCGCGACCGCTCCCTCCTTGCGGGCGAGGAGGAAGTCCCCCGCCTCGGCGAGGGCCGACTCGCGCCGGTCCACGAACAGCCGCGAGCGCGCCACGGCCGCCGCGTCCAGCTCGCGCACGGCCGGCGTGCAGGCGCCCACGGCGTTGACGTGCGCACCCGGCGAGATCCACTCCCCCTTCAGCACCGGCTCAGTGGCGGCGGTCACGGTGCAGATCAGGTCCGCGCCCTCGACCGCCTCCTGTGACGAAGGCACGGCTTCCACGGCGAGGCCGAGCCGCCCCTCCTCCCGCTCGGCGAAGCGCCGGGCGCTCTCAGGCCGGCGGCTCCAGACCCGCACGCGGCGCAGCGGCCGGACCGCCCGCATCGCATCCAGGTGGCTCCGCGCCTGCGTGCCCGAGCCCAGGATCGCCAGGTCCCCCGCGTCCCTGCAGGCCAGCGCCCGCGTGGCGACCGCGCTGGCCGCGGCGGTGCGGATGGCGGTCACGGCGGTGGCGTCCAGGAGGCAGAGCGGCCTGCCTCGCTCCTGCTCGAACAGGAGGACCATGCCCTGGTGCGACTCCTCGCCGTGGAGGTGGTTCTCCGGCACCACCGTGAGCACCTTGACGCCCGCCACGGGAGGGCCCCCTGGAGCGTTCAACATCCCCGGCATCACGCCCAGCAAACCGTGGCGGTCCGGCATCCAGAGGGCGGAGCGCAGCGGCTGGAGAGCCTCGCCCCGGGCCAGGGCCTGCAGGGCGGCCTCGACCACGTCGACGCACTCCTCCATGGGCAGGAGGGCCTCGATGTCTTGACGGTTCAGGAACAGGAAGGACGCCATGGTCCAGTCTTCCACAATGGAGGGCCAGAGTATAACCGTCCGGAGCCGGCCGGCGCCGTTATATCCTTGCTCTGACCACGGCACTCCGGGAGGTCCCATGTCCTTCGTCTCCGAGTTGGAACCGCGAGCCCTCTGGAAGCACTTCGACGAGATCCTGAAGATCCCGCGCCCCTCCAAGCACGAGGAGCGGGCCCGCCGCTACGTCCTGGAAGTGGCGGAGCGCAAGGGGCTGCGCCACCGGCAGGACGCGACCGGGAACGCCGTCGTCGAGAAGCCGGCTTCCCCCGGCCGCGAGAGTGCGCCCATCGTGGTGCTCCAGGGCCACCTCGACATGGTCACGGAGAAGAACTCGGGGACCGTCCACGACTTCGAGCGCGACCCCATCATCCCCCGGCGCGAGGGCGACTGGGTGAAGGCCACCGGCACCACCCTCGGCGCGGACAACGGCATTGGCGTCTCGGCCATGCTGGCCGTCCTGGAGGCGGACGACCTCGTCCACGGCCCCCTCGAGCTGCTCTTCACCGTGGACGAGGAGACCGGCCTCAACGGCGTCCTCGCCCTCGATCCCGAGGCCATTGCGCTCCGCGGCCGCCGGCTCCTGAACCTGGACTCCGAGGAAGAGGGGACGGTGACCATTGGCTGCGCCGGCGGCTCTGCCAGCCGCCTCACCCTGCCGCTCGAGACCGCCCCGGCGCCGGAGGGGACCGCGGCCCTGGACGTGAAGCTCTCCGGCCTCAAGGGCGGCCACTCGGGGATGGAGATCCACCTCCAGCGCGGCAACGCCGTGAAGCTGCTGGCCCGCTCCCTCTTGGCCGCGGCCCAGCAGACGCCCTTCCACCTCGCCTCCTTCGAAGGGGGCAACAAGCACAACGCCCTCCCCCGCGAGGCCGCGGCCAGGATCCTGGTCCCCGCGGACGCCCGGGACGCCTTCGCCGCCGCCGTCGAGCGCGAGGTGACCGCGATCCGCGACGAGATCCGGACTGTCGACCCCGGCCTCAAGGTCGAGATCGCCGGTGCCGCCATTCCGGATCGGGTCTGGACGGCTGCGGCGACCCGCAGGGTGCTCGACCTCCTGAACGCCCTCCCCCACGGCGTCTTGGCCATGAGCAACGACATCCCCGGCCTCGTGGAGACCAGCCTCAACCTCGCCACCGTGGCCGCCGCCGATGGCCACCTCGCCGCTCTGACGAGCATCCGCAGCTCCGTCGCCTCCGCCATGCGGGCCACCAAGCGGGGCCTCCGCGCCATCGCCGAGCTGGCCGGCGGCGACGTGAGCGAGACCGAGGGCTACCCCGGCTGGAAGCCGAACGTCGACTCCCCGCTCCTCTCCCTCTTCCGCCAGGTCCACCAGAGAGCCGCTGGCACCGACCCCGAGCTGAAAGCCGTCCACGCCGGCCTCGAATGCGGCGTCCTCGGAGAGAAGTTCCCGGGCATGGACATGATCTCCTTCGGACCCGTCATCGAGGGAGCCCACTCGCCGGACGAGCGGGTGAAGATCGATTCGGTGGGACGGTTCTATGAGCTGCTGAGGGCGACGCTGGCGGAGTTGGCAGAAGAGCCCTGAAGGGCGCCTCACCCCACCCGCACCACGATCTTCCCCCGCACGTGACCGGCCTCGCTGAGGTCGTGGGCTTTGCGGATCTCCTCCAGAGCCAAGACCTCCTGAATCTCCGGCCGGAGCCTCCCCTGCTCCGCCAGCCGCGCCAGGACGGCGAGGTCCTCGGCCTTCGGCTTGGCCACGATCGTGCGGGCCCGCTTCTTCGGCCCCAGGAGACCGCTCAGCGTCGTAAGCGGGATAGCGATGAACAGCCGGGCGCTGGCCACCGTGGAGACGTAGATCCCGCCGTCCCGCGCGAGCACTGGCTCGCAATCGCGATAGGAGGAGTTGCCGACGGTGTCGAGGATCACGTCCCAGGTCTCGTCGCGGCCGGTGAAGTCCTCCTCCTCGTAGTCGATCACCTCATGGGCGCCCAAGCCGCGGACGAACTCGAGGTTCCTCCGGCTGGTCACGGCGGTGACGTGCGCCCTGAGGGTGAAGGCGATCTGGACGGCGAGGTGCCCCACCCCGCCGGAGGCGCCGTTGACGAGCACCCTCTCTCCCGCGACCAGCTCGCCCTTGTCGCGCAGGGCCTGGAGGGCCGTAACCCCCGCCACCGGCAGTGCCGCCGCCTCCTCGAAGGAGAGCGCCTCGGGCGTCGCCGCCAGCGCCGACTCGCGGGCCAGGGCCAGCTCGGCGTAGGAGCCGCCCTGCGGGCGCGCGTCCACGCCGCCGAAGACCCGATCGCCCGGCTGGAAGCGGGTCACCTCGGGACCGATCGCCATCACCTCGCCGGACGCGTCGTAGCCGAGCACCCGGGGGAATTTCGCGGGCATGACGAGGCGCATCCTCCCCTTGCGGATCTTCCAGTCGACGGGGTTCACGCTCGCCGCTCGCACCCGCAGGAGCACCTGCCCGGGACCGGGTGGCCCCGGGTCCGGCAGGTCTCGCACCACCAGCCGGTCGCTGCCGCCATAGCCGTCGATCGCCGCCGCTCTCATCGCCGCTCCTCCTCTCCGACCGGCCCCCCCAATCCCTTCCCCCTCTCCTGACGTACAATAAGTCATGAAGTCTCTCGCAGCTCGCAAGACCCTGTCCTGGGTTCTCGTCGGTGGTCTGCTCGTCTCCACCCTCGGAACGCCCATCGCGGCGGCCACCAGCGCCCGCGACATCCTTGGGGTGGCCCACTCCGCCGGCCGGTACAACTTCACCGAGGAGGATTACCTCAACGAGGGGGCAGACCGCATCCTCGAGCTCGGCAGCCGGGTGATCAAGGTCTTCCTGACTCCCGAGAAGATCCAGGACTTCTACTCCTTCAACTCCGACTGGTCGCCCGCCACCACGGACGTGGTGGAGCTGGCCCAGCGGCCCTACTTCCAGAGCCTGTTCGCGAAGCCGTTCTCGACCTTCATCCTGGTGGTCTCTCCCGTCACCGGCTCGCCGCAGTTCCTCGACGGCTTTACCCACAGCGAGGCGGAAGCGGAGCGCGACCAGATGTACCGGCTGGCGAAATACTTCCTCACCACCTACGCTAACTCGGACAAAACTTTCATCCTGCAGAACTGGGAGGGGGACCACCTGCTCCGCTACGGCCTGGGTGCGGGCGTCGATCCCAACCCCGTGCGCATCCAGGGGATGATCGACTGGTGGAACGTCCGCCAGGACGGCGTCCGCCAAGCCCGCCAGGAGGTCGGCGAGCAGGGCGTCGAGGTGCTCCACGCGGCCGAGGTGAACCTCGTCGAGGATGCCATGGCGGGCAAGGTCTCGGCGACGAACAACGTCCTTCCGGCCACCGAGTCCGACCTCTACTCCTACTCGAGCTGGGACGTGAAGTTCACTCCCCAGGAGCTGACCCGGGCGCTCGATTACCTGGCAGCGAAGGCCCCCGACAGCCGCCGCTTCGGCGGGCGCAACATCTACCTGGGCGAGTACGGCATGGGGAAGGACAGCGGCGCGCCCGAGGGGCAGCGGTACGAGCGGATCCGCCAGTTGATGGAAGCTGCCCTCGGCTGGGGCGTTCGCTACGCCGTGTACTGGCAGGTCTTCTGCAACGAGCCGCTGCGCCACTACAACGGACGGCCCCGGAACAAGGATCTGCGCGGCTTCTGGCTCGTGCGGCCCGATGGCGCGACGACGCCGATGTGGGACACGCTCGGCGGGCAGCTCCGGGCCGCGCTCCACCGCGCCTCTTTCAGCAGCTTCTCGAACCAATACTTCTCGGTGTCCGCCGACCACTCCGTCAACGCCGTTCCCGGGACCCGCGGCGACGTCTGGAGGAACTTCACGCTCAAGGACTTGAACGGCGGCTCCCTCGAAGACGGCGACACGGTGACGCTGCAGGCCCACGACGGCCTGTACCTCACCGTCGAGGCCGGAGCCGGAGGGCGGGTCTTCGCCCGCTCCTCCACCGCCACCAAGCCGGAGCTGTTCACCATTCAGGCGGTCGACGGCAACGGCCACATTCTTCCCGGCGATGCGGTGGCCTTCCAATCGGTCCGCTCCAGCAAATATCTCAGCACCGAGGCGGGCGGCCGCGGCGCCATCCGCGCTCTGCGCCCGGTGGCGGGGCGGACGGAGGTGTTCAAGTACGTGGTACCGGAGGAGTAGGGCGAGCCCTACCGCTGGTCACAGTCCCCCCAGCAGGCGTTTCAGCGCGTCGAGGTCCGCCGGCTTGGTGAGGTGGGCGTCGAACCCCGCTTCGAGGGCCCGCCTGCGATCCTCTTCCTGGCCGTAGCCGGTCAGGGCGATGAGGCAGGTCGAGCGCAGCTCGGGATCGGCCCGGAAGGCCCGGGCCACCCCATAGCCATCCATGGTCCCCGGCAGCCCGATGTCGCACAGTACGACCTCGGGCCGGAACTGCTGGGCCCTCTCCAGCCCCTCGTCGGCGTCGGCGGCGACCTCGGCCTCGTGGCCGGCGAGCCGCAGCAGCAGGGCCAGGCTCTCGGCGGCGTCCGCGTGGTCCTCGATGATCAGGCAGCGGCGGGAGCGCTCGTCCCCATTGTGCCGGGGTTCCTGGGTCACGGCCACCTCCTCCGCTACGGCTTCGAGCGGCAGGCGCACAGTGACCTCGGAGCCTTGGCCCGGACCGGGGCTGGACGCCGCGACCGAGCCGCCATGCAACTCGGCGAGGGCCTTGACCAACGCCAAACCCAGGCCCAGCCCGCCCCGGCTGCGGTCCATCCCGCGGTCCGCCTGGCTGAACGGCTCGAACAACCGGGCGAGCAACTCCGGCTCCATGCCGATGCCGGTGTCGCGCACGGCGACGGCGGCCGTGCCGCGCTCCGGTTCCCGCTGGACGGAGACGGCGACCAGCCCCCCGGGGTCGGTGAACTTTCCGGCGTTGTGCAGGACATTGCCCACGATCTGCGAGAGGCGGGTCGCGTCGCCATTGACCCACACAGGCTCATCCGGCAGGTCGAGGTCCAGAGCGAGGCCCCCAGCCTCCAGCGCGGGACGCTGGTCCTCCACTGTGGTGCGCACCGACTCGACGAGGTCGAGCCGCTCGCGACGGAGGAGGATCTTCCCCCGTGAGATGCGGGAGATGTCCAGCAGGTCGTCCACCAGGCGGGTCAGATGGCGCACCTGCCTCTCGATCATCCGCCGCGCCTTTGCACGTTGCTCCTCGCCGGCGCCGGAAGAGTCCAGGATGTAAAGAGAGTTGCTGATCGGGGCCAGCGGATTGCGTAGCTCGTGGCCGAGCATGGCCAGGAACTCGTCCTTGCGGCGGGCTTCCTCGTGCAAGGCCTCCTCGGCCCGCCTGCGGTCGGTGACGTCACGAGTGAAGCACCGGGTGTGGATGAACTTTCCGTCCTCCCAGAGGACGTTGGAGCTGATGACCACGTGCTTGATCGAGCCGTCCTTGCACCGCAGACGGGCCTCGTATTCGTGCAGGGTCTCCTGGTTCGCGAGCCGCCGGAGGATATCGCCGATCACCAATGGCTCGACGTGGAACTCGGCGATATTGCGGCCGATGTATTCCTCCTGGGAGTATCCGAGGAGTTCCATCTCGGCCCGGTTCGCCCAAAGGATGGTCCCGTCCGGCCCGACCCAGTGGAGTCCGATGGTGGCGTTCTCGAGGAAATCGGTCAGCTCTCGCTGGCTGCGCAGCAGCTCCCGCTCGGCCCGCTTGCGGTCGCT
>DASWME010000220.1:0-4531 GCA_036399915.1 Thermoanaerobaculia bacterium
ACGCTCGACGGCCGCAACCCGGGCGGCTGGGTGCCCGCGCAGAAGATCACGGTCGAGGACGCCCTCAGCGCCTACACCCGCGGCGCCGCCTACGCGGAGTTCGCCGAGGACCGCAAGGGCACGCTCGCGCCCGGCAAGCTCGCCGACTTCGTGGTCCTCGACCGCGACCTCACGACGGTCCCGCCGGAGACGATCCGCGAGGTGAAGGTGGTGATGACGGTGGTGGGCGGAAGGGTGGTGTACGAGGCCAGGAATTCCACAACGCAAACAGGCTATAGGTGACCGCCCACGCCCCTACCACGTCGATCGTGTAGTGGAGGTGGGAGAGGAGCACGGACGCCACCGTGGTCCAGTGCGCCGCCGCGGCCCACCACTTCAGTCCCCTCCCCTCGCGGCGGCAGTAGAGCCAGAGCAGGAAGGTGGACGAGACGTGGCCGGAGAAGAAGAGGTCCTTGGTGAGGTAGACCTGGGCGGCGTTGCCGAAGAGAGTCGTGAACGGGTTGATCAGGCTGAGCCAGGCGCGGAAGACCGCCTCGCCATGGAGCCCCACGTTGACGTCCGGACCGTGCACGGGCCCGAGGCCGGTCAGCCCCACGCAGAGGCCGCGAGCCAGGCTGACGAATCCCCCCAGATAGAGGAAGCTCAAGAAGGCCGGGCGGTCCTTCTTCCACAGGACCAGGGCCGGCGGGATGTAGCAAGCCAGCCAGATCCAGTAGTTGTGGTCGGCGATCCAGGCGATACGGGGGATGCGGTCGAGGACGAGGTCCGGCAGCGAGGGAGCCGGCCGCCCCTCCGTCAGCAGGGAGAGCAGAAGCATGATCGAGTGGCAGGCGTAGCGCCAGAGGAGGGCCAGGAGGACGGAGTCCCGGAGGGAGCGCACGAGCGGGGGACTTTATCGCTTGCGGGAGATCCTCAGGCCGCCGCACGCCCGGGCATCAATGCCCGGGCTAGGAAGGGAGAAGCCGGCTGAAGCCGGCTCAGCTTCCTTCAGGAGGCTTCTTCTCGGGTAGCCCGGGCATTGATGCCCGGGCGCAGGAGCGGCCAGCCGAAGCGGAACCATGACGGCTTCCTACTCCGTCCGCAGCGCCACCAGGGGATCGACCCGCGTGGCCCTGCGCGCCGGCAGGTAGCAGGCGGCGAGACCCACCAGGGAGAGCACCAGGAAGACGACGCCGAAGATGACCGGGTCCGTGGGAGCTACGCCGAAGAGCACGGCGGCCAGCACCTTGCGCAGGGCGATGGCGCCGGCCACGCCGAGGGCGAGGCCGATCCCCACCAGCCAGGCGCCCTGGGCGAGGACCATGCGCAGCACCTCGCGGGCCTGGGCCCCAAGGGCCATCCGCACGCCGATCTCCTGGGTCCGCATCTCCACCATGTAGGCGAGCACGCCGTAGGTGCCGATCGCGGCGAGCGCCAGGGCCACGAGCGAGAAGATCAGGACGAGGAAGGCCACGAAGCGCGGCTGCGCCACCGACTGGTAGACCACCTGGTTCATGGTGCGGACGTCCGCCACGGGCAGGTTCGGGTCGAGGCGCCGGACCTCGCCGCGCACGGCTTGCGCCAGGCTCAGCGGGTCCTTCTTCGCGCGCAGCACGAGGTACATCGTGCCGGGCACGAAGCCCACCGCCTCCTGCGACTGGTCGTGCAGGAAGTACACCTCCGTCCCGGTCTTCTGGTCGAGCCCTCCCTGCTTGACGTCCTTGACGACGCCGATGATGGTGAGCCACGGCGGCAGCGGGTCGTCGCCTGGCGGCCGGATCCGCCGGCCGATGGGGCTCTGGCCAGGATAGAAGAGCTTGGCCAGGGCCTGGTTGACGATTGCGACCGGGGTCGATCCCTTGGCGTCCCGGGGCTCGAACAGGCGTCCCTCGATGAGGGGGATGTCCATGGCCTTGAAGTAGTCGCGGGTGACGAACTGCCAGTAATCGGCGTTCTGGATGGGACCTTCGGGGGTGCGCGGGATGCCCTCGAACTCCATGTCGTTGGCGTTGACCGGCCGGTTCGGCGGCAGGCCGGACATGGCGGCGGCGGCCTCGGCGCCCGGCAGGCGGGAGAGCCGGTCGAGGAGCCGCTGGTAGAAGCCGGTCACCTGCTCGGGCTTGGCGTAGGTCGCGTCCGGAAGCGAGACCTGGGCCGAGAGGACGCCGTCCGGATCGAAGCCGGGATCGACCTTCTGGAGCAGCCAGAAGCTGCGGATCAGCAGGCCGCCACCGATCACCAGCGTGGCGGCGAAGGCGACCTCGAGCACCACCAGGACGCGGCGCAGCCACTGGCGGCCGCTGCCCGCGGTGGTTCGCTGGCCGCCCTCCTTGAGCGAGGCGAAGAAGGTTCCGGCGCGGGCGTGGAGGGCCGGCGCCAGCCCGAAGAGGACGCCGGTCAGGATGGAGACCCCGAGGGTGAAGAGGAGGCTCCTGGAGTCGAGGCCGATCTCGTCGACCCGCGGTAGGCTCTCCAGGTTGGCGGCCACGATGCCCTTGACGCCCCAGAAGGCGAAGAGCAGCCCGAGGACGCCGCCCAGCAGGGCCAGCACGACGCTCTCGGTGAGGAACTGGCGCAGCAGGCGGGCCCGGGCGGCGCCCAGGGCCGTGCGGATGGCGATCTCCTTCTGCCGCGCCTCGGCCCGCGCCAGCAGCAGGTTGGCCACGTTGACGCAGGCGATGAGCAGCACGAGGCCGACGGCGCCCATGAGCAGGCGGATCTTCGGGCGGATGCCGCCGACCAGGTCTTCGAGCAGGGGCTGGACGATCAGGCGGTGGCGCTCGGGATCGGGCGTGTGGTCGTCCGGCAGCTCGCGCTTCCAGCGGGCGAGCAGGCCGGCCATCTCGGACCTCGCCTGGGCGACCGAGACGCCGCCCTTGAGCCGGCCCACGAGGAAGAGGTAGTGGTTGCCCCGGAAGCCCGGCTTGGCGGGATCGAGGGCGAGGGGGATCCAGGCCTCGATGCGGTCGTCGCCGACGGTGAAGCCCGGCGGCATGACTCCGATCACCGTGCGGTCCGCGCCGTCCACCTTGACCCGCCGGCCGAGGACGGTGCGGTCCGCGCCGAACGCCCGCCGCCAGAGAGAGTCGGAGAGCACCACGACCTTCTCGGTGTTCGGCAGGTCCTCGGCGGGCGAGTAGTAGCGGCCGAGCTGGGCGTCCACGCCGAGGGCCTTGAACAGCCCCGCGGTGGCGAACGCCGCGTCGGCCCGCACGGGCTCGCTCTGGCCGCCGACGTTGACCTGCCCCGTGACGTAGGCCCCCAGGCTCGCGAAGCTCCGGTTCCACTTGCTGTACTCCGTGAACTCCATGGGATCGACCCAGAAGCGGTCGAAGCCCATGGCGGGAAACTGGCTGTAGACGATCGCCAGCCGGCCGGAGTCCTTGTAGGGCAGCGGCTTCAGGAGCACGGAGTCGGCGACGCTGAAGATGGCGGCGTTGGCCCCGATGCCAAGGGCTAGGGTGAGCGCCGCGAGCAGCGTGAAGCCGGGGCTGCGCAGCAGCAGGCGGCAAGCGTAACGGAGATCCTGGAGCAGGGCTTTCATCGAGTCACCTCCCGTTCGGACCATCCTTTTACGATGACCGCGGTAGTTGGGTTGCATTGTACAGTCATTTGTCCGCCCGCAACCCCTCCAGCACGGCCGTGAAGTCCGCCGGCGGCGGCTCCTCGAAGCGCAGGGATTTTTTCGTCCGCGGGTGGAGGAACCCCAGCACCGCGGCGTGGAGCATGGGCCGGGGGGCGGGCAGGCGGGGGCCGCGCCAGTCGCGGACGTAGACGGTCTCGCCCAGCAGCGGGTGGCCCGCCTCGGCGAGGTGGATGCGGATCTGGTGCTGCCGCCCGGTCTCGAGCTCGCAGGCGACGAGGGTCGCGCCCGGGAGCCGTTCCAGGACAAGGACGCGGGTGACGGCCTCGCGGGCCTCGGCCGGGGGCTCGCCGCGGGCCGGACGGAAGACGCCCCAGGAGCCGCGCAGGCCGTCGCCCCGGTCGGGCACCAGCAGGGTCTCATAGACGGCGTCCTCGGCCGCGCCGTGCACGATGGCGAGGTAGCGGCGGGTCACGCTGTGGGCGGCGAGCTGGCGCTGGAGGTGGCGCTGGGCGGCCACGGTGCGGGCGAAGACCACCAGCCCGGAGGTCTCCCTGTCCAGGCGCTGCACGGCGCGGAGGGTGGCGCTGCGTTCCCTGCCTGTTCCCGCTTCGATGCGGCGCACGGCCACGCGGGCGAGGGCGAGGAGCGTGTCGCGGTCGTCGCGCTCGAAGGGCACGGTGAGGACGCCGGCCGGCTTGCGGACCACCACCACGTCGGAGTCGAGATGGGCGATCAGCTCGGTCAAGGCCGGCTCGCGCCGGGCGGGACCGGCGAGGCGCAGCTCGACGCGCTCGCCCGCGCTCATCCGGCGGGCGGAGTCGGTGGCCGGAGCGCCCTCCACCAGGACCCGTCCCTCCTCGCAGAGCGCCCTGGCCCTGCTCCAGGAGGTTCCGGGGAGGATCTCGCGGACCAGGGCTGCGAGGGTGAGGCCGGCCTGATCCGCGGAGACGGTGAGGGAGGCGTGGT
>DASWME010000221.1:0-26036 GCA_036399915.1 Thermoanaerobaculia bacterium
CGCCTTGTCGATCTGGTCGAAGGCCACGAAGTTGGCCAGACCCTTCGTCGCCAGCACCTTGGTGATCGCCGCCGTCAGGGTCGTCTTGCCGTGGTCGACGTGGCCGATCGTCCCGACGTTGACGTGCGGCTTCGAACGCTCGAACTTTTCCTTGCCCATTGTCTCTCCCTTTTATCCCGCGGCTTTTGCCACGACCTCCTCGCTGACGTTCTTGGGGGCCTGCTCGTAGGCGGCGAACTGCATCGTGTAGTTGGCCCGCCCCTGCGACAGCGACCTCAAGTCGGTCGCGTAGCCGAACATCTCCGACAGCGGCACCTTGCAGGTGATCACCTGGGCGTTGCCGCGCGCCTCCATGCTCTGCACCCGGCCGCGCCGCGAGGTGATGTCGCCGATGATCTCGCCCATGTACTCCTCGGGGGTGACCACTTCGACGGCCATGATCGGCTCCATCAGGATCGGCCGCGCCCGCTTGCAGGCGTCCTGGAACGCCATCGAGCCGGCGATCTTGAAGGCGATCTCCGAGGAGTCGACGTCGTGGTAGCTGCCGTCGTAGAGGTCCACCTCGACGCCCGTGCACGGGAAGCCGGCGAGCGGTCCGGTCTCCATGGCCTCCTTGATCCCCTGCTCGATCGGCTTGACGAATTCCTTGGGGATGACGCCGCCGACGATCTTGTTGTTGAACACGAAGTCGGCCTCGGAGGTCGGGCGCATGTGGATCTTGGCGTGGCCGTACTGGCCGCGGCCGCCCGTCTGGCGCACGAACCGACCCTCGCCGTCGGCTTCCGTCGTGACCGTCTCCTTGTAGGCGACCTGCGGCTTGCCGACGTTGGCGCCGACGTTGAACTCGCGCAGCAGCCGGTCGGTGATGATCTCCAGATGCAGCTCGCCCATGCCGGAGATCAGCGTCTGGCCCGTGTCCTTGTCCGTGTGGACGCGGAAGGTCGGGTCCTCCTGCATCAGCTTGGCCAAGGCGAGGCCCAGCTTCTCCTGGTCCGCCTTGGTCTTGGGCTCGATCGACACCGCGATCACCGGCTCGGGGAAGCTCATCGCCTCCAGCACCACCGGGTGCCTGGGATCGCAGATGGTGTCGCCCGTGGTGACGTTCTTCAGGCCCACCGCCGCCGCGATGTCCCCCGCCCAGACCTCCGAGATCTCCTCGCGCTTGTTGGCGTGCATCTTGAGCAGACGGCCGATCCTTTCGTTGCTCCCCTTCTTCGAGCCGAGCACCGACTGGCCCGACTCGATGTGCCCGGAGTAGACGCGGAAGAACACGAGCTGGCCCACGTACGGATCGCTCATGATCTTGAACACCAGGGCCGCGAACGGCTCGTCATCGCTCGAGTGGCGGACCACCGTCTGCTCGGTCTTGGGATCGAAGCCTTCGATGGGCGGGATGTCGAGGGGGGAGGGGAGGTAGTCCACCACGGCGTCGAGCAGCGGCTGGACGCCCTTGTTCTTGAAGGCGCTGCCGCAGAGCACGGGCTGCACCTGGTTGGTGATCGTCGCCCGGCGCAGCGCGGCCTTCAATTCCTCGTTGGTGACCTCCTCGCCGGAGAGGTACTTCTCCAGCAGCAGGTCGTCCGTCTCCGAGATCGCCTCCACCATCTGCTCGCGCATCTTGTGCGCCGGGTCGAGGTAGTCCTCGGGGATCTCCCGCACCTCGTAGTCGGCGCCCAGGGTCTCGTCCTTGTAGAAGATCCCCTTCATCTCCAGGAGGTCGATCACCCCCTTGAACTGGTCCTCGCGGCCCCAGGGGAGCTGGATGACGACCGGGTTGGCGGCGAGGCGGGTGCGCATCATCGAGACCGTGCGCTCGAAGTCGGCGCCCACGCGGTCCATCTTGTTGACGAAGGCGATCCGGGGCACACGGTAGCGGTCCGCCTGGCGCCACACCGTCTCGGACTGCGGCTCGACGCCGGCCACCGAATCGAACACCGCGACGGCGCCGTCGAGCACGCGCAGCGAGCGCTCGACCTCGGCCGTGAAGTCCACGTGGCCCGGGGTGTCGATGATGTTGACGCGGTGATTGATCCCATGGTTGGTCCAGAAGCAGGTCGTGGCCGCCGAGGTGATGGTGATCCCGCGCTCCTGCTCCTGCACCATCCAGTCCATGGTGGCGGTACCCTCGTGCACCTCGCCGATCTTGTAGTTGACCCCGGTGTAGAAGAGGATGCGCTCAGTGGTCGTCGTCTTACCGGCATCAATGTGCGCCATGATGCCGATGTTGCGCGTGTCCTTGAGGGGTACTTGCCGTGCCATGGTCGTGCCTTGCGTCTGCCAATCGCTACCGCTTCGTTGTCTGTCTGAGGGAGTCCCTACCAGCGCGCTTACCAGCGATAATGGGCGAAGGCCTTGTTGGCCTCCGCCATGCGGTGAGTGTCTTCCTTCTTCTTGATGGCGCCGCCGCGGTTCTCGGCGGCGTCCATCAGCTCGCCGGCCAGCCGGGCGCGCATCGTCTTCTCGCCGCGCGACATGGCGGTCGTGATGATCCAGCGCATCGACAGCGCCAGCTTGCGCGAGGGGCGCACCTCGACGGGGACCTGGTAGGTCGACCCGCCGACGCGCCGCGACTTGACCTCGACCGCGGGCTTGACGTTCTCGATCGCCTTCTTGAACACCTTCATCGGATCGTCGTTCGTCTTCGTGCGGATCGCCTCCAGCGCGTCGTAGAGGATGCGCTCGGCGACCGACTTCTTGCCGTCCTTCATCACCACGTTGACGAACTTGGTGACGAGCTGCGAGTTGTAGAGCGGATCCGGCAGGATCTCGCGCTTGGGGACTTCTCTGCGCCTCGGCATGTCTCGATCGCTCCCTTTACGACTTCGGCCGCTTCGCTCCGTACTTGGAGCGGCCCTGACGCCGGTTCTGCACGCCGACCGCGTCGAGCGTGCCCCGGATGACGTGATAGCGGACGCCGGGGAGGTCCTTGACGCGGCCGCCGCGGATCAGCACGATCGAGTGCTCCTGCAGGTTGTGGCCGACCCCCGGGATGTACGTCGTCACCTCGATGCCGTTGGTCAGCCGCACGCGGGCCACCTTGCGCAGCGCCGAGTTCGGCTTCTTGGGCGTCTGGGTGTAGACGCGCACGCAGACGCCGCGCTTCTGAGGCGACCCCTGCAGCGCCGGACTCTTCGTCTTCCACTCCACCCGCTCGCGGCCCTTGCGCACCAACTGATGAATCGTAGGCATGCGTCCGAATCTCCTCGACCCGTTCTGTTTCCCTGTCCCTCTGTTTCCTTCTGCCGCGGAGCGACGACACGTATCGGACCCCATCCTTCGATGGGTCCGACGGCCCACACTCCGGCCCCGAACGGTGTTCAGGGTATGGTCTTCGGCTTGAAGACTTTTAGCCGCCCCCGTCCCTGGGCGGGACCATCGGCGGCGAAACCCGCAGAGTCTAACTGAGAGAGCGGCGCACCGTCAAGCGGACCGCGCCACGACCCCGGTAGGTCGGCCAGCGGGAAGCGAAGTATACCCGGAGGGCCCCTCCTCCACAAGGCCGGCGGTTTGAGCCCCCTACCTTATCTCTATGAGGGGGGAAAACCCACCTGCCGGCCCGGAACGTCGGGCTACGACCCCGAAAACGCTCGGGCGGGGGGATTGTATTCCAGCTAGCCCGGCGATGAATCGCCGGGCTAAGAATAGCGCCCCTTGAAAGGGGGCTGGAGCCGGGTTCACCCGGCGCCGTTCTTAGCCCGGGTATTGATGCCCGGGCAGGGGAGGCGCGACGCTCCCAACGGAGCCACGGTAGGATGATCGGGCCGTGTCTCCCCTCTCACGGTGCCTTCGCTACGGCGGCGGCGGGCCCGGGGGAGACGCGGACTTCGGGTACTGGAGGAAGAACCCATCCCCGGCCACGATGTCACGGTCGTAATCCGTGACCTCGAAGGTCCCCTCGCCGTACTGCGAAAGGTCTGCGGACTCGAAGACCCCGTCCCGACCGGCGCTGGCGATCCGGAAGTGCTCGCACCTCGGCGAGCCGGGGCTCTCCTGCCAGCAGACGTACCGGAAGGGACGTTTCCAGCCGTCCACGGTGGGCACGGAGGCGAGGTGCTTCGGAGCCAGGGCCCCACTCAGCTCCTCCAGGTTTTCCCCGGCAGGGTAGGAGCCGTTGTCCGTCGCGTAGGCCACCAGGGCCGTCACAACCTCGCGCATGTCCGCCAGCGTGCGCTTCTGCTTGGCCTTCTGGAGCGCGTCGAGGAAGTTGGGGATCAGCAGGGCCGCGATGATCCCCGAGAACACGACGAGGACGAGGCAGCCGCCCGCGGCCAGGATCACGATAAGGGGCCACGACGTAGACCTCCTGGCGGTGGGCGGGGGCTGGCGGACGCCGCCCGGCGGATTGCCGCACTGGGGGCATACCGCCGTGCCCGGCGCGACCTCGGTGCCGCAGAAGGTGCAGTACATGGATCTCTCCTCCTCCTACGAGACGGCGCATCAGCGAAGGCTCTCACCCAGTCCGAGGAAGATCCGGGTCAACCCCAGAGCTCCGGATCGACCCTGCGCTGCTCGACCAATGCGGCCTCGAAGGCCGCCGCTTCCTCGTCGGACCAGGTTCCGGCGAGGTGATCGAGGTCGTGGTGGAGCTCGCGGCCGGTAAGCCCCGCGGCCTCTTCCAACATGCGGAGGACTGTCTTGTTGAGACTCAGACCGTCCGTGTCCGCGCGCGAACAGATGCAAGCCCGATCTCCTGAGAGGGGCCCGCCGTCATCGCCTCCAAGACGGTATCGCTGATCGTCAGTCCTCCAGTCCCAGGACGCGCTTGATGCCCTCTTCGACTGCGGCCCAACAACTAACGGGTAAAAAGCCGATACGCCGCTTCAGTCGCGACTTGTGGATCGGCCCGAGGGACTCGCACTTGGCAACGAGCTCGACGGTTCAGATGTCTCCCCGGGAGACTCGTTTCATGAGTCCTCCTCCATGGTGCGCCTCCAGGCGTCGCTCTCCAGCCGCTCCTCCTCCGCGGTCGCGGCGGCGAGGGCACGCCGCAACTCGGCCTCGCTCCGGGCGCGGCGGTAGCGGCGCAGGACCAGATCCAGCTTCGCGGAGCGCGACGGCCCTGGCAGCGAGTCCAGGAACCGGACGAGAGGCCGCTCAAGGGTCAGCGACAGCTTCTCTTTGGTTGTCTTCCTCATGGTCGGACTCCCAGAAAAGACAAGCTATCGGAACACGACCTTGAAAAGCAACCTGGCGCAACGGTGCCCTGGCCAGCGCGAGGGCCTTGCGACCGACGCGGCCAGGCTCTGGGTGCCTCAATCCCAGACGTACCTCTCGTCGTAGTCGATCTGATACCGTTTGAGGAACTTCCGATATTCGTCCTGGAAGGTCACCTTCCGGTGGTGCTCCGGCTGATTCTGGATATATCGAATCGTCGCGGTGGCGTTCGACTGGCTGACGGAGAAGGCGCCGTAGCCCGCTTGCCAGTGAAACTCCGCGAAATCCTTGCCTTTCGTCTTGATCCACTTCGAGGAGCTGGTCTTCACTGTCTCGACGACCTGCGCCACGGTCCTGGTCCGCGACAGCCCGAACAAAAGATGAACGTGGTCCTCGACGCCCCCGACCTGCAAGGGAGGGCATTCGTGTCCGCGCAACACGACGGCGAGATAAGGATGCAACTCGGCGCGGATCTCGGGGGTCAGAACCGCAGCCCGGTGTTTCGTGCTGAAAACCAGATGCACCAGAATACGAGACAGAGATTGAGGCATCGCCAATGATCCTTTCCGGTCCACCGCCCAAGATGCCTCTGCCCGATCACCAGGCGAGACCATAGCCTCCCGGGCCAAAGGCCCGGGCTCCCTCAGCCCAGCCCACCGGGCTGGGTTTTCGATCGGCGACGCAACACCACCACGCGCCCCAACGGGGCGCGATCATTGGCGCCGCGGTGACCCGAGACCGAATCCATACGATACCCGGAAACGATATCGCTAGACGTAGAGCGCGGCCCTTCAGGCCGCACGGCCTGGAACGGGACTGCCGTCCAGATACCCAGGGCCTTGCCCTGGGCTGAGAAAGCGCGGCCCGTTGGGCCGCCGGAATCGAGGCGCTCCTGGATTACGGTGGCACCCTTCTCGCTCTGGCAGCTTTCGACGAGTGGCTGAAAGGGCCGGAGTGGATCGAGCTGCGGCGGTCGCTGGTCAGCTGGCTGGAGCAGGAGATTCTCGCCGCCCGCATGCCGGGATTGCGGATTCCCAGGATGGCGGATCTGCTGGAGGTCAAATCGATGCTGGCCGAACGTATCAAGGAATGGACCCAGACCTGGAAAAAGAAGAGGGTTTCAACGAGGGGCGGGAGCAGGGGCTTGAAGAAGGGCGCGCTGCCTTGCTGCGCGAGTTGGAGAGACGCTTCGGGCCTCTCCCGGAGCCGGTCCGGCAGCGCGTGGTGTCGCTTGATTCGATCAGCAAGATCGTGGAGTTGAGCACCGCGGCCGCTACTGCCCCGTCCCTCGCGGCTCTGGGGCTGAGCGGAGCCCGCAACATAATCGAGCACCGTTGCCTTGGCCGCCCTGACTGAGTTGATGTCGAGACGCTCTTCCGCACACGAAGGGGTACTCGGTTTCACGAGAGGAAATTTGAGGCTGCGTGCCCCCCTCGACCCTAGACGCTACCGCAGAGATCCACTGCCCGCGGCAGGTTAATTGTCGGGCTGCTGCCGGCAGGGCTCGTCCGTCTCGAGGAGGATTTGATTCTCTGCGAATCGGCAGTTGTGTCGGGTGTTGCGGTCGGGATTCTCTATGCTAGCCGAGCCGGTATCTTCCAGGACAGTTCGGTCTTCTCCAATCCACGCGAAAGGTCCGGCGTCATACCCTGGATGCGAGCCGTCGAAGACGTGACCGAGTTCGTGGGCGAGAAGATGGAGGTTCTGGCGGCTCTGCTCCGTAATCACCACCTTGGCGACCAATGTACCACCGCCGAACGTCCTCGCCCCGCCATGGTTCGCTAGCTCATTGTCAACGAAAAAAACAAGGACCCGACCCGCTTGGTTAAAAGACTCTGCGACCAGCTGCGGGTCGTCGCTGCGTCGCAGATCCTGCCTTTCGATAATCGCAGGAGGTTCATTCTCCATCAAAGCTAGCTCAATACAGCACTTGCCCCAGATCCCTCTTGCTTCAGCGAGCTGGTCTTGCCAGAGAACTCCCGTTGGAGGATCGTTCGCATTGTCCCGGATCTGGACAAGGCGCAGAGGGATCGACCGCTTCAATCCCTCCCTGGGAATGAGTCTCATACCGAGATTCCTCAGAGGAAAAGCTAACCGCTGGAGGAGGCCCAGAGCACCCTCCTGCATCCGATGCGTGAGACGCACCCGCCCGGAAACGATGCGGAACTCGCCACGCCCTTTTCCTGGCTTGCTCATCTGGAGATCGGTCCGCAGAACCCCCCTGAAAAGCTCGGGAGGAATCCGAAAGTCGTCTGGAGCTAATACGACATATGGGCGCTGACGCGTGATTTGCTCGTAAACAACCTCAGCCAAAAAATTCAGCGTTAGAGACAACTGACCGCCTTCTCTCTCGATAATGCTGCCCTTCCCCGACGCAGGTCCTACACCGATGGCACCCGTACCCATAGCTCCGACCAACCAGAGGCCCAGACGAGCGACTTCGACATCGATCCGATCGGCACCAGTTTCCAAAACTTCGAGTATGATTTGTCCACGAGTGCGCTCGGTACCCTCTTCTTCTGAGGAAACTTTGTATCTGGCGACCTCGTCTACCTCAATCAAGAAACGCGGACGGCGCGAGAGCTGATTGACCAATCTCGAATCCATGATGACAATGCCTCCTCAGAGAAGCAGACACCTCAGTCCATCGTGAACTCCGATGGCCTTAGCATAGACGGTATGCAATTAAGGCCGTTGCCGTTCGGGGCGCCGTCCGGGAGAGGAAATGGTGCCTCGACGCCGCGGATCCTGTTGCGGAGATCGTTTGCATTTTCTGGCGAAAGCAGCTCGTAATACCACTTGAAGTCCTGATCGGGGGACAGGTTCTCGATTTCGGTGAACCATCGCAGAGGGTTTTCGTCGCAGAGGTTAGCGATCGTTATCACCACTTCCTCACCTTCCCTGCCCCTGAGCTCCACTGTCTCTTCAACTTGTCCTATGAAGGAGCGAGCTTTAAGTATCACAGTAGTCAGTCCCTCCATTCGGAGAAACAATTTATGGGTTAGTGGACGGCGCAGCACTTGCGGAGGATTCGCGGGCACCTCTTTCAGAACACTCGAAAGAACCCAACTCTGGTCATCTGGACTACCACTAAGAATACCCTGATTGAACATTATCTGTGCCAAGACCTCTTGAGGCGGATCCCACGTGAGGGCGCGCGGGTCGGGAGCGGAGAAGCCAGGGGCGATGTCCTCGAGCTTGGCTACTTTCTCCATGCTCAGGATCTGAGGGGGAGGGTTTACATTCGGGGTTGGATGGAATGTCAGACGTCGGCGCCCCAAGTACCATATGGCCGCGGCCTCCTCGCCGACGGGAGCACCGCGTAGGCCGGCATCCGCCCCGACCAAGTGCCGCAGCTTGAACTGGACAAATCCGCGGTGACGACGCAGCCGAGTCACACCGTCAACTGCTTTTCTTCCAACCGGTGTTCTAAACTCGCCATTGGGCATGAGGACACATATTCGCTCTGGTGCCTGATCCAACGCTCTGTTTGGAACGAAGGCACAAATGCCAGTGAATTCAACTTGCAATTTAAATGGCATAGCTTCTCTCCTTTACAAATGGATACCCTTGGGATGCTCCTCTTCAAGGGGAAACTCCGTCTCTCGGTCTCACAACCAGCTCAAAGGCAGCCCAGGTAGAGGGCTCCCGCAGCCTAGGGTCCGCTTGGCGAAGCATGTGAAGCTGCGCCGCGCGAAGCGCCGAGGCGACATCGCCGGTCCCGCGAAGGTTTCGGTGGAATTCAATCAGCAGTTCCCGGCTCGCGCGGTCATCGACCTTCCAGAGAGTTCCAACCACGGCCCGTGCGCCGGCGTCGAGCAACGCACGAACCAGCCCCGAGATGCCTTCGGCTCGGCGTGGTCGCGGCGTGAAGGTATCGCAGGCGGAGAGCACGGCGAGCTCGAGATTAGGCAAATGCAGCTTCGCGATCTCGGCGCCAGAGAGCAGCGAGGCTCGCGACCAGGTAGGATCGGGCGCGAGGGGTAGGAAACCTCGGCCTGAGTCCGTCGGATGCGCCACCGCATGACCAGCAAAGTGCAGAAGGGTGACTCCAGGTAAGGCTTTCAGCAGCGCAGGGGCGGTAGCTGCCTCACCGGCGAGAAGGGTGGCATTTGGGTAGAAATCCTGTAGAGAGTCGGTTTCTTCCGTCGCGCCCGTAAGGTCGGAGAGCCAGGGAAATTCCCTCCTGTCGAGCTTCGGTGAGCCGAAAATCAGGATCCCTCTGCCAAAGGCGGAAGGGGCAAGACGGGGATCTGCTGCCATACAGGCGTTCACGGAGTCAGCCAGCATCACCTCGTGGCGCGTCAGGAGTGGGCCTGAGCCGTCCTGCAGCGGAAGAGCCGCAAAGGGTACGCCGGCAATCTCCCGATCCGGTACAAAGCACAGGCGCGCTCCCTCGGCCAGCCCGTCTGGTATGAGTAACCGAGCGAGCTTTATCGAAGCAGGCTCAGTGCCGACCCCGAAGCGCAGTGCATCGGCGAAAGCACGAACCCCGGAGGCGAGATCCGTCCGGCTCGCAGGAAGCCGCGCGAGGTCAAGCTGGCCGCCTTCAATCCGGAACCGATAGAGCGCGTCGTCTGTGGCAGCGTAGGTCAGGATCACGGTAGAGGTGCCCGGGGGTGATAGACTAGGTTCGGTTCCTGCCCGACTGCTCTCAAGAAGCGAAAGCGCGTCCATCGCGCCGTCAGGACGACCCGCAGCAAATTCGATCAGCTCGTCATAGATCCCCTGCCAAGTTTCGCTGTAGAGCCGTCGATCAGCCCCCTGATCGAGCTGTTCCCTCTGGTTCTCGAAGAGGCGAACGGCGGCCGCCAAGTCATCCTGGGCCTGAAGAATGCTGCCGTGGGCTTTGCGGACTCTCGCCCGGGCGAGCAGGGTTGCGGCTTCGCGCAGGACGAGCTTGTGACGGCGGAAGAACTTCAGAGCCCGACTCATCGCCGTCTCGGCCTCTGCCAGACTTTCTTCTGCAGCGAGTTCGGCAAGGGCGAGTTGGACATCGGCTTCGATGCGCGGCAGGAGCGGCGACGAGGGCAGCTCGCGTGAGATTGCCCTGGCGCGATTAAGGTCGGCCAGAATTACGGAGGCCGGCGCCCGACCTCGGCGGAAGAGGGCACGGCGGAAGTAGGACTCAAGAGCCAGCAGGCGGTCTTCACCTGCGCTGAAGAGCGCCACATCTTCGTCCACGAAGAGCTCCGCGGCAAGCGGATAGCCCTCTTCAAGAGCCGCGTCACCCGCCTCCCAGAGGAGGTTATGGCTGGATCGATGACGCGTCTGGCCGCCAAGCACCCGTAAGGCGCGATAACGGTGTTGCCAGGCGGAAGGCGTGTCGCCTAATTCCCGCAGCGTCTCGGCGACTAGCCCTAGGACAGCTGCGTGACTGTCGCGCTCGCGCGCTGGCTGGAAGGTCGCTGCCGCGGTCCGGTAGGCACCGAGCGCCTCCGCCAGCCGTCCGAGCCGGAACAGGGCCAGCCCAAGCGCCCAAGCGGTGCGGCCGCAAAGGGATGGATAGCGAGCAGGGCCGCAGTCGGTCAAAAGCGGCGAAAGGACCGCGACCGTCCTTTCGTTTTGGTTGTTGTGGAGTGCGATGACGCCGAGATCGAACTCCGCCCAGCCAGCGACCGGGCTGCCAGCGGAAGCCAACACGGAATGAGCTTCAGCGAGCAACGGAGCGGCGTTCGGGTAATCCCGTTTCTGGTAGAGCCGATGCCCTTGTCCGTAGAGCTTATGAGCCCTAGCCAGCTCTCGCTCTGCCTCCGGCGAGCGCCTCTGTGCTGACTCGATAGCCCGAGCGGCCTCGATCACGGTCTGGTCGCCTCCCAAGCGGGCAAGCTCCTCGCCCAAGATCCGACCGGCCGCGAGCCACCGCCCAGCCTCTCCTCGCCTATCCGCGAAGGTCGCCTCACCCCAGCGTACAAGTGCCACCTCGACCGCGAATTCCCGGGACTCCCGCGGATAGAGTTCTGCGAGATCAACAAGGGCGCCGGTATTGACCACCTCGGAAGCGTGCCGCAGAAGCTCATCGACTGGCTCGGCCTGGCTTTCAACGCGGAGTTCAAGCCCGACGGCATGGATGCGGGCTTCCGCCATCCAGGGGGAGCCGGACTCGGCATCGAGATAGCGGGACCAGGCTTGGCGAGCCTGGGTCACCAATTGCAGTTTTTCCAAGACCAGTGCGCGGTTGAACAGGAGCCAAGGTGTCGCCGGCTTATGCCGCAGGGCCTCCTCGAGGAGCTCGAGAGCGGCGATCAGGTCAGACGGCTGGTTCTGCCGGCCGGCGCGCTCGGTAAGGACGGCCGCCAAATCATTGGCTCGGGCGGGGTCCGAGGGGGACTGGCGGTAGGATGTTTCGAGACGATCGATGGCGCGGTCTAAGCTATCCGGATCATCCCCCGCCCACAGCAGGTGGATAAGGCCCGAGGCTCGAGGATTGGTTTCAAGGGCAGCCGCTCCGCGTAGCGCGCTCGGGTGGATCTTGACTTTCGGGCGCTTCCCCGGACAGCGAGCCCAAGGGACGTGGTCTACGGGCAACTCGGCAGCTTCGCAGAGGACGTGGTATTGCCCCATTGAGAGCCGAGCCTCGATCGGCCGATGGCGCGCCACTTCGCGCTCCAAGTCGACGGCGGTGGGCCTGGGGGAACTCGCTAGGGAGCCGAGCAAAACACCGACGCCGAGGAGCGAGGTGATCACGAGAGCAGGCACGACCAAGTTCCTTGATTTCCAGGAAGCCATATCCGTTATACCTATTGATTGCAGTATCGCCGAGTATGACTACATTCTGGACGGACGTATAGAGGAATTTCCGCCGGCTGGAAGGTTTCCCAGGTCCAGTAGAGCCAGCGTTGTCAGATACTGTGCAGGCCCTCCTAAGATAGGCCTGACTGGGTGAGGCGCATGAGGTGAGCCGCAGTTGTTAGGCTCCTTCTGTGGTCGGAACCATAGCAGGACTCCACTAGTGAGCTGAATGTTTTGGAGATAGGCAAAACCGCACATCTGGTCTCATTGACGACCGGACCCGTAAATTTCCGGAGTCCTATACAATCCCACGATCTGTATCTAGAGCCGGTCTTCACTCGCGCGCGACCCCATGGCCACCCTCCCAACCCCCCCCGGCGACCTTCCCCCCGAGCAGTTCTTCCTCGAGAACCTGAAGGACATCGAGGAGATCATCTCCCACTGCTGCCGGCGGTCCCGCTTTAGCCGGGAGGAGACGGAAGACTTCGGGGGACATGTCAAGTGCAGGCTCATCGAGAACGACTATGCCGTCCTTCGGGAATTCCGGAGCCGGAGCAAGCCCAGGACGTTCCTTACGGTGGTCATAAGTAACCTCCACAAGGACTATCGGAATCACATCTGGGGGAAACGGCGGCCTTCGGCCGAGGCGTTGCGGCTCGGACCGGTGGCCGTGCGGCTGGAAGAGCTGCACAAGGACGGACTCTCCTTCGACGAGGCCTGCCAATACCTGCGGATCAACGAGAAGGTGGAGATGTCCGACCAGGAGCTGGCGGACCTACAGGCGAAGCTGCCGCACCGGATCCCCCGGCGCGTCGTCGGGGAGGAGCACCTCCAAGCCGAGCCCGCTCGGGACCCGCCGCCGGACGAGCAGCTCGAGAAGAAGGAGCGGGAAGGCCTGGGCCGGAGGGTCTTCACGGGCCTGCAGCGCGCCCTCGACGTCCTCTCCCCGGAGGAGAAGCTCCTCATCATGATGAAGATGAGGTTCTCGGTGGCCGATATCGCCCGGCACCTCGGGGTGGAACAAAAGCCCCTTTACAGGCGTCTGGACAAGATCTACAAGAAGCTGCGCAAGGAACTCGAGCGCCAGGGGGTGCGGCGGCAGGACGTGGAGGAGATCCTCGGCCGGCTGAGAAAGGAGTAATCTTCTATCGATGTCCGTCTAAGTGAGTGACGGAGATTGAGTGGTTTCACGATAATGCAGGAATTTGCACCCATCAAAAAGGCTCACCCCACGGGAGACTGCCCCGGCGCCGAGGCGCTGGCCGCCTATATCGACGGCAACCTCGAGGGGGCGGAAAAGGAGCGGATCATGGAGCATCTGGCCTCCTGTGAGGACTGCTTCGAGACCTACGCGGAGTCGGTGCGGTTCCTGTTGGACTCCGAGCCGGAGCCGGGGACTGTAGTCCGGTTCCCTACAGACCGGAAGAGGATTGCGCCTTGGTGGTATGCCGCTGCGGCCCTGCTGGCCCTCGGGGTCGGGCTCGGCTGGTATGCATTCCAGTCGGCGCTGGTAGGATCCGCGCCAACGCTGCAGGTCGCCGAAGTTTCCCCCAACATTCAAGGACCCTCTGTCCAGGAACTCACTTGGAGTTACGCCCGGTTCCGCGGCGGGGAGGAATGCGAGGCGGACCTCGACCGCCAGTCCTTCCAAGTGGGAGCCCTCCTCGTGGACTTCCATCTGAGCGCCCGAGCGGGAGACGTTAGGAATTCCCCTGATACCTGGCGGACGATCGGGTGCGTGGTCAAAGCGGTCCTGTCTATGGGAGAGGAGGGCGACCGCATCCTGCGCGAGGCCAACGGCATCGAATCCGGGAAGTTACCTCTTCAAGCCGTTGCCGCCAAGGCAGCCGCAACGGAGGCGGATCTAGGGGATTCGGTACTGCTTCCCGAGTACCTCAGCTTCGGAAAGTGGACGGAGGCGGGGCGGATCGCGGCCAAGACGGGAGACCGGGCCTTCTTCGAGAGCCGGGAGAACCGCCGTTTCCTCGCTTACGCACTGAGAAACCGGGAGATCAAGCCCAACAAAGAGGTCCGCCGAGAGCTCCAGGAGATCGCGCGGATCTGGGATCAGGGCGACCTCGAGTCGAAGGACTTCAAGTCCCTGGCGAAACACTTCCAGGCCATCCTCGACCAGTACAATTTCCTCCCCTAGAGCAGAAGAGCGGCCGGCAGAAAGTGGCGCGGCTTGACCCTGGCCGACTCGGGGAGCCGGCGAAGCTCTCGGGAGGAGGTCTGTATATAATTTTTCTCCCCTTGTATATACAACGAGAAGCCCGAGAGGCTCCGGAGGACTCTTTGTATATGAATTGTCCTACTTTGTATATACAACCGGGGCCTCGTAACCTTCCAGGGACTACTCTGTAGATAACCTTGCCCACTTTGCATATACAACGTGGCGCTTTGTATATAGAAGCACAAAGATTTTATATACAAAGCTCGTCCTCTGAGGTCTCGGGGATGCCCGGGCATATACACTCGTGGATTTTTTATATGCAACGGGCTCCGTAGGACCCTTCGGGGACCTCCCGGTCTCTCTGAAGTCGCCCTGTGCCGGTCTGAGGTTGTTCCGTTCCGGCCATGCGGCCTTCGGGAAAGCGGAAGGCCGCTCGTGGAGGGGTCATTCCGCCTTCCGTGCCCCGGCGGCGTAGAGACGCTCCAGCTCCTCGATCTCCCGCAGCACCGCCTCCCGGCGCGCCTTCAGCTCGGTGACGAGGCGCCTCCGCGTCCGCAGGATCAGGTAAGCGCGGGCTTCCCGCCAGAAGACGGCGCGCTGATCGTGGAAGAGGAGGGCGCCGTAGGCGGCGAAGGGCGCGAGGAGGGCCACTGCGGCGCCGATCCAGCCCCTGAGCCAGCGGCCGAGGAGCCAGCCCTCGGCGATCCAGGCCAGGGGGAAGAGGAACAAGGCCCCGAAGACCTTGAGGGTCGCGACCTGATCGGGGTTGCGGGTGGCGCGGCGGACGATGGCTCCCACCAAGCGGTAGACGGGCCAGGTAAGGACGGTGCCCACCACCGCGACGGGCAGGTGGACGAGGAGGCGCAGCAGGGCCCGGACGATGAAGCGTAGGACCGGCGAGGGCGGATAGGCGGCGGCCACCTGGTCGTCCCGCAGGCGGAAGGCGTGGAGGAGGCGGTCGTAGTCCCGCACGGCGTCAGCAACCGCGGCGATGCGCTCGGGGTGGCGCGCCCGGAGGTCGTGGTAGCCCTCGAGGAAGGCCCGCCGGAAGGCGACGCTCTCGGAGAGCCTCCCCCGCCCCGGCAGCTCGGGCGATCTCCGACGGTAGAGGTCCGCGGCGCGGGCGATCAGCCGGGCGTCTTCCCAGGTTTCGTAGTTGAGGGTGACGTCCTTCAGGGCCTCGTCGATGCGGTCGGTCAGCGCCCGCACGGCCGCTACCGGATCGCGCCGGGCGATCTCCACCTCCGGCGCAGGGTCGATGGGCTCGCCCACCTGCACCAGGGCGCGGGAGCGGAAGGCTTCCTTGGCGTCGAAGAGAAGGCCCACGGGCACGATGCGCGTGCCGAGCCCCGGGAACTTGCCCTCGGCTTCGAGGACGATGCGGGCCGCGCCGGTCTTGAGCGGCTGGAGGGCCGGCTCGCTGTGGCTCTTCCCCTCGGGGAACAGGGCGAGCGCGCCACCCCGGGCGAGCAGCTCGTGGCAGCGGGCGAAGGTCTCGGCGTTCCTCGCGAGGTCCGCCCCCTCGTCCTGCCGGCGGTAGACGGGGATCGCTCCGGCCAGGCCGAGGAAGGGGCGGACGACCGGGATCTTCCATAGGGTGCTCTTGGCGAGGAACCGGGGAGGGACTGGCAGCGGCCCCAGGAGCAGCAGCGGATCGATCAACCCGTTGACGTGGTTGGCCGCCAGCACGAGGGGGCGGCCGGGCGGGATGCGCTCGGCGCCGACGACTTCGACCTCGCGGAAGAAGATCCTGAGGACGAGGCGGACGAGGCGGAGGAGGAGGGGCGAGGGGCGGGGCTTCACCCCCCTCATCCTTTCTCTCCCCCGCCCGATCCCTCACCCCTGGCCCCTCTCCCATCGCCCTCCCCCCAACCGGGAGAGGGGAACGATGAGGAGAGGTCTTGCTGCAGCCCCTCCTCTCCCGGTGGGCGGGAGTGCGGTGGGAGAGGAGGGGAAGGGGTGGTGAGGGGTCGGGCGGGGGAAAGGGCGTCCCACGCCGCCGCCTCGGCGTGGCCCCGCCGCTCGTCGATGAAGGCCATGCCGGCGAGGCCGGCGATGAAGAAGAAGGCGGTCGAGAGCATGGCGGTGCGCTGCGAGCCGGTGGCGGAGGAGATGTATCCGAAGATCGCCGGGCCGACCATGTAGGCCGCCGTCTTCGAGAGGCCCCAGAAGCCGAAGAACTCGCCGGTCTTCTCCCGCGGCGAGAACAGGCCCACCATGGCGCGGGACGCCGACTGGAGCGAGCCGATCCCCAGGCCGGCGAAGAGGGCTACGCCCCAGAAGGCCGCCTTGCTCTGGACGAACCAGGCGCCAGCGCAGACCAGGATCCAGAGGACGAGCGCGATCTGGATCGTCCGCGTGGCGCCGATGCGGTCCTGGATAAAGCCGAAGAGGAAGGCCCCGCCAGCCGAGGAGAGCTGGAGGAGGATGAAGAGGAGGACCAGCTCCTTGAACGTGAAGCCCAGGGTGTTGGCGGCGTAGATCCCGGCGAAGGCCACCACCGAGGTGAGCCCGGCGTAGTAGAGGAAGAAGACGCAGAGGAAGCGGACGATCTCCGAGAAGTGGCGCACCGACCGGGCGGTCTCGGCGAGCCGGCGGAAGCCGTCGCGCACGTACTGGCGGGCCGATCCCCTGCCGCGCGGCGCCCGCTCTTTCAGGAAGAGGAAGGTGGGCAGGGCTGCCACGAGGAAGAACAGGGCGGTCGCCAGCCAGGCGAGGCGCAGGTTGGGGAGGTTCGCGGCCGCGAAGTCGCCGGCCAGCAGGGGCTGGACGAGGAGTAGAGAGCCGAGCCCTCCGAAGTAGCCGAGCCCCCAGCCCAGGCCCGAGATGCGGCCGATGTTCTCCGGCGTCGAGATCTCGGGCAGGAAGGCGCCGGCCAGGTTCTCCCCGAAGGAGAAGCCCACGAAGGAGAGGACGAACATGGCGAGGGCCAGGCCGACGCGGCCCGGGGTGGCGAAGTAGAGCAACGCCGTGCCCGCCACGCAGGTGGCATAGGTGAAGAAGAGGATGAGCTTCTTGCGGCCCGAGTCGTCGGCCACCGCCCCTACGATGGGCGACAGCAGCAGGACGATCAGGTTCCCCGCCGCGATGGCCCAACCCCAGAGCGAGTCCCCCCGGCCGGGCGGCGCCACCAGGCGGGTGAAGTAGACGCCGAAAGCCACTGTGACGATCACCGTCGTATAGCTGCTGTTGGCGAAGTCGAACATCGCCCAGCTCCAGATCTCGCGCCGGGAGGGGGGCGGATAGACGGGCGGTTCGGAGGCCATGATCGCTTTCTCGCTCCTCGGGCACCTCTTTCGGGTGAGGAGAGAGGCGCGCAGGTCCGGTTGGGGGTTGCGGGCGTACGCTGCACCATCTGGCCGGAGCTGTCAATCCGTGGATGACGGGAGCGGGGGCGGCTGTGCTACCCTCGCCGCGAGTACTGAAAAGGCGCAGGGGACCGCCGCAGCCTCCGCCGGTCCGCGCCGCATCGCCAGGAGAAAAGAGACTATGGAACCAGCAAACCCGAAGAAGAGCTCGCTCGATACCGCCGCCAACATCGCCATCATCGTCGTCTGCGCCATCGCGGCGGTGGTGCTAATCCGCAACCAGTTCTTCCCGCCCCGCCCGCCGGGAGCGCCGCCGCAGGTCGAGAAGGGCGAGCGCTTCGACCAGTTGAAGGCGGTGGTGCCCGCCGGCACCCAGAAGGCCCTGGTGGTCGCCGTCTCGCCGACGTGTCACTTCTGCAACGAGAGCCTGCCGTTCTACAAGAAAGTCATCGAGCATCGGGACCGGAAGAACTCGCCAGTGAAGTTCATCGCCGCCGTGCCCGCCGAGCAGATGAAGGCTGAGGAGGGCAAGAAGTTCGCGGAAGCCGGCGTGCGGCCGGACGGCATGGTGCCGCTCGACTTCTCGGCCATCAAGGTGCCGGGCACCCCGACCGTGCTGCTCGTGGACAACAACGGCAAGGTGCTCGACGTCTGGGTGGGCAAGCTCCAGGGGGACGGGGAGGAGGAGGTGCTCGAGGCGCTGTAGAGGCCGGTCCTCGGAGCGCGATCTCCATGGCACCGCTCTTGCTCACAAAACGGCTGAGGGCAATGGCGCCTGTATGGAAAAAAGGAGTGCAACATGGAGATCGATTCCCTTAGGAAGCTTTACGTGGAGGACCTCAAGGACCTGTACAGCGCCGAGAAGCAGATTCTCCAGGCTCTGCCGAGGATGGCGAAGAAGGCCAGCAACGAGCAGCTGAAGAAGGCCTTCGAGGAGCACCTCCGGGTGACGGAGAAGCAGGTCGAGCGCCTGGACCGCATCTTCGAGAAGCTGGGCAAGAGCTCCCGCGGCAAGAAGTGCAAGGGCATGGAGGGGCTGCTCGAAGAGGGCAAGGAGATCATGCAGGAGGACGTGGATCCCGAGGTGCTCGACGCCGCGCTGATCGGCGCCGCCCAGAAGGTCGAGCACTACGAGATCGCCGCCTACGGCACGGCCCGCACCTACGCCCAGTTGCTCGGCGAGAACGAGCACGCCAAGCTCCTGCAGCAGACCCTCGAAGAGGAAGGGGAAACCGACAAGAAGCTGACCCAACTCGCCGAGAGCTCGATCAACGTCGAGGCGATGCAGGAAGCCTGAGCCGTCCGCGTCCAAGCCTTCAGGTCATAGGGGCGGCTCCCGCGGGGGCCGCCCTGTTCGTTGGGCGAAAATTACCAGGGCAGGTCCGTTTCCTGCATTCCCCCGGGACGAGCCGCCTGACGGGCGGAAGCGTGTGATAGCGTCGGGCTTCCCGAGCCCATGACCCGCCAAGAGACCTCCGCACCTACCGACCTGCGACGCCTCCTGGGCCTGAGCCTCGGCGCCCTCGGCGTCGTCTACGGTGACATCGGCACCAGCCCCCTGTACGCGCTGCGCGAGTGCTTCCACGGCGAGCACGCCGTCCCGCCGAGCCACGACAACGTCCTCGGCGTGCTGTCGCTGGTGTTCTGGTCGCTGATCGTCATCATCTCCATCAAATATGTGGTCTTCGTGATGCGCGCCGACAACCGGGGCGAAGGAGGGGTGCTGGCGCTCATGTCGCTGGTGCCGCCGCGGCTGCGGGAGGTGCGCGGCGGCCACTGGATCCTGGTGGCGCTCGGCCTGTTCGGCGCCGCCCTGCTCTACGGCGACGGCATGATCACGCCGGCGATCTCGGTGCTCTCCGCGGTCGAAGGCCTCGAGGTGGCCACGCCGTTCTTCAATCCCTATGTGGTGCCGATCACCCTGGTCATCCTGCTCGTCCTGTTCCTCATCCAGAAGCGCGGCACGGCGGGCATCGGCGCGCTGTTCGGCCCGGTGATGATCCTCTGGTTCCTGACGCTGGCCGTTCTGGGCGTCTTCTGGATCGTGCGCGTCCCTTCCGTACTCTCGGCGGTCACTCCCTGGCACGGGGTGCGCTTCTTCCTGGACAACCGCTGGAGCGGCTTCCTCGTGCTCGGATCGGTGTTCCTGGTCGTTACCGGCGGAGAATCGCTCTACGTCGACATGGGGCACTTCGGGCGGCGGCCGATCCGCATGACCTGGTTCCTGATCGTCCTCCCCGCGCTGGTGCTCAACTACTTCGGCCAGGGGGCGATGCTGGTGACCCATCCGGACGCCGCCGAGAACCCCTTCTTCGAGCTGACGCGCCGGCTCGCCCCCGGGTTGCTGTACCCGATGGTCGTCCTCGCGACGGCGGCCGCCATCATCGCTTCCCAGGCCGTGATCTCCGGGGCTTTCTCGCTGACCCGGCAGGCCGTGCAGCTCGGCTACATCCCGCGGATCGAGATCGTCCACACCTCGGGCCAGGAGATCGGGCAGATCTACATCCCGTCCATCAACTGGCTGCTCATGCTCTCGACCTTCGGGCTGGTGCTCGGCTTTCAGCAGTCCACGAATCTCGCCGCCGCCTACGGGGTCGCGGTCACGGGGGCGATGATCATCACCACGACCCTTGCCACTGTCGTCGCCCTCCGGCGGTGGGGCTGGAAATTGGGGCTGGTGGCCCCGGTCGCGGCCATCTTCTTCTTCGTCGACAGCTCTTTTTTCAGCGCCAACATCATCAAGGTGCCGGACGGCGGCTGGTTCCCACTGCTGGTCGGCGTCGTGGTCTATACGCTGATGTCCACCTGGAAGAAGGGGCGCCAAATCCTGGTCGAGCGGCTGCAGGAAGACGCCTTGCCGTTCGAGCAGTTCGTGGCCAGCGTCAAGCCCGACATGCCGCCGCGCGTCCCCGGTACGGCGGTGTTCATGTCCCGGGACCCGCAGGGCACACCCACCGCCCTGCTCCACAACCTCAAGCACAACAAAGTGTTGCACTCGAAGGTGATCCTGCTGACGATGCAGACCGAAGAGGTGCCGGCGGTGCCGCCCGAGGAGCGGCTGGAGGTCGAGCCGCTCGGCAAGGAGTTCTACCGGGTGATCGCCCACTACGGCTTCATGGAGACTCCCGGCGTGCCGGAGGTGCTGAAGCTGCTCAAGGAGACGGGGCTCGAGCTGGACGAGATGACCACGACCTTCTTCCTGAGCCGCGAGAACCTGATCCCGAGCAGGAAGCCGGGCATGGCGCTCTGGCGCGAGACGCTCTTCGCCGCCATGACCCGCAACGCCCAGCGTCCCCCCGAGTTCTTCCACATCCCGGTCAACCGCGTAGTGGAGCTGGGGATGCAGGTGCAGCTGTAGAGGCAAACACGTCTCTAGAGGCGCTATGATAGCGTTGGGCGTTTGAGCCCATGAGCAGGAACCAGAGTCACGAGTCAACCGATCTGCGACGCCTCCTGGGCCTGTCGCTGGGCGCTCTCGGGATCGTCTACGGCGACATCGGCACCAGTCCCCTGTACGCGTTGCGCGAGTGCTTTCACGGCCCACACGCCGTGCCGCCGAGCCACGACAACGTCCTCGGCGTGCTGTCGCTGGTCTTCTGGTCGCTGATCGTCATCATCTCCATCAAGTACCTGATCTTCGTGATGCGCGCCGACAACCGGGGCGAGGGGGGCATCCTGGCGCTGATGTCTCTGGTGCCGCCCCGGTTCCGGGAGGCGCGGGGCGGCCATTGGGTGCTGGTGGCGCTCGGTCTCTTCGGGGCCGCCCTGCTCTACGGCGACGGCATGATCACGCCGGCCATCTCGGTGCTCTCCGCGGTCGAGGGGCTCGAGGTGGCGACGCCGTTCTTCAACCCCTACGTGGTGCCGATCACTCTCGCCATCCTGCTCGTCCTGTTCCTGATCCAGAAGCGCGGGACGGCCGGCATCGGTGCCCTGTTCGGTCCCGTGATGATCCTCTGGTTCCTGACGCTGGGGATCCTGGGCGTCCTCTGGGTCGGGCGCGTCCCGTCTGTCCTCGCCGCGATCAATCCGCTGCACGCCGTTCGCTTCTTCCTGGACAACGGGTGGCACGGCTTCCTGGTGCTCGGCTCGGTCTTCCTGGTGGTGACCGGCGGCGAGGCGCTCTACGCCGACATGGGGCACTTCGGACGGCGGCCGATCCGGCTCGCCTGGTTCTCCCTGGTGCTCCCCGCGCTGATGCTCGACTACTTCGGCCAGGGAGCGCTGCTGGTGACCCATCCGGACGCCGTCGTAAACCCCTTCTACGAGCTGTCGCGACGGCTCGCTCCCGGGTGGGTCCTCTATCCGATGGTCGCCCTCGCCGCGGCGGCCACCATCATCGCCTCCCAGGCCGTGATCTCCGGGGCCTTCTCGCTGACCCGGCAGGCCGTGCAGCTCGGCTACATCCCGCGGATCGAGATCGTCCACACCTCCGGCCGGGAGATCGGGCAGATCTACATCCCGTCGATCAACTGGCTGCTCATGCTCTCGACCTTCGGGCTGGTGATCGGCTTCCAGAAGTCCACCAACCTCGCGGCGGCCTACGGCGTCGCGGTCACGGCGACGATGGTCATCACCACCCTCCTCGCCGCCGTCGTCGCCGTCCGGCTCTGGGGCTGGAGAGCGGCGCTGGTGATCCCCGTCGCCGCGCTCTTCCTGGTCCTCGACAGCTCCTTCTTCGGCGCCAACATCATCAAGATCGCGGACGGCGGCTGGTTCCCGCTGGCCGTCGGCGTCGTGGTCTATACACTGATGTCCACCTGGAAGAAGGGTCGCCAGATCCTCTCCGAGCGCCTGGAGCAGGGAGCCCTGCCGTTCGAGCAGTTCGTCGCCAGCGTCCGGCCCAAGGTGCCGCCGCGTGTCCCCGGCACGGCGGTGTTCATGTCCCGCGACCCGCAGGGCACCCCCACCGCCCTGCTCCACAACCTCAAGCACAACAAGGTGCTGCACTCGAAGGTGATCCTGCTGACGTTGCAGACCGAGGAGGTGCCGGCGGTGCCACCGGAGGAGCGGATCGAGGTCCAGCCGCTGGGCAAGGAGTTCTACCGGGTGATCGCCCATTACGGCTTCATGGAGACCCCGGGGGTGCCGGAGGTGCTGGAGCTCCTCAAGGAGAAGGGGCTCGAGCTCCACGCGATGTCCACGACCTTCTTCTTGAGCCGCGAGAACCTGATCCCGAGCAAGAAGCCGGGCATGGCGTTCTGGCGCGAGACGCTCTTCGCCGCCATGACCCGCAACGCCCAGCGCCCGCCCGAGTTCTTCCGCATCCCGGTCAACCGCGTGGTCGAGCTGGGGATGCAGGTGCGGCTGTAGGGCCTACACCCCCGGCATCGCCTTCTTCAGCGGCCGCAGCAGCAGGGCCAGCACTAGTGCCATGAAGAGCGACAGACCGCCCAGCATGGCGAAGAAGGTGGAGTGCGGCATGTCGTCCCACAAGACGCCGACGCCGGTCAGCTTGTTGCCGATCGCGGTGGCGAGGAACCAGCCGCCCATCATCAGGCCGCGCAGCCGGATCGGAGCCACCTTCGAGACCAGCGACAGGCCCATCGGCGAGAGCATCAGCTCGCCAAGCGTGATCACGCCGTAGGCGCTGATCAGCCACCACGGGGAGACCCTGCCGACGTCGCCGCCCGCCTTGCCGGCGGCGTACATCACAAAGTACGCGGCGCCCGTCAGGCACATGCCGATCGCCATCTTGGTGGGCGTCGAAGGCTCCCTGCCCCGCGCGTCGAGGACGCCCCAGAACCAGATCAGGGGGAAGGTCAGCAGGATCACCCAAGCCGGGTTGATGGCGTTCGAGATGATGCCGCTGACCTCCCAGTCGGTGTTGTCGTTGGCCCAGTAGGTCCAGGTCGACTGGTTCTGGTGGAAGACCATCCAGAAGACAATGACGATGATGAAGATGACGATCAAGGCTAGAATCCGCCGCGAGTCGGGGACCAGGTCGATCGGGTTCTGATGGCTGATGCCCTTGGGCGGGGCGTCCACCGCGACAGCCGCGGCCGAGGACGGCGCCTTCAGCCCCGGACGGTCGGCCGCCTCGACGTGTCGCTTGAAAAGCCAGAGGACCGAGACGGAGATCACCATGCCAAGGGCGCCCATGAAGAAAGCGGGGTGGTAGCCGAACTTCCGTGTCATGAACTCGGCGACCACCGGGGCGAGGAAGGCGCCGATGTTGATGCCCATATAGAAGATGTTGTAGGCGCGGTCCTTGAGATGGCTCCCCTCCGGATAGAGGTTGCCCACCATGGCCGAGACATTGGGTTTGAAGAAGCCGTTGCCGATGACCAGGCAGGCCAGGGCCAGGAACATGACCCCTTCGATCTTGGGGACGGCGAGCAGGGCATGGCCCGCCATGAAGAAGAGGCCGCCGAGCATGACGGATTTCCGGTACCCGAGCTTGCGGTCGGCGAGCCAGCCGCCGACCAGGGGGCTCGCGTAGACGAACATCAGGTAGTAGGACCAGATGCTGGTGGCGCGGTCCTGGGTGTAGCCGAATCCCTGATCGGCGTTCTGCACGTAGAGGGTCCACATCCCGCCCACCGTGTAGAAGCTGAAGCGCTCCCACATCTCGGTGAAGAAGAGGACGTAGAGCCCGGGCGGGTGCTTGGCCGTGACGGCCTCGGCTCCCAGGGCTGGACGGGCGATCGCTGTTGTGCTCATCTTCACCTCGCTTTCCAGAGTCGTCCTAATGGACCTCCCCCATCAGCCGGCGGATGGGGCGGATCAGGACGACGGCGATCAGCGTGAAAAGCATGCAGACCCCAAAGACCGAGCCGAAGATCCAGGGCAGGGGGAATTTCTCAAATACGCCCGCCACCTGGCCGCCCACGAAGTTGCCCAGCGAGCTGGCGAGGAACCAGACGCCCATCATCTGGCTGACGACGCGGGCCGGAGCGAGCTTGGTCATGGTGGAGAGGCCCACCGGGCTCAGGCAGAGCTCGCCGACGGTGTGCAGCAGGTAGACGGTGAGGAGCCACCCGGGGCTGACCCGCGCTCCCTGGGGCCCCGAAGCCAGTGCCGCCCCTACCATCACCAGGAAGCCGATCCCCACAAAGAAGAGGCCGTAGGTGAACTTCGTCGGGCTCGATGGCTCGCGCCGCCGTCGGCCGAGGGCGATCCAGAGCCAGGCGAAGACGGGCGCCAGCATCCAGATGAACGCGGAGTTGACCGACTGGAACCAGGAAGCGGGGTAGTCGAAGCCGAGGAAAGTGGTGCGGGTGAAGCGCTCGGCGAAGAGGTTCAGTGTCGAGCCTGCCTGCTCGAAAGCAGACCAGAACAGGGCGGCGAAGACGAAAAAGAGCACGATGGCCCAGAGGTGCTTCCTCTCTTCCGGGGTCCAGGGCCGGCTGAAGAGATAGGCGAAGTAGATGATCGGGATGAGCAGCAGGCCGTAGCCCGCGTATTTCGCGACATCGGCGGCGGTGAAGGCGATCACCCCGGAGAGCCGCAGCAGGGCCAGGAGGACGATCAGGCCGGCCACGGTTCCTACCCCCAGGAGCAGAGCGCGTCGATCCTTGGCACGCGCCGCCGATCCCGCGGCCGACGGGAGCCCCGCGCGGCCGAGGCGGCGTCCGCCGAGCACGTACTGGATGAGGCCCAGGGTCATGCCCACGGCCGCCGCGCCGAAGCCCCAATGCCAACTGTTCGCCGGGTTGAAACCGTGGCTCGCCAGGAAGGACCGGAACTGGGTGCTCTGGGCGAGGAAGCCGCAGACCAGGGGTGCCGCGAAGGCACCCAGGTTGATCCCCATATAGAAGATCGAGAAGCCGGCGTCCCGCCGCGCGTCTTCGGGCGTGTAGAGCGAGCCGACCATGGTGCTGATGTTCGGCTTCAGCAGCCCCGTTCCCATGACGATCAGGACCAGCCCGAGGTAGAAGGTCGCAAGGCTGTGGAAGGTCAGGCTCACATGGCCCAGGGCGATGATGACGCCGCCCACCAGCACGGCCCGCCGCTGCCCGATCAGCCGGTCGGCGATCCAGCCTCCGGGGAGGGCCGCCAGATAGGCCATGGCCGTGTAGAGACCGTAGATGGGCCCGGCCTTGGCCGCGTCCCATCCCAAGCCCCCCTCCGCTGCAGCGGCCGTCATGAAGAGCAGCAGGATGGCCCGCATGCCGTAGTAGCTGAACCGCTCCCACATTTCGGTGAAGAAGAGGGTCGACAGGCCTGGTGGATGGCCGAAGAACGCGCCCGGCTCAGGGGCGGGGATGGCCTGGCCGACGTTCTGGGCGTGCGTGCCAGTCGCCGGATCGGCGATTTCCAGATCAGGGGTCTTGACCATGAGTGCCCACTTGGTAGAAGTGGATGGCTGTTCGCCTACCGCTGAGACAGACTCTCCATCCTCGCCGACACTCCTTTCTCAACTCGGGGCGCGAGCTTACCGCACCCGGCGTCCTGCGTCAGCCTCCAGGGCAGGTCCAGCAATCCGGGTGCCAGGGAGACGCGCCTTCGCTTCGGGGCAAGCCTGTCTTTCCCAGAGGACAGAGCTGTTCGCGCCATGGTTCACCCGGGAGATCGGCGCTGAAGGGAAAACCCTGATTTGCAGGCTTTTTCGGGGTGGCATTCCCTTTGCCTTAAGCGAGGGACGGACACGGTCTTTCACCCCTCCGACCCCACGGCAGGACATCGCCGCGCGGCATCTTGGGGGAAGCCGGGCCCCCCCGCCCGGC
>DASWME010000222.1:0-78163 GCA_036399915.1 Thermoanaerobaculia bacterium
CGTACTCGGCCGCAGCGGCATCGAAACGTCCGAGCGCCCGGTAGGCGTTGCCCAGCGTCTCCCGCGTGTCGGGCCGGCGCGCATCGAGCGCGAGGGACTGCCGCAGGTACCGGACAGCCTCGTCGAACTTTCCCGTCCGCAGATACACATCTCCCAGGAAATTCCAGGTGGTGTAGAGGTCCGGCTCCAGATTGCGCATGACGTTCCATTCTCTCAACGCATCCTCGTAGAGGCCGGATTCGCTCAGCACCTGAGCCCTGAGTTGGTGGGCTTCGATGTCGTACGGGAAGCTCTCGACGAGCTTGCGGTAAGCCTCGATGGCTCCGGAGTCACGGGAAAAATAGAGCGCGGCAGCTCGAATGTAACCTGCCTCGCGGCCGGAGAGGCCGCGTACCTCCTGTTCCGCTTGGCGGATGAGCTGGAGAGCCTCTCGCGTCCTGCCCGTGATTGCGAACGTCTGGGCCAGCCGATAGCGCGCCACCGTGAAGCCCGGCTCTTCCTGCAGCGCCGCCCGAAACGAGCGCGCCGCCTCCTCGTATCGATACTCCTGCAGGGCCTGCAGGCCCGCGACGTAGTCTCGATACGCTTCCAAGTTGCTGGTGTAAAAGTCCGCGGCGAGCGCCCCGACCCGCTCCAGAGGGGCCAGCCCCATTCCCTGCCTTGCGAAGGCCACGATCTCGCCCCCCTTGCCGAGGAGCGACTTCGGGCTGCCGTAGAGAGTCCAGGTTTTTTCACGATCGGTTCCGATCGCCTGCAACCGGATGACCAGCTTCAGCGAGGTGGGCCCGGACTCGACATGACCGGTCAAGAGGTAGCGGATCCCGGCGGCGGCTGCGATCCGACGCAGAGAGCTTTCGTCCTGGCCAGCGCTGTACAGAGCCGCCATTCGGCGCGCCGAAACCACGGCAACATTGTTGGAGCTGGTCAGGGTATCGGTGAGGAGCGTTGCGAGCCCGCCGCCCAACCATTCCGCGGCCGGGTCCCCGGTAAGGTTCTCGAACGGGAGAATGCCCAGGATGGGCACGTCCGCCTTCGCCGGCAGGATCTCTCTCGGGCGCGGAGAGGCAGGGACCAGGATGGCGAGCGCCAGCGCGAGCGCCGCGAGGGCTGGCCGGAAACCGATCCGCGACCGCGGAATCCGTGGCGGCGTGAGGGCCTGCAGCAATCGTCGGCAGTCGTCGTCCCAGTGCTCATTGCCGAGATTCAGGGCGTTGAGCCGGACCAGAGGCGCCAAGTCAGGTGGCAGGCTGCCTGCGGGGGGCATGGCCGCGCCTTCGACCAGCACGGGGATCACCCGGATGCCGCGCCGTAGGGCGGTGGCGATCTCCAAACGCACTGCGTCCTCTGAATCCTCCAGCCGCCGGTTGCCGGTGGCGCCCCGCAGATCCAGCCAGTGTTTCCCGATCAGTGCGATCAGAGCCTCGGAGGAACCGACCTTCTCCTCGATGGCTGCGATGAAGTCGGCCCCCGGACCGAGACTCCAGAGATCCATGAAGACCTTCTCGGCACCGAGTCTCCGGGCCAGGAACTCGCGCAACCTTCCCGCATGACCCGACGTGTCATCCCTGCGATAGCAGATGAAGACCTGCGACATCTCATGGAATTCTAACCATTATTTCCTGAGCGTGCAGAGAAGCGGTTCCAGACTGCAGAGAGATAGGTGCCGCCTTCTTGGATAACGGGCTCCCACCGGTATGACAGTGAGCCACGGTATGGACTCGGCTCTGCCTTGCCCCGCAAAACCCGTACTTCAACAGGTCGGGCCACCGGGCGATACCCATCTCCCAGGGGTCTCCAGAGAATTTTCGCCTAAATCGGGGGAAAAGTTGCAAGATTAAAGGCCGATTTTCCGTCTAGAACTGGCTTCGGCATCCAGGCTGTGGCGAGTGTACCGATGCCAGATCTGTGGTGGAGTCGTTCCCGCGAATACTCCCGCAATTCGACAGGTTGAGACGCGAAGGCGGGAGTACCCGTTCCGACCGAAGGCGAACCGGTTCAGAAAAGACGGGCGGAAGAAGCACACCGACGATCCAGGAGGAGTCGGCCGCGAGACCGTGCGCGAGATCCTGGTATGCCCGACCTGTTTCAGGCTGTCCTCCGACCGCCGCTCTGACTGGTGTGGGCCTCCCGCCCTGGCGATGGCGGCCTGAAGAAGCCTGAAGTCCTCATCGCGGCGGGTGCGCGTCTCCCGCGGGCCCGCCGCTTTCAGACTGAGACAGCGGATCGACCGGGCGAGCTACGGCACCCGCGCCCGCCCGATCGTGTTCTTGTCCGTTCCGAACCAGATCGCCTTCGCCCGCGGGTCGAAGATCATGTGGCGGACCGTGCTGCCGCCGCTCGGGATCTCGGTGGTCGAGAAGAAGCGGCGGGTCTTTGGATCGAAGCCGATGAGCCGGTTGGGCTGGGGGCCGGTCTCGACGAACCAGAGCCGGCTGCGGTGGTCGTTGGTCATGGCGTAGGGGAGGGAGCCGGCCCCGCCGGGCGTCTGCCATTCCTCGACCTTGCCGCTCCCGGGATCGAAGCGGGCGAGAAAGCCCCGCGCGTAGTCCACGTACCAGATGCCGCCGTCCACGATGGCGATGCGGCGTCCACGCGCGGCCGGATCGGGGAGACGGTGCTCCGCAAGCTTCATCGTCCTGGGATCGATCGAGCCGAGGGCGTTCGTCCCGAACTCGTTGAACCATGGCCTGCCTGAGGAGTCGACGACGATGCCATAGGGACGGGCGCCGGGAGTCGGGACCTTGACGAGCCGGACCTTGCCGCTCTTCGGCTCCAGCTTTCCCGCATAGCTGCCGAACTGCACCGTGAACCAGATGTCGCCGTTGGGGGCCGCCACGAGCGTGTGCGGGTCCTTCGCCTCGGGCTCCGGCATCGGAATCTTGGCGATCTTGCCGCTCTTCGGATCGAGCCGGCCGATGTACCCCTTGCGGTTGCCCGCGAACCAGATGTCGCCGTGCGGCCCGACGATCAGGTTGTGCGGCCCGGTCCCCGGCTCGAGATCGAAGCGCTCGAACTTTCCCGATGCCGGATCGAGACGTCCGATGTAGTCGCCTGTCTGGCCGACGAACCAGACGCGCCCTTGGCCGTCGACCGCCGGATCGCGGGGCCGCGTGTCCTTCCAGGGGACCGGCCATTCGCGGATCTCAACGGGAGCGCTCGCCTGGGGAGCGGCGCCGAAGGTGAAGAGGAGACAACTGGCGAGGGTGATCCACCTTCTCATCGTTGCCACCTTTCTCTGGACGCGGATCGCTACTTCAACTGCGGCTCCAACGCTCCATTTTACCCGGGCGCCTTACGACAAGGCCGGTTTTGCCGCGGACCTCCTTGAGCACGCTGCCTCCCGCTCACGACAGCAGCAGCTCCAGATCCTCGCGGCTGAGGCGGGCGAGAAGGCTCTGGTCGGCCTGGATGACGGCGTCGGCGAGCTCTCGCTTGCTCTTCTGAAGCTCCAGGATCTTCTCCTCGACGGTGTTGCGGGCGACGATCCGGCAGGCGAAGACCGGCCGCCGCTGCCCGATGCGGTGGGCGCGGTCGATAGCCTGGGACTCGACGGCCGGGTTCCACCACGGGTCGAGCAGGTAGACGTAGTCGGCGGCGGTCAGGTTGAGCCCCAATCCTCCCGCTTTCAGGCTGATCAGGAAGAGCCGGCAGCCAGGGTCGGACTGGAACGCTTCCACCCGCTCGCGGCGGTCGTGGGTGCGGCCGTCGAGATAGAGGTAGGGGACCCCCTCGCGGTCGAGCTGCTCGCGCAGGAGGGCGAGGAAGCTGGTGAACTGGGAGAAGACCAGCGCCTTGTGCCCCTCGTCGAGGACCTCGCGGAGCTGGGGAAGGAGGAGGTCGAGCTTGGCGCAGGGCTCGCCCGTGCGGCCGCGGTCCAGGAGGCCGGGATGGCAGGCAGCCTGGCGCAGGCGCAGCAACGCTTCGATGACCAGGATCTTCGAGCGCGCGAGGCCCTGCTCGCCGATGCGGGCGCCGAGCGCGCCGCGGTAGTGATCGCGCAGCTCGTCGTAGAGGCGTCGCTGCCCGGGCGGCAGCTCGCAGAAGAGCGTCTGCTCGACCTTGGCGGGCAGCTCCGGGGCGACCTGTTCCTTGGTGCGGCGCAGGATGAAGGGGCGAAGGGCGCGGGCGAGCAGCTCCAGGATCTCGGGGTCCGGGTCGCGCAGCTCCACGGAGCCCGCGGCGAGGAGGGGAGAGGCCCCCAGCAGGCCGGGGTTGAGGAACTCGAGCAGGCTCCACAGCTCTCCCAGATGGTTCTCGACCGGCGTGCCGGTCAGCGCCAGGCGGTGCCGGCCGCGCAGCAGGCGGGCGGCCTTGGCCGTCTGGCTGTCGGCGTTTTTGATCGCTTGCGCCTCGTCCAGGATGACGTAGTCGAACTCCGTCTGCCGCAGTGTTGCCACGTCCCGGCGGAGCGTGCCGTAGGTGGTGAGCACCAGGTCGCAACCAGCGAAGGGATCGCCGTTCCGGGCACGGCCGGTGCCGGTGTGATCGCGGACGCGCAGCCGCGGCGTGAAGCGCGCGGCCTCGGCCAGCCAGTTGAAGACCAGCGACCGCGGCACCACCACCAGGGATGGAGGCAGCCCTTTCTCGGCGCGGCGGGTTTCGAGGAGCGCGAGCACCTGCACGGTCTTGCCGAGCCCCATGTCGTCCGCCAGGCAGCCGCCGAAGCCGAAGTCGCGCAGGAAGTGGAGCCATCCCAGGCCGGCGCGCTGGTAGCCGCGCAGCTCGCCGCGGAACCCCGGAGGCGCTGCGGCCGGCGTGATGCCTGCGAAAGCGCGGAGGCGCTGGCGGGCACGCTCGAAGGTCTCATCGAACGCCGCCTCCGGCTCGTCCGCGAGCCAGGCGTCGAGGAGGACCGCTTGGGCGGGGCGGAAGCGCAGGTGGTCCCCGTCAGGTGCCCCGAGGCGGGCCATGGGCGCGAAGCGCTTCAGCCACTCGTCGGGGAGCACTCCCAGGCTGCCGTCGCTCAAGGGCACGAACCTCTCGCCGCGGCGGAGCGCGGCGAGCAGCTCGGGCAGAGGGACCGTCTCGCCGTCGAAGTCCGCTTCGCCGTGCAGCTCGAACCAGTCGACGCTGGAGGCGACCTTCATCTTGAACCTGCCGGCGGAGCGGTAGAGCTTCCCCTCGGCCTCGACCGTCCACCCTTCGGCGAGGAGCGCGGTGACGGCCTTGGGGACGCGGGTCGGAGCGATGCGCAGCGGAGCCGATCCGGGCTGCGCGTACTTGGCAGGCGGCCGGAAGCCCACCTCTCTCAGGCGCTCTGCGTGGCGCCGCTCCACGCCGGGATCGCGGAGGAGCAGCCGCCGCTCCTCCCGTAGATAAAGATTGCGGCCCGGGGCACCGTCCGGCACCTCGCGACCGTCGTAGAGGAAGGAGAGCTCCGCGCACGGCCAGTGAGGAGGATGGCGATCGGGGGCCAGCAGGCGCAGCCGCGGCCGGGGGACCGGACGCGCTTCCTTGACACGCATCGATTCCGGCAGGTCGAGCCGGGGGAGGTCGGGCGAGGCGAGGAGACGCTCGATCAGATCGTCCCGCTCCGCGGCCGGCACTCGCAGGGGCTTGGCGGGGGGCAGCAGCGGCGTCCAGCGAAAGCCACCGTCGCCGGCGAGGCGCGAAACCTGGCCGGCGGTGATCACGAACCCCGAGCGGAGCACGAGCGCGGGCTGGCCGGGCGGCAGGCGCTCCTCACCGCGGCGCAGGGCGGCGGCCACCTGGCAGTCCCCTCCCTTCCCGTCTTCGCGGACCTCCAGCCAGAGCTCCCAGGGCTCATCGCCGTTCCATGCCAGGGGTTCGTGGGCTTCGGACTCATAGTCGAGGCGCAGCCGGAACCGCCCGGTGGCGCAGAGCATGGGCAACAGGACGCTCGCCGCCGAAAGTGGGATCTCACAGTGCGTCGGGACCAAGTCGGAGATGAAGGGCTGATAGTACTTCATCCAGAGCCCGCCATACGTTGCCCCGGCGAGCAGAGAGAGGATCTGCCGGTCGTCGGGATCCGGGATCCTGGAAAGGTCTTCGCGGCTCAGATACAGCCGGTAGAGCTTCCCCCAGGAGCCGTCGTTCTTTCGCCGGGCGGTCGACACTTCCAGCGTGAGCTGTTGGCTCTCGAGGGTGGAAGGCGCGTCCAGCAGGTACAGGATCTCTCTAGCAGGTGCCGCTGCTGGCGCTGAAGCGGGAGATTCGCTCGGCACGAGCCGGTCCAGGGTCTCGCGCCAAGCCGGAGGGCGGGGGGCGACCGCGCGGGCCCGGGGAGCAGGGCGCGGTGGACTCGGACGGGATGATTCCTGGCGGACGCGGTTCTCTCTGGCCCCGCCTCCCCGGTTCTCCGTCGTTGCTTTCGCCGTGAGCCGGTTCGGCAGGGTACCGTTGGAGCCCCGCAGGCCGCCTCTCGCGTCCGCGGCCAGGATCGCCGCCCAGATATGCTTGCAGGGCTCGCCGCGGCCGAAGTACGGACAGGAGCAGGACGACAGGATCGCCTGCGCGTCACGGGCCAAGAGGACATCGTATTCACTGGAACCGGAGACGATTGCCCGGGCCTCTTCAGGGCCACAGGCCGTGAGAGTCACCCGTCCTCCCCGGAAGTAGTGGAGCCCGCGCTTGCGGACTTTCGAGTTGATGGAGTTCGCAAGGATTGAAGCCAGAGTCATCGGTGGGCATGCTAGCAATTCCTGTTTCCGACGACAAATGGGGTAAGATGCGACCTTGGGAGACACGCCACACCCCGGATTGCGGTACCATTCGCTTCTTGGCATGCCTAGACCAAGCCACGAAGTGCAATGAGCTCGTCAACATGAGGATGAACCCGAAGAAATTTCCGACCGGCTGGGACGAGGAGCGGGTGCGAGAGCTGATCGAGTATTACGAGAACCAGACGGATGTGGAGGCGGCTGCCGAGCATGAGGCAGCTCTGTCCGGGGGGACCGGTACTCTGATGGAGGTCCCCACGGCGTTGGTGCCGCTCGTCCGGGAGCTGATTGCCAGGTACGAATCCGAATCAGGCTAAGGCGACGCCTCGCCTGCCCGTTCTGCCCCTCTGATACACTCCCCCCGGCCCGGCCTGCCCGGTGCCTCCAGCCCCTCGCGGGGATCCCAGTCTCGAATCCGGTTCCAGGGAAACCTTCTCGGAGGAGATTGTCTTGAAGATTCATGAGTATCAGGCGAAAGAGATCCTGCGCCGATATGGGGTGGCGACCCCGCGGGGCAAGGTGACGGACAGCGCGGAGGAGGCGGCCCGGATCTGCGAGGAACTGGGCGGGCGGTGCGTCATCAAGGCCCAGATCCATGCCGGCGGGCGCGGCAAGGGGGGCGGCGTCAAGCTCGCCAAATCGCCGGAGGAAGCCCGCGAAGCGGCTGGCAAGATCCTCGGCATGCAGCTCGTCACCCATCAGACCGGCCCCGAGGGGCAGCTCGTCCGCAAGGTGCTCGTCGAGGAGACCGCGGACATCGCCCAGGAGCTGTACCTCTCGATCACGCTGGACCGCGCCCAGGGCAAGCCGGTCGTCATGGCGTCCGCCGCGGGCGGCATGGACATCGAGGAGGTGGCGGCCCGCGATCCCAAGGCGATCCACCGGGTGGCGATCGATCCCCACCTCGGCATCCAGCCGTTCCAGGCCCGGTCCGTGGCGCGTGGGCTCGGCTTGAAAGGCCAGACGGCGTCGAAGGCCGCCAAGCTGGTGACGGCCCTGGTGTCCGCCTATCTCGACACCGACGCCTCGCTCGCCGAGATCAACCCCCTCATGGTGACGGGTGGGGGCGACGTGATGGCGCTCGACGCCAAGATGAACTTCGACGACAACGCGCTCTTCCGCCACAAGGACGTCCTGGAGATGCGCGACCTGGCCGAGGAGAACCCGCTCGAGGTCGAGGCCAGCAAGTTCAACCTCAACTACATCAAGCTCGACGGCAACATCGCCTGCATGGTCAACGGCGCCGGGCTCGCCATGGCGACCATGGACATCATCAAGCTCTACGGCGGCGAGCCGGCCAACTTCCTCGACGTGGGCGGCGGCGCCTCGCAGGAGGCGGTGAAGAACGCGTTCCGCATCCTGGTCTCGGACGCCAACGTGCGCGCCGTCCTGATCAACATCTTCGGCGGCATCGCGCGCACGGACCGCATCGCCCGCGGCGTGGTGGGAGCCATCGAGGAGCTGGGCGACGTCAAGCTCCCCGTGGTGGTGCGCCTCGAAGGGACGAACGTGGAGGAGGGGCGGCGCATCCTCGCCGAGGCGCCGTTCCCGTTCCTCGTGGCGAAGGACATGGCCGACGCCGCCGAGAAGGTGGTGGCCGCGACGAAGGGGGGAGGAGCGTAGCCATGGCGATCTGGGTGGACAACGCCACGCGCCTGCTGGTGCAGGGCATCACCGGCAAGGAGGGAACCTTCCACGCCCTGGGCTGCCGCGACTATGGAACGAAGGTGGTGGCTGGCGTCACGCCCGGCAAGGGCGGCGAGAGCGTCGAGGGCATCCCGGTGTTCGACTCGGTGGCCGAGGCCCGCGAAGCGACCGGCGCCAACGCATCGATGATCTTCGTGCCGCCGCCGTTCGCGGCCGACGCCATCCTGGAAGCCGCCGCGGCCGAGATCGAGCTGGTGGTCTGCATCACCGAGGGCGTGCCGGTCAACGACATGCTGAAGGTGAAGGCCTTCCTGCGGGACCATCCGACGCGCCTGATCGGCCCGAACTGCCCGGGCGTCATCTCGCCGGGCATGGCCAAGATCGGCATCATGCCGGGGCATATCCACAAGAAGGGCCCGGTCGGAGTCGTCTCCCGCTCGGGAACGCTGACCTACGAGGCGGTCTGGCAGCTCTCGAACGTCGGGCTCGGGCAGTCGACCTGCGTGGGCATCGGCGGCGACCCGATCAACGGCACGAACTTCATCGACGTGCTGGAGCAGTTCACGGTTGATCCCGAGACGCAGGGGGTCATCATGATCGGCGAGATCGGCGGCAACGCCGAGGAAGCTGCGGCCGAGTGGGTCCAGGCGAACTGCCGGAAGCCGGTGGTGGGCTTCATCGCCGGCCGCACCGCGCCGCCGGGGCGGCGGATGGGCCACGCGGGCGCCATCATCTCCGGCGGCAAGGGCACGGCGGCGGAGAAGTTCGAGGCGCTGCGGGCGGCGGGGATCCACGTGGTGGAATCGCCGGCGGCGATGGGCGAGACGATGGCGCGGGCGCTGGGGGGGTAGGCCCGGTTCGGCCGCATGCCCGCGAAGCCTCACCCCCTGGCCCCCTCTCCTTGACAGGAGAGGGGGAAAGAATCAGAACGAAGCCTGCGTTTTCCCCTCTCCCGTCAGGGAGAGGGGGCCAGGGGGTGAGGCTTCAGAGCGCGAACGATGAAGACAGGTAAACGTTATGCTGCGTGACATCCCACGCATCCCCGGCACCGGCTGGCTGGCGCTCCTGGGGGGCGGCGAGTTCAGCTTCGGGGAGACGGAGGAGGCGGATCAGGCCTGGATCGAGAGGACGCCGCCCGGGCCGGTGGGGTTCATCCCGGCGGCGTCCGGATCGAACGACTATCCCCGCCACTTCGCCGAGTACCTGAAGGCGGAGTGGGACCGCGAGGTGGAGATCATCCCCATCTACCGGTCGCGGGACGGCCGGCGCGGCCGCAACGCGGAGCGCATCCGGGAGGTCGCGGCGGTCTACGTCGGCGGCGGGGTGACGGACCACCTGCTCGACGCGCTCCAGGAGACGCCGGCCGCCGAGGCGCTGGCGCGGAAGATCGCCGAGGGCGGGATCGTGGTGGCGATCGCCGCCGCGGCGCAGTGCGCCGGCAGGCTCGCCCGCAGCATCTTCCGGGGGGATCTGATCCCCGGCTTCGGCTGGCTGCCGGAGGGAGTGGTGGAGCCGAACTTCGATCCCGGCCACGACCGGCGGCTGCGCAAGATGCTCGCCGGGGCCGGGGTGCGGTTCGGGCTCGGCATTCCCGCCAGCTCGGCGGTGCTGCTGGGGCCGGACGGCGTGACGGAGGTGGTGGGGACGGCGTTCCGGATCGAGGGGGCGGAGGGGGACGTCGAGGTGCTGGGAGAGCCCCTGGAGGGCTCCTGAACGATCAACCTGTCACGGCCGGTTTGCCCGGCCCGACCTGATTCATAGAGGGAGATGACGACCGTATGGAGATGACGTTGGCGATCCTGAAGCCGGACAGCGTGGGAGCCGGCAACGCGGGGAACATCCTCGCTCACCTAGAGCAGGCGGGCTTCGCGGTCCGGGGGCTCAAGATGCTGCGGCTGACCGCGACCCAGGCGCGGGCCTTCTACGAGGTGCACAGGGAGCGGCCGTTCTACGGCAGCTTGGTGGAGTTCATGACGAGCGGTCCGGTGATCCCGGTGGCGCTGGAGCGGGAGAACGCGGTGGCCCACCTGCGGCAGGTCATGGGGGCGACGGACGTCTCCAAGGCCGAGGAGGGGACGATCCGCAAGCTGTACGGCTCGTCGATCGAGCGCAACGCCATCCACGGCAGCGACTCTCCCGAGAACGCCGCAATCGAGCTATCCTTCTTCTTCTCGCGCTCCGAGCTGCTCGCGGCGCGCTAGAGACCTGGAGGCGGTCATGGTCTACCGATTCCCCCACGCGGCCCCGCAGAGCCAGCTCCCGGAGGAACGGCGGGGCCGCACGGTCGGCCGCTTCTGCACGGTCTGCGGCAGCATCTACCCGCTGCACCGCAGGCTGCACCGGGGCAAGCCGATGTACGGCCGCGATCACATCGCCTCCCCGTGCACCCACGAGGGCGATGCCTTCGAGGAGGGCGAGACCTGGTGGGAGCCCGCCGTCGAAGTGCTGCCCGAGGCGGTGGAGAAGGCCGCCACGGACCTGGTGACCGGATCGCCTGCCAAGGGCACCGCCCCCTAGCGGGGGCAAGGAGGTCCACCCACCCGGGATGAGCGTCGTCAACCCCGAGCCGCGCGCCGCCTCGACACCCCGGGCGGCGTTCGCCTACCACCGCACGAGCCGTCTCGCGGAGTGGTTCGGACGGGGCCGGGGGCACCGCCTCATCCTGTCCCTGGCCGCCGGCCTGTTGGGCGAGCTGATCACCGGCTGGAGCGGCGGGCTGCTGTTCCCCCTGACACCGACCGTCTCCCTCTCCGCGGGTCTCCTTTTCGGTTGGCTGGGGATCGCCGGGACCGCGGTGGGGCAGCTTGCGGCGGACTGGATCCTCCACCGCAGTCTCCTCGATGCGCTGACGTTCGCGGTCTCCTTCTCGCTCACCGGCATCGCCGCCTGGGCGCTCTTCCGGTACGTCCCCAGGCTCGGACGGGGCTTTCCCAACCTCCGCTCCTTCCTGGGGACGCTGGCGGCGGCCCTGGCGGGAGGGCTCGCCGGCTCCCTGCTGACGCTGCTCCCGGCGGACCTGCCGCCGCCCGGGCAGACGCCGGGGATGTGGATCTGGACCTGGGTGACTGGAGCCCTGGTCAGCGTGGCGCTCCTGGCGCCGCCCATCCTGCTCGCGTTCGACCGCCACGGCCGGCACTTGATGGTGCCGCTTCCCGGGGAGTTCCTGGTCGGGGACCACCGTCTGGGCCGCGCCATGGCCGGCAGAGGGGAGGAGACGCTCGTCGTCGCCGCGCCGGAGCCCGCTGCTCGAACCAGTCATCGCGACCTCCTTCTGGGCGCGGCGATGGTGCTGGCGGCGGCGGTCGTGGCTCTCGCGGTGGTCTGGAAGCTGCCTCAGGGGAGCGGCTGGACGACGCTCCTCTACCTGCTGCCCATCCTCTGGGCGGCCCTCCACCATGGCCTGCGCGGGGGGATCCTGGCTTCCTCGGGGAGCGGCGTCTGCCATCTTCTCGGGCTTGCGGCGCTGGCCGTCCACCTCGGCGGGCCGGAGCTGGGGAGCGAGGTCTGGGCGGGGAGGGCCGACCTGCTGATCCTCTCCCTGGCCGGCGCTCTGGTGGGATGGTCGCGCGACCGGGAGGTGCGGCTGCGCGAGGAGCTGATCGAGTCGAACCGGCTGCTCCGCCGGGACCTCGTCCGCGTCTCGGATGCGCTGATCCAGGCGGTCGAAGCCAAGGACGTCTATACCGGCGGCCACCTGCGCCGGGTGAGCGAGTACGCCGTGGCGGTGGGGGAGAAGCTCGGGATGCGCGGCCGTGACTTGGAGACCCTCCACTACGCGAGCCTGCTCCACGACGTGGGCAAGCTCGGCGTGCCGGAGTCGGTGCTGGGCAAGGAGGGGCCGCTCGATGCCGCCGAGATGGAGATGATGCGCCGGCACCCGGAGATCGGCGCGCGGATGCTCGAGCGGCTGGAGCTGCTGAGCGGCGCGGCGCCCCTCGTCCTCCACCATCAGGAGCGCTTCGACGGCGAGCTCGACGGCCGGCACCCCGGCTATCCCCGGGGGCTCGCCGGGAACGAGATCCCCTTAGGCGCGCGCATCATCGCCGTGGTGGACGCCTTCGACGCGATGACCACCACCCGGCCCTATCGTCCCGCGTACCCGATCGAGGAGGCGACCGCCGTGCTCCGCCGGGAGCGGGGACGGCAGTTCGATCCCAAAGTGGTGGACGCCTTTCTCGATTGCCTCGCCGAGCGCCCGTGGCAGATCTGAAGCCGCGCAAGGCTCGCCTCCCCGTCCTTAGGGGTTGGGAAGCCCTCGATCATCATCTTGTCCAGGTGCGGGGCTGCCGGATCTGTCCCACGGTGGAGCCGCCGCCGGTCGCGGCCCGTCCCGAGGTCTGGCCGCGGCTGATGCTGGTGGGGCAGGCTCCGGGGCCGCGGGAGGTCGTGGAGCAGCGCCCCTTTGCCTACACGGCCGGCTCGCGCCTCTTCTCGTGGTTCGGCCGGCTGGAGGTTTCCGAGGAGGAGTTTCGCCGGCGGGTCTGGATGTGCGCAGTGATCCGCTGCTTTCCGGGGCGCGCGCCGCAGGGTGGGGACCGCGTGCCCGCTCCCCTGGAGATCGCGAACTGCGCCCCCTACCTGGAGGAGGAGATCGGTCTGATCCGGCCGGCGACGGTGATCGCGGTCGGCCAGCTCGCCATCAAGAAGTTCCTTCCCGAGCCCGCGCCGCTGCAGGAACGGGTAGGTCGGAGCTTTCCTGCCTCGCGAGGGGACGTGGCGTTCGACGTCATCCCGCTGCCCCATCCCTCGGGCCGCAGCACGTGGCTGGTGAGGCCGGAGAACCAGGCGCTGCTCGAGCGGGCGCTGGAGCTGCTGCGGGGGAGCGTGGGATGGCGGGAGACGTTCGGATAAATCGTCCCACTCTTCAGGGCTCACCCTCACGCCATTCGGCCATCCAGTCTCTGGTCCTCCAGGTTGCCCGGAAGCGCTTGGCGAAACCCAGCATGGCGACGGCTCCGTGACGCTTCGGGTCTGGAAGGACGGTGACGCGGATCTCGCGTTCGCCAATCTTCTCCCAGAGCAGGCGCTGACCCTTGGAGAGGGACAGTTCCTTGCGAAGTCGGGCCGGTATGGAGACCCGTCCGCTCTCAGTCACCGTAGAGATTTTGGAGAGCCTCGGCATGGAACAAAGGCTATCAGGACGCCTACCCCGCTTGATATAGAATCCGCCCGCTCAGGAGGGGTTCCCATGGATGTTTCGCAGGCGGAGCAAGCCATCCTCGCTCGCTTCAAAGCGAGGTGCCACATTGCAGGCGGCGTGCAGACCGGCTACGGGATGCGCGCCCAAGCCATCAAGCTCGTCGAGCCGCCCGGTGCGGATTTTGATCAGGCGTTGAAGGGCATGGTCGAGAAGGGCTGGCTCAAGATGAACCAGGCAGGGACCTGGTATTACCTGACCGCGGAGGGAGCGGAGCGGGTGAAGGCGGCGTGATGAACCAAAAACAAGTGCAGTGGACTGAAGAAGATCTCAAGCGCGCACTGAAGATCGAACCTCTAACTGGCGCTGAGATCGTCGAAGCCGGTCTCGTTGGAGGGTGGGCAGATGAGGGAATCACCGATAGTGCCGCGTGGGTAGAAGAGCAGCGGCGGAAGAGGCGCGAGCGGCATCATCAACGATCGGGCTGACCTTCATTCCTTCCGACCCTTCACCCGCCCCGCCGCCACCAGTAGCTCCCGGACCCGTTCCACTGGGATCGCCTCCCCGCTGTGGCCCTGGTGGCCGGTGACGGTCGTGGTCTTGAGGAGGGAGTTGTAGACCGCCTCCTCGACGGCCTCGACGGCGGCCAGGAAGAGAGGGCTCATGGCGTCGTTCGTCAGCTCCTCGACGGTGAACGTCTTCTCCTTCGGCTCGTGCGGGACGAGGTTCCTGGTGGAGAAGGCGATGACGAAGTCGCCGGAGCCGTTGCTCAGGAAGGAACCGGTGCGGGCGAGGCCGAGGACGGCGCGCCTGGCCAGGCGCTCGAGGTTGCGCGAGGAGAGCGGCGCGTCCGTGGCGAGCACGATCATGCACGAGCCGGCGTCCGGCTTCTCCAGATCTTCGCGGAAGGAGTAGCGGCCGAGCCGCTCGCCGACCGGCGCGCCGTCGATCGTCAGGATTCCACCGAAGTTCGTCTGCACCAGGGCACCCACGGTATAGCCCCCGAGGCTCTTGGGGATCACCCGCGAGGAGGTCCCGATCCCGCCTTTCCAGCCGAAGGCCATCGTGCCCGTGCCGGCGCCGACGGAGCCCTCCTCGACCGGCCCGGTGCGGGCGGCGGCGATGGCGGCGCGGACGTCGTCAGCCGTCACCTGCCGGCCCCGGATGTCGTTGAGAAAGCCATCGTTCGTCTCCCCGACCACCGCGTTGACCGAGCGCACCTCCTGATTGCCCGGCTGCTCCAGGGTCCAGGCCACGACCGCTTCGACCGCGGTGCCGACGGCGAGGGTGTTGGTGAGCACGACCGGCGTCTCGAGGTTGCCCAGCTCCTGCACCTGGAGGAACCCCGCCGCCTTGCCGAAGCCGTTGCCGACGTAGACGGCCGCGGGCGTCTTGCGCTGGAACAGGTTGCCGCCGTGGGGGAGGATCGCGGTGACCCCGGTGCGCACCGACTCGCCACGGATCAGGGTGCGGTGCCCGACGCGGACGCCTTCGACATCGGTGATTGCGTTGAGCGGACCGGGCGGGAAGATCCCGGGCTCGACTCCGAGATCACGGATCCGCGGCCGCGGTTCGGGATCGGCGGACCAGGCCAGTACGGGGACGAGCAGCCAGGTGAGGGCCAGGAACGGAAAGGCGATTCTCCTCACGGCAATCCTCCGCGCAAGATAAGATCAGGTCTCCAACCCCGCTGGCCGCAACGCCTTCTCGACCCATCCCAGCGCGCCATCCACCAGCAGGGCGAGCAGGGCCGCCGGGATGGCTCCGGAGAGGATCATCCCGGTATCCGCGAGCTGCAGGCCGGTGACGATCGGCTCGCCGAGGCCTCCGGCGCCGATGAAGGCGGCCAGGGTGGCGGTGCCGACCGTGAGGACAGCGGCCGTGCGCAGGCCGGCCATGACCACCGGGGCGGCCAGGGGCAGGCGGATCTGACGCAGGATCTGCCCGGGGGTCATGCCCAGCGCGGTCGCCGCCTCGACGGCCCGCGGGTCGGCGTCCCGCACGCCGGTATAGGTATTCCTCACGATGGGGAAGAGCGAGTAGATCCAGAGCGCCACGATGGCGGGCACGACCCCCACGCCCAGGAAGGGGATCATGAAGGCCAGCAGCGCCAGCGAGGGGACGGTCTGGAAGAGCCCCAGGAAGCGGATGACCGCTTCCGCTCCGCGCCGGTGGCGCTCCAGCCAGAGCCCGAGGGGGATCGAGACGAGCGCTCCCAGGAGCAGGGCCGCCGCCGACAGGCCGAGATGCTCCAGCGTGCGCCGGCCGAGGTCTCCGCGCTCGCCCCAGAGGCGAGCGAGCAGGCCGGTCTTTCGCGAAACCGGCTCCGGAGAGTTTCCCACCCTCTCCAGGAAACCCAGGGAGCGGAGGGCGTCCCGGGCCACGACGGCCTCGCTCTCATGCCCCTCCTGAAGCCTCAGGTTCAAGGCCCGCATCGTGTCCGCGTCGAAAGCCCCGCCGAGCAGGCCGAGGACGGCGCCGATCTCGGGGTGCCTCTTCAGGGTTTCGCCGCGCACCAGGGGCGCCGCATCGTAGGGAGGAAAGAAGTTCCGGTCGTCCCGCAGGAGCTTGAGGTTGTAGAGGATGAGACGGCCGTCCGTGGAGTAGACGTCCAGGGCGTCGATCGTGCGCTGCTTCGCGGCCTGATATTGGAGGGCCTGCTGGAGGTGATCGACCGAGGCGAACTGAAGGCCGTAGACCCTTTGGAGCCCCAGAAGGCCGTCCTCCCGGCCCACGAATTCATGGCCGAAGCCACCGTGGAGGCGTTTCGAGACCCGGGCCAGGTCGGAGATCGTCTCCAGGTGCTCCCGCTCGGCCAGCTCGCGGGGCACGGCGATCTCCCAGGAATTCTCGAACCCCAGAGGCGCGAGCCACCACAGGTTCCAACGGTGGAGGAACGCGGCGCGGACGCGGTTCAGGGTCCGCGCCGCATCGCCCGTCGCGGGCTCGCCAAGGATCGAGACCAGCCCGGTGCCGGTGTACTCGGGGTAGACGTCGATCGCGCCGCTCTTCAGCGCCTCGAAGCAGACCTGCGTGCCCGCGAGCCCCAGGCGCCGCTCGACCTGGAGGTCGGTGCGGCTTTCCAGGAGCTGTGCGAAGACCTCGCCGAGAAGCCGGCTCTCTTCGAAGTTCTTGGAGCCGATAACGATGCGGTCGGCAGCGGGGAGGGGGGAGGTAGCATAAGCAAGGATGAGGAAGATGGCGGCGGCGAGGCTGCGAGGCCTCACCCCCTGGCCCCCTCTCCCTGACGGGAGAGGGAGAACTCGGTCGGAGCGGATGTGCACCTCACACACGCCGCATCTCCAGCAACGCCTGCACGTACGGATCCGCCGGGCGCTCGGCCAGCTCGGACGGCGGGGCGAGTTGCAGGAGGCGGCCGGCGCGCATGACGCCGATGCGATCGGCGAGGTGGAAGGCCTCGGCGAGGTCGTGGGTCACCAGGACGGCGGTCTTGCCCAGGGTCTGCTTGAGGTCCAGGAACTGGCGATGCAGCTCCAGGCGGGTCAGGGCGTCCAAGGCGCCGAAGGGCTCGTCGAGGAGAACGAGGTGAGGATCGGCGGCGAGGGCGCGGGCGAAGGCCACGCGCTGGCGCTGCCCGCCCGAAAGCTCGGCGGGGTAGCGGCCGGCGTGGGCGTCGGGGCGGAGCCCCACCAGCTCCAGCATCTCGCGCGTCCTGGCTCGGCGGCGGTCGCGGTCCCAGCCGAGGAGGCGGGGGACCAGCTCGACGTTGCGCTCCACCCGCCAGTGGGGGATCAGGCCGCCGTCTTGCGGCACGTAGCCGATCCGGCGGCGCAGCGCGATGGGATCGAGCTCCGCCACGGGCCGCCCTTCGACCCGCACCGCGCCGGCCGAGGGCTCGACCATGCGGTTGAAGATGCGCAGGAGCGTCGTCTTGCCGCTGCCGCTCTCGCCCACCAGCGCCACGGTCTCGCCGGGCCGCACCGCCAGGTCGACCCCCGCGAGCGCGGCCGTGCCGTCGCCCCAGGTCTTGGCGACGCCGACCGCTTCGAGGATGGGCTCGGCGGGCACGGCGGTAGTCTACCCTGCGCCGGGTGCTACGATCCGGGGCATGAAAAGCGAACACCTGCGGTTCCCCGGCTCCCAGGGGCAGGAGCTGGCGGCGCGCCTCGACAGCCCGGTCGCGGCGCCCACGGCCTACGCTCTCTTCGCCCACTGCTTCACCTGCTCGAAGGACCTCAAGGCCGCCGGCTGGATCAGCCGCGCCCTCACTCGACGGGGAGTCGCCGTGCTGCGCCTCGACTTCACCGGCATCGGCGAGAGCGAGGGGGACTTCGCCGGCACCGACTTCTCGTCCAACGTCGACGATCTGGTGGCGGCCGCGGACTTCCTGCGCCGCGAGCGCGAGGCCCCGCTCCTGCTGGTCGGCCACAGCATTGGCGGGTGCGCCGCCCTGACGGCGGCGGAGCGGATCCCGGAGGCGCGCGCCGTGGTGACCCTCGGTACGCCCAGCGACACGGAGCACCTGCGGCAGGTCCTTCTCCATCTGGCTCCGGACCTGGAAGCCCGCGGCGAGGTCGAGGTGCGGCTCGGGGGCCGTCCGTTCCGCATCCGCAAGGAGCTTCTGGACAATCTGCGGAAGGATCACCTGCGGGGCGTCCTCGAAAGGCTTCACAAGGCCCTCCTCATCCTGCATTCGCCGGTGGACAACATCGTCGGCATCGACCACGCCCGCCGCCTCTTCGAGATGGCCAAGCATCCCAAGAGCTTCGTCTCCCTCGACACGGCGGACCACCTGCTCACCGACGAGCGGGACGCCCGCTACGCAGGCGAGGTTCTGGCCGTTTGGGCGGGACGGTATTTGGAAGGTGTTCAGTCCGAAGTGGAGACGGAACCGGAGATCGGCAAGGCGGGGGAGGTGCTGGTCATCGGCGGCGCGAGCGGCTTCGCGCAGGAGATCGTGGTCCGCCGCCATCGCCTGACCGCCGACGAGCCGAAGGAGGTGCCGGGCGGTGCCGACACGGGCCCGACTCCCTATGACCTGCTGACCGCCGCCCTCGGAGCCTGCACGTCCATGACCCTGCGGATGTACGCCGACTTCAAGAAGCTCCCCCTGGAAGGGGTGCGGGTGCGGCTCCGTCACGGCAAGATCCATGCTGCCGACTGTGCGAGCTGTGAGACCAAGGAGGGGAAGATCGACCGCATCGAGCGCGAGATCGAGGTGCTCGGACCGCTCACGGAGGAGCAGCGCCTCCGCCTCCTCGAGATCGCCGACCGCTGCCCCGTCCACAAGACGCTCAAGTCGGAGATCGAGATCGTCAGCCGGCTGAGCTGAAGCCCCGACCTCCCGAGGGTTCACCCCCGTCTCCGCGAGATGACAGGCGTCCGGTCCACCGGACGCCCCGGGCCCTCCTCTCGCTTCTCAAACCATTGAAAACAAAGGAGCGGCTCTGCCCGGCGGGGGCTGGCACGCTTCGTGGAATCCCAGGGGAACAAGCGCGGGTGGAAGAGAGACAGGAACGATTGACAGACGCGCGCCGGCTCTCCAGAGCGACGGCGCCCAGGATAGAACAAAGGCAATCTCCTCTCCCTCCGGTGCCGGGGCGGGTTTAATGCCCTCCGCCCGTCCCGGCCCTCTTTTTTTCCCTGTCCATCGACTTCAGAGGCCCATCTGTCTCCCTCGCGGCCGCTTCGCGCACTCCTCAGCTTTGGAGAGTCCAACATGATCAACGCTCAGGGAGGCGACATATGAGTGAGTTGGTACACAAGCTGGCCCAGGGAGACCACAAAGTCATCTTCCGGCCGATCCGGGACAACCCGCTCCAGGAGCTGCGCGACGCCATCGGACGGAACTACGTGCACGTCAAATTTACTGAAACGCGCGGTGGAACCGAGCTTGGCTTCCCGCTCGACGACAAGAACTTCCCGAACGCCGACCTGGAGAAGGGGGAGGGGACCGTCCGCCTGAGCGGCCGGCTCAAGCTGGACGGCGTGCCCATCCGCGTCGTGGCCGACATCGACCTCGAGACAATGGCTGGCCTGGGGCACCTCGAGATCCTCGAGGAGGAGCCCAAGGCGGCTGCCGCGAACTGATCTCGCCTGGCGGGGCGGCTCGGCGGCCCTTCCCGGCGCCGAGCCCTGCCCCTCTTCTGGCGAGGCTTGTCTCTCACCCGCCACCCCGATAGAGTCGGTCTGCCCCTCCGCCGGCCGGGAGGAGCCAGGCGCGCGTCCTTGCAGAATATAGCTGTTCATCAATGGTTTCCGAGGCCCCGTATAATCGAACCGTGAGCGCGAACGCCGAGGGGGAGCCGCGCATCCTGCCGCGCTCCGAGCATCCGATCTCCCGCCGGTTCATCGACAAGAACCCTCTCAAGGTCCTCTACCGCCTCCACAACGCAGGCTACCTGGCCTACCTGGTGGGGGGGAGCGTGCGGGACCTGATGATGGGCCGCACGCCCAAGGACTTCGACATCGGCACCAACGCCCGGCCGAACGAGATCCGTCGCCTGTTCTCGAACTCGCGGATCATCGGCCGGCGCTTCCGGCTGGTGCACGTCTTCTTCCATGACGGCAGCGTCGTCGAGGTCTCCACCTTCCGCCGCGATCCGGACCCCGAGGAGCAGCGGGGCGAGCCGGGGGAGCTGCTGATCACCAGCGACAACACCTGGGGCACCCCCCGCGAGGACGCCTTCCGCCGCGACTTCACGATCAACGCCCTCTTCTACGACATCGGCGACTACTCGGTCGTCGATCACGTGGGCGGCATCGAGGACCTGGAGCGGAAGCTGATCCGGGCCATCGGCGACCCGGAGGTGCGCTTCCGCGAGGATCCGGTGCGCATGCTCCGCGCCTGCGAGTTTGCGGGACGGCTGGGGTTCGGCATCGAGGCGCGCACGCAGGAGGCGATCCACCGCCACAGCAGGGAGCTGGAGAAGGCCTCGCCGGCGCGGGTCACGGAGGAGGTCGTCCAGCTCCTCAAGTGCGGGCAGGCCGGGGCGGCCATGCAGTGGATGCTGGATCTCGGGCTGCTCGAGGTCTTGCTGCCGGAGGCGTACGCCATGCTCACCGCCGGCGCGCGGGGGCTGGGGGACTTCGGCCAGATCCTGCCGGTGATCGACCGCATGGTGGCCGCGGACCGTCCCCTCTCGGACACCGGCCTGCTCGCCGCCCTGCTGCTGCCCAAGATCATGCTCCGGCGCTTCGACGTCGAGGCGATGACGGGTAAGCCGATGAGCCGGGCGGCCATCGACGCCATGATCCAGGAGGAGGTCGCTCCCTTCTTCCAGCGCCTGACGATCTCCAACCTGCGCGCCCAGCAGGTGCTCCACGCCCTGGTGGGCTTCCAGCGGCTGTGCGAGCCCCGCTGGTCCCCCCACGAGCGGGTGCGCTACGCCCGCAAGCCCTGGTTCAACGACGCCCTGCTCCTGTTCGAGATCCTCGTCCAGGCTACCGGGGAGGGGCAGGAGGCGCTCGCCGAATGGCAGGCCGCGGCGCGCCGCCGCCCGCCCCTCAAGGCCCCCGCCGAGAGCGAGAGGCGCGTGGCGCGCCCCCGCCCCAGGCGCCGCCGGCGGCGGCGCGGTCCCGCCTTGTGACAGATGTCACAACCCGGGCGCGATCTGGCATAGGATAGGCCCGGGGTCCGAGCGTGCCTTGAGGAAAACCCATGTCCTGGTTCACTGACCTCTATCGATCCGCGGTGGGCAAGAAGGCGGTGATGGCCATCACCGGCATCATCCTCTTCGGCTTCGTCCTGCTGCACCTGATCGGCAACCTCAAGCTGTACGAAGCCGGCGAGTACATGCAGTATGTGGACGGCGCCTACAAGCCCATGCGGTATCTCGACGCCTACGGCTTCTTCCTGCGCCACGTGGGGGAGCCGCTGGTGCCGGCCTACACCCTGCTCTGGATCTTCCGCTCCGTCCTCCTGATCGCCGTGGCGCTCCACATCTGGGCCGCCTGGCAGGTGACGAAGATGAGCCAGGCGGCCCGCCCGCGCGACTACGTGAGCCGTCCGAAGATCCACACCACCTATGCTTCCCGGACGATGCGGTGGGGCGGAGTCATCCTCCTCCTCTTCATCATCTACCACCTCCTGCACTTCACGACCGGGACGGTCCACCCCGACTTCCAGGAGGGGAGCGTCTACCACAACGTGGTGACCGGCTTCAGCGTCTGGTACGTGTCGCTCTTCTACATCGTGGCCCAGACGGCACTGGGGTTCCACCTCTACCACGGCCTGTGGAGCATGTTCCAGTCGCTGGGATGGAACCACCCGCGCTTCAACACCTGGCGCCGGTACTTCGCCGTCGCCTTTGCCTGGATCATCACCCTCGGCAACATCTCATTCCCGGTGGCCGTGCTGACCGGCCTGGTCCGTTAGGAGCGCCGCGTCATGAGGCTCGACAGCAAGGTTCCCGCGGGGCCCCTGGAGAGGAAGTGGGAGGACCACAAGGGGCACCTGAAGCTGGTGAACCCGAACAACAAGCGGCGCTTCACGGTCCTCGTGGTGGGCTCCGGCCTAGCCGGCGCCTCGGCGGCCGCGAGCTTCGCCGAGCTGGGCTACAACGTGAAGTGCTTCTGCTTCCAGGACTCCCCCCGTCGCGCCCACTCCATCGCCGCCCAGGGGGGCATCAACGCCGCCAAGAACTACCACAACGACGGCGACAGCGTCTTCCGGCTCTTCTACGACACCATCAAGGGCGGCGACTTCCGCTCCCGCGAGGCCAACGTCTACCGGCTGGCCGAGGTGTCGGTGAACATCATCGACCAGTGCGTGGCCCAGGGTGTGCCCTTCGCCCGCGAGTACGGCGGCCTGCTCGACAACCGCTCCTTCGGCGGCGCCCAGGTGGCCCGCACCTTCTACGCCCGCGGCCAGACCGGCCAGCAGCTCCTGCTCGGCGCCTACCAGGCCCTCTGCAAGGAGATCGCGGCCGGCAAGGTGACGATGTTCCCCCGCACCGAGATGCTGGACCTGGTGGTGGACGACGGCCGCGCCGTTGGCATCGTCACTCGCGACATGGTGACCGGCAAGATCGACCGCCACGCGGGCCATGCCGTGGTGCTGGCGACCGGCGGCTACAGCAACGTCTACTTCCTCTCGACCAACGCCAAGGGCTCGAACGTCACCGCCGCCTGGCGCGCCCACCGGCGGGGCGCGCTCTTCGCCAATCCCTGCTTCACCCAGATCCATCCCACCTGCATCCCGGCGTCCGGCGACTACCAGTCCAAGCTCACCCTGATGAGCGAGTCGCTGCGCAACGACGGCCGGATCTGGGTGCCCAAGGATCCCAACGACAAGCAGCCGCCCGAGCAGGTCCCGGAGAGCGACCGCGACTACTTCCTGGAGCGCAAGTACCCGAGCTTCGGCAACCTCGTGCCGCGCGACGTGGCGGCCAGGAACGCCAAGATGGTGGTGGACGAGGGGCGCGGCGTGGGCCCGCAGAAGAACGGCGTCTATCTGGATTTCTCGGACGCCATCAAGCGCCTGGGCAGGAAGACCATCGAGGAGCGCTATGGCAACCTTTTCGAGATGTACGAGAAGATCACCGGCGAGGACCCGTACGTCGTGCCCATGCGGATCTACCCGGCTCCGCACTACACCATGGGCGGCCTCTGGGTGGACTACAACCTGATGACCAACGTCGAGGGGCTGTACGCCCTCGGCGAGGCCAACTTCTCCGATCACGGCGCCAACCGCCTGGGCGCGAGCGCGCTCATGCAGGGTCTCGCGGACGGCTACTTCGTTATCCCCTACACGATCGGCGACTACCTCTCCGGCCACCTGGGCGAGGCGCTCTCGACCGAGACCGACGCCTTCCGCGCCACCGAGGCCGAGGTCGGCGAGCTCGTCCAGCGCCTGGTGTCGATCAACGGCAAACGCAGCGCCGACTCCTTCCACCGCGAGCTGGGCCGGATCGTCTGGGACTACTGCGGCATCGCCAGGAGCGCCGGGGGCCTGAAGAAGGCGCTGGAGCTGATCCCGGCCCTGCGTGAGGAGTTCTGGCAGGACCTGCGGATCGTCGGCGGCGCCAACCAGCTCAACCAGGAGCTGGAGAAGGCCGGCCGGGTGGCCGACTACTTCGAGCTGGCCGAGCTGATGTGCATCGATGCCCTCCAACGCGACGAGTCCTGCGGCGGCCACCTGCGCGAGGAGCACCAGACGCCCGACGGCGAGGCCCTGCGCAATGATGCCCGCTACTCCTACGTCGCGGCCTGGGAGTGGAACGGGGCGGGCAGGCCGCCGACCCTGCGCAAGGAGCCGCTCGAGTTCGAGTTCGTCAAGCCCACCCAGAGGAGCTACAAGTGATGAACCTGACCCTCCACGTCTGGCGCCAGAAGAGCCCTGCGGACGAGGGGCGCATGGAGACATACGAGGTCCGGGACGTCAACGAGCACGCCTCGTTCCTCGAGATGCTGGACGTCTTGAACGAGCAGCTCGCCGGGCGGGGAGTCGAGCCCATCGCCTTCGAGCACGACTGCCGCGAAGGGATCTGCGGCTCCTGCGGCTTCATGATCAACGGTGAGGCGCACGGGCCGCTGCCCGCCACCACGGTGTGCCAGCTCCACATGCGCCACTTCCGGGACGGCGACGTGCTCCATCTCGAGCCCTGGCGCTGCAAGGCCTTCCCGGTGGTCAAGGACCTGGTGGTCGACCGCGGCGCCTTCGACCGCATCGTCCAGGCCGGCGGCTTCATCTCGGTCGCGACGGGCAGTGCTCCCGAGGCGAACCTGATCCCGGTGCCGAAGCCCCTCGCCGACCGCGCCTTCGACGCCGCCCAGTGCATCGCCTGCGGCGCCTGCGTGGCCCAGTGCCCGAACGGCGCGGCGCAGCTCTTCACCGCGGCCAAGGTCTCGCACTTGAACCTGCTGCCGCAGGGCCAGCCCGAGCGCTTCGACCGCGCCCTCGCCATGGTCGAGGCCATGGAGAAGGAGGGCTTCGGCGCCTGCTCCAACTTCGCCGAGTGCGAAGCCGTCTGCCCCAAAGAGATCTCGATCGACTTCATCGCGCGGATGAACCGGGACTACCTGAAGGGGAAAGCCAAGAACCCCCACGCCTAGGGGTGCTCCGCTTACTTTTTCGCGAACCGCCGCACGTAGATGGTGCTTTGGTCGTAAGGAAATATGGCGGCCACCCAGGCGACGAGCCACGAGTCTCCCGTCCAGGCTAGGTCGCCTTCCCTGGGCTGGCTGCGTCCCCAAGGATCTTCATTGATGTCGCTGTTTACGTCCACCGGCGGCCCCAGGGGCGTACCCTGCGGATCGAAGAGCCGGAGCCGGAGAGCGCTGAATCCTTCTCCCCAGAGCAACACCAGATTCCCCGTATCGTCGAACGCCATGGACTGGGGACCCCCACCGTCATCGAAACCCTCGGACGTGATGGCCGCGACCTCGGGGCCCAACGGGGTGCCCGCCGCATTGAACCAGCGCAGATAGATCGTCTGGTGGACCCGCCAGGCGACGACGAAGCCTCCGCCGGGAGCGGCGGCGACCTTGAATGCGGGGCAGGAGGATGTGTCGAGCACCCCCAGGGGTATCGTATTGACGTCGAAATCGGGCCCCAGAGGCTTTCCGGAAGGGGAGAACCGGCGGGCGCGCAGGACCGCGGTCCCGGAGCTCCCCGGCATGATCCCGAGCCAGACCGCGACGAAACTTGCATTGGCGAGGCCCACGACGGACACGCCCGCCGGATGATCGACCAGACGGCTGTTCAGACGCAACTCCGGCCCCGTCCGCTGGCCTGAGGCCGTGAGGCGCCGGGCCGCGATGCCATGCTTGCTCGGCAGCGACCAGCCGGCCATGAATCCGTTGCCCCGGACCTGCCAGACCCATTCGGTACCGGCTCCTCCCAAACGGACCGGCTTGCCCTGGGGCCTGCCCCGCAGATTCAGGTGGCCCCGGTAGAAGAGCGTCGGCTCGTCCTCGTATTGCACGGTATGCCAGATCACGTCGAAGCCCTGCTGTCCCGCCGTGACGGCATCCACGTCAGGAACGCCGGTCGGGCTCTGGAGCACCCCCTCACCCTCATCCTCGGGCCCTTCGCCCGCGGGGATGTAGAGGTAACTGAAGGTTCCGTCTATGTTTGAAAGGGTGTCATCATCCCAAGCGACGACATAGGAGCCGTCGGGCTGGGCGGCCACCGCGGGAGGGTTGGAGAACACGTCGGCGTACAGCTCCTCCTCGGGGCCGAGCGGCACCAGTTGAGCCGCGAGCGCGCGGTGGCCCGTCGCGCCGAGCCATGCCGAGGTGAGGAGCAGGAAGAGCGCGAAGCGGGTTCTGTTCATGAAGTTATGATACTTGCGAAACAGGCGCCAGAGAACAGGTGGAGAACAGGTGCCGCAGGCGACAGCTTGGCGGGTCGGAGCGAGGCCGAGGCCCGCTTCGGCTTCTTCCTGGAGGCTCTGCGCTATTGCTGAGCGGGGGCGGGTAGGGAGAGAGGTTCCCTGATCCCGCGTCGAGGCTTTCCTTCCGTCATCTCCTTGCAATATCTTTGACGGATCTTGGGGAGACTCCTATACTCGGAGCCATGGCCGAGCCCGCGTGGAAGACGCCCCCTGAGGACAGCGACGAGCCCGATTTCGGGCTCCCGGATGACGATCGGGAAGAGGGCGTCTACCTCCAGCGCGTTGTCGAGCGTCCCGACGGCACCCGGGAGCTCCTCGACATCCCTCTGACGCCGGAGGACTTTCTCAATCCGCAGTACGGGGACAAGTGGGTGCAAGGAAGACCTCACGGCCGCACCTGCCTCTATTTCTCCGACGTCCTGGAGCGCCATCTCCGCTTCGACGAGAGCCTCCTGGTCCTTTACGACGTCAGGCTCCTCTCCGGCCCGGGCCGCGACGGGCCCGCTCCGGACGTGATGGTCGTGCGGGGGGCGCGCGATCCCGACCCGGACCTGTCGAGCTTCGACGTGGCCAAGCAGGGGACCGTCCCCTGCCTGATCGTCGAGGTCCTCTCCCCCACGAGCAAGCGGATCCGCAACACGGACGTGAAGGACAAGAAGGGGCTCTACCAGCGGCTGGGCATCCCGGAGTACCTGATGGTGGACCTGCCCCGGCGGAGCACCGAGTACCGCTTCGTGCTCCGGGGCTACCGCCTGGGTCCATACGGTCGTTACCGGAAGATCCCGCCGGACTCCGAAGGCCGGCTGCTCTCGGAGACCACGGAGGTCCTATTCGGCGTCTCCGCAGATGGCCAGAGGGTCGAGCTGTTCGACGCCCGGACGGGGGAGCGGCTCTTGAACTCCCGCGAGGAAGAGGAGGGCCGGAAGGCCGAACGAGCAGCCCGGAAGGCGGCCGAAGCGAGGGCAGCGCGGGAGGCGAAGACCCGAAAAGTGGTTGAGGAGAGGGCTGCCAAGGAGGTGGCGGCCCGGAAGGCCGCCGAAGAGGAGCTGAAGCGGCTGCGGGCAGAGATCGAACGGTTGAAGGCGTCCGGACGCTGAAGCCTGCGGCTCGGCTCCTCGCCGCCACGCCACGCCGCGCCTTGACTCCCCCTCGTCCCAGCGGTATTTTGACCCTCAAGTCCACCTTCCTGCTGGTCACGAAAGGGGGTCGAGATGTCGCGACGTTGGGGCGTGCACATATTGGCCTTGGGTCTGATCCTCTCCTGGATTCCGGGCGCCTTCGCTCAGTCGCAGGCGACGACCGGCGTCATCGAGGGGACCGTCGCGGACGAGACCGGCGGCGTGCTGCCGGGAGCGACGGTCACCCTGCGGAACACGGCGACCAATTACGAGCAGGTCGTCACCACCGGTCCCGACGGCCGCTTCCGGGCGGTGCTGCTGCCGCTCGGGCCGTACCGGATCACGGTCGAGTTGGAGGGGTTCGCACGGCTGGTCCGCGAGGGGATCGATCTCGCGGTCGGCCAGACCATCAACCTCAAGCTGACGCTGCAGATCTCCGCCGTCGAAGAGGAGATCACGGTCACCGCCGAGGCGCCGGTGATCGAGACCAGCCGCACCGAGGGGACGGTCCGCATCGACACCGACGCCGTCGAGGGGCTCCCCAACAACGGCCGCAACTTCCTCGACTACACCAAGCTCACTCCCGGCGTGACCATCGTGCAGGGCCCCGACGGCGACGAGCTGTCGATCAACGGCCAGAAGGGCATCGCCAACAACATCTCGGTGGACGGCGCCGACTTCAACAACCCCTTCTTCGGCGAGCAGCGCGGTGGCCAGCGCCCGCCCTTCACCTTCAATCTCGACGCGGTGAAGGAGGTAGTGGTGGTGGCCGACGGCGCGCCGGCCGAGTTCGGGCGCTCCTCGGGTGGCTTCGTCAACGTGGTCACCAAGTCGGGCACCAACCAGCTCTCCGGCACCGCCCACGGCTTCTTCAAGAACGACAGCCTGTCCTCGGATCCGCAGAAGCCGGGCGGCGGCAGAATCCCGAAGGGCGACTCCAGCCAGACCCAGTTCGGCTTCACGCTCGGCGGGCCGCTCCAGCAGGACAAGGTGTTCTACTTCCTCGCCGCCGACGCGCAGCGCGGCGACGAGACCAAGCAGACCCAGGCCGGCCGCATGGACGCGCGGCTGGTCGACTTCCTCAACTCGATCGGCATTCCGCAAGACGACGGCCCGATCGAGCGCACCAACGACGCGGAGGTGGCGCTCGCCAAGCTCGACTGGACGGTGTCGGAGTCCAATCTCTTCACCATCCGCTACTCCTATACCAACTCCGAGCAGCTCAACGGCACCTTCGATGTCGACTCCTATGGCCGCTCCTCGAACGGCGTCGAGAAGGACTATTCGCACGCCGGCACCATCACCTGGATCTCGACGCTTTCTTCCTCGAACCTCAACGAGCTGCGCGCCCAGTACGCCAAGGAATGGCGGCCGCGGCCCTACGAGGGGCCGGACATCCCGGGCCAGGACCGGCCGTTCCCGGATACCTCGATCCTGTCGGTTGACAACCGCTTCGGCCTGCCGTTCTTCCTGCCCATCGAGTACGACGACGACCGCAAACAGCTGACCGACAACTTCTCGATGCTGCGCACCAAGCACAACATCAAGATGGGCTTCGACTACAACGAAGTGGCGTCGGGGCAGACTTTCATCGGCTTCGCCAACGGCAAGTTCTTCTTCACCAGCGTGGACGGCTTCATCAACTACTTCAACAATCCGCGCTACGTCGAGTGCTCGAACGCCGCCGGCCAGTTCGTCACCGGCTCGCAGAGCGGCGTCTGCCCGGCGGGCCTGACGGTCTCCGGCCCGGTGATCCTCTACCTGCAACAGGCGGGCGTCGGCAACCTGACGGTGGAGGACGCCGGCACGCAGACCATCAAGCAGAAGGAGCCGGCGCTCTTCGTGCAGGACGAGTGGCACCCGGCCGCCAACCTGACCGTCCAGATGGGGCTGCGCTGGGAGGGCCTCGACAACCCGGACCCGCGCACCCCGCCCGATCAGGTCTTCTTCGCGCCGTTCATCGGCCAGACCCGCAACGGCCAGGAATTCCCCTCGGACGGCAACATCCCCGACGACTGGGAGATGTGGCAGCCGCGCCTCGGCATCTCGTGGGCGCCCGACGACAAGAGCGTGGTGCGCATGACCGCCGGCGTCTTCCACGCCCGCCTGCCGGCCTTGAACCTGGCCTCGACGCGCTCGACCAACGGCTCGATCGGCCAGACGCTCTTCCGCAACAGCTTCCTGGGCTCGATCGGTGTGCTGCCGCCGCCGCCGGACTACCGCACCTTGATCGATGCGCGCGGCGCGCCGGTTTTCTTCCCCGACGTCTTCGTCTACGACAAGGACTGGCAGACTCCGCGCACCACGGCGACCTCGCTCTCCTGGGAGCGTGAGGTGACGACCGGTCTGGCGCTGCTCGTCAAGGGCAACTACGCCAAGACCGACCACATCACGCGCTTCATCAACCGCAACGACGCGCGCTTCGGCTCGCCCTGGAGCTCCGGTCTGCCGCCGGGCGGCGCCAACGGCATCAACACCCTGACCTCGGTCGAGTCCACCGCCAAGAGCCGCTACTGGGGCGTGACGGTGGGCGCCAACAAGCGGCTGACGGACAACTACTCCTTCCAGGCCTACTACACCTACTCGCAGGACAAGTCGGACGACGACAACGAACGCGACCCATTCACCTTCCGCTACGTCGACCCCCGGCACCTCGACCGCGAGTACAACTGGTCCGACCGCGACCAGCGCCATCGCTTCAACGGGCTGGCGCTCTTCCGCCTGCCCTGGGGTCTGGATCTGAACGCCCGCTATTCCTACCGCTCGGCGCAGCCTAAATCGGTCGCCAACCGCGTGCGACCCGACGGCACCATCATCCTGCGCAACACGCTGCGCAAGGACAACGAGTTCAACTCGCTCGACCTGCGGCTGTCGAAGGACATCGCAGTGGGCGGCCTGCACATCGAGCCGATCCTCGAGGTCTTCAACGTCTTCGACGAGCCGAACTTCCTGCGCCCGGAGGTCACCAACGGCGTCGCGACGAGCTTCGACGGCACCATCCGCTCGGGCGGCGGCGACCCGCGGCAGGTGCAGTTGGGGTTGCGGGTGCTCTTCTAGGCTTCAGGACAACGACCTGATCGAGACGCCCGGCGGGAGCCGGGCGTTTTCGTTCAATCCAAGATCGCGAACTGCACCGTTGCCTTGGCCACCAGCCGGCCGTCCTGGGTGACCTCGCCCTCCGCCACGGCGAGCCGTTTTCCCTTGCGCAACAGCCGGCCCCGGCCCATGAGAGGCGCGAGGGTGGCGCGGTTCAGGAGGTGCACCGTAATCGTCGCCGGGACGACCGGAGCGCCCACGGCGCTCGCGGCGGAGACCTCCGCCAGGGTGGTGAGGACCGCGAAGTGGATCACGTCCGGCGCCATCTGGTGCTCGGGTTTGGGATCGAGAAGGACCGTGCCGGGCTCGTCGCCAGGACGCAGGCCGAGGCTCTGATTGAAGTTAGCGGTCATGCGATCTCCTAGCGATTCCCCGATGCCATCCGCGCCGCTTCGGGCAGCCGGCGGAGGCGGAGCATGCTCCAGGCGCCGAAGACCGGACCGATGGCGAGGATCAGGAAGGCGCGCTCCCAGCCGAAACGGTCGGCGAGCGGCGGGATGATGCGGATGGTGAAGAGGGTCAGCAGGAAGCCGAGGCTGGTCTGCAGCGTCAGCGCCGTGCCTACGTAGCGCGGATCGGCCAGCTCGCTGACCGCGGCACTGAACTGCGCGCTGTCCGCCACCACGGCGAAGCCCCAGACGAGACAGAGGACGGTGAGCGGTCCCGGGCTGTGGAAGAGGAGGCCCGCCGTCAACGCGCAGGCGCCGGAGACGATCAGGCTCCAGGCGGTCACCCGCGTGCGTCCCAGCCGGTCGGCGAGGCGTCCGGCCAGCACGCAGCCCACCGTCCCGGCGGCGAGGACGCCGAAGCCGGCGAGGCGGGCGTCGTGCGCGTTCCAGCCCGCGGCCTCATAGCTCGCCAGCAGGAAGATCGGCACCCAGGCCCACATGGCGTACAGCTCCCACATGTGACCGAGATAGCCGAAGTTGGCGAGCCGTGTGGGCCGGTCCGCCAGCACGCGTCCCGCGAAGCGCCAGTCGAACGGCGGCGCCTTGCCGAGGTACGGACCGGGACGGATCACGATCGCTCCCAGGACCGCGGCGATGGCGGCCAGGGCGGAGGTGGCGAGCAGCACCGCGCGCCAGGGAGGCATGCCGCCTTCGCCGAAGACCGGCAGCGCGTTGAGCAGGTGGGGCACTCCCGAGCCGAGCGTCAAGGCGCCGACCAGGATGCCGATGCCGAGCCCGCGGTCCTCCTTGCACCAGGAGGCCACGAGCTTCATGCCGGGCGGGTACACGCCGGCGAGGGCGAATCCGGTCAGAAAGCGCAGCGCCAGCGTAGGGCCCGGCCCGGCGTCGAGGAGAGGGATGGCGGCGTTGGCGCCGGCTGCCACGAAGGCGCTCACCGCGAAGAGCCGGTGCGCGGCCAGGCGGTCCGCCAAGTTGAGCACGGCCGAGAGCAGCGCCCCCGCCACGAAGCCGATCTGCACGCTCATGGTGAGCCACGACCGCTGGCCGCCCGAGAGGTCCCACTCGGCGGTGAGCTGGGGCACCACGGCCGAGGCGGAGAACCAGACCGTCATGGCGAGCAGCTCGGCGACGGCCAGCAGGCCGACCTGGGGCCACTTGCGGGTCATGGATCAACTGACCCTGAAAGTCCCGTTTGGCTTCTCCTCCGCACCCTCTTCTGATGAGGAGGAACCATGGACCGACGTAAGATCGTTCGCTGTTTCGCCCTCATCTGTATGGTCGCCGGCACCCTGCAGACGGCGCAGCCCGCCCTGGCCACGCTCGACCCCTGCGTCTCCGCCTGTTTTCCGGACTACAGCCTTTGCTACGACGGTTGCCAAGGCTCTCAGCCCTGCCAGCAGGAATGCTGGGCCTACTACCAGGCCTGTCTCTGCGAGTGCAATCCGCCAAGGTACTGTCCGGCCTGATCGCGCGCCTGGACGGCGGGATCGTGAGGTCAGCGCCATCCGCGGGAGCTTACTTCAGCGCATCCAGCGCCGCCCGGATCTCCGCGTTCGACGGCCGCTGCCGGTAGTCCTCCTCGACCTTCGCCCAAGCGACCTTGCCGTTCTTGTCGATCACGTAGACCGCCGGGTGCGGGACGCCTTCGATCGGCTGCCCCTTGTAGGCGGGGTCGCGCAGGCCGTAGGCGTCGATGGTCTTGCTGCCAGGGTCGGAGAGCAGCCGGTAGCCGACCTTGCCTCTGCCGTCGGCGGCAATCTTCTCCTCGAGCTTGCGGCTGTTCTCGGGCTTGTCGATGCTGATGGCGTAGACGTCCAAGGGCTCGCCCTCCTTGCGGAGGAGCCGCAGCTCGGCCAACTGCCGAGCGCAGAACGGTCACCAGTAGCCGCGGTAGAAGACGAGCACGACCGGCCGCTGCCCGCGCGAGGCCGACAGCTTCACGGTCTGGCCGTTCTGGTCCTGCAGCGCGAAGTCCGGGGCCATGTCGCCCACCGCCACCGGCGAGGTGCGGGCCTGCTCCGCCGCGGACGCGAGGCCGGCGATCAGGACGGCGAGAGCTGCGATGCTGAATCTTCTCATTGAAAGATCCTCCTGGAAGCTGCGGCCCGGGTCACGCCGCCTGACCTGCGGGTCAAGCCGTCTGACCTTCAGGTCAAGCCGCCCGACCTTCAGGTCAAGCCGTGTGACCTTCAGGTCAAGCCACCAGACCGTCAGGTCAAGTGACCTGACCTCCAGGTCAAGCTATCTGACCTTCAGGTCAAGCCCTTGACCTGGAGGTCGAGCCGCCTGACCTTCAGGTCACGCCGTCTGACCTTCAGGTCAAACTGTCTGACCTTCAGGTCAAGCCCTCGACCTGCGGGTCGAGCCGTTTGACCTTCGGGTCAGGGGGCGTTCGATCCATGGGGCCCCGAGTCACTTGAAGGTCCGGAACCACACGTCAAAGATCTTTTTCACCGTCGGCGTCAGCTTGCCGCGCCGCCAGGTGTCGGCCGCCTTCTTCACCACCTCGCCCTGGGTGGGGTAGGGGTGGATGACGCTGGCGATCCTGGCGAGGCCGATGCCATGGGTGACGGCGAGACAGAGCTCGCCGAGCATGTCGCCCGCGTGCTCGGCCACCAGGGTGGCCCCTACGATCTTACCCTCCTTCGATCCCTTCGCGACGTGGACGCGCAGGAAGCCGTCGTCGGCGCCGTCGAGGATGGCGCGGTCGACGCCGGAGAGGGGGACCGTCAAGGTCTCGACCGCGATCCCCTTCTCGCGGGCGTCCCTCTCGTAGAGGCCGACGTGGGCGATCTCGGGCGTGGTGTAGGTGCACCAGGGCACGGTGAGGGCCGAGGCCTTGGCGCGGCCGAAGAACAGGGCGTTCTGGATGACGATGCGCGCCTGGGCGTCGGCCACGTGGGTGAACTGGAAGCGGGACGCCACGTCGCCGCAGGCGAAGACGTTCCGGTTGCTGGTGCGCAGGTTGTCGTCCACCTCGACGCCGCGCCTGCCGTAGGCGACGCCGGCGGCTTCGAGGCCCAGGCCCTCGACGTTGGGCGCGCGCCCGGCCGCCACCAGGATCTCGTCCGCCACCGCCTCGTGCCGCTGCCCGCCGCGCTCGAAGACGACGACCTTCTCGGCGCCCCGGCGGCGGACCTCGACGGCCTTCATGCCGAACTCGAAGTGGACGCCGTCGTCGATCATGGCCTTCTGCACGATCTCGGCGGCGTCGGCGTCCTCGCGGGGGAGGATGTGGGCTTCCTGGTTCAAGTGGGTGACGCGGCTGCCGAGGTGGGCGAAGGCCTGGGACATCTCGCAGCCGATGGGGCCGCCGCCGATCACCACCAGGCGCTTGGGCAGCTCGGTCAGGTTGAAGATCGTCTCGTTGGTGCGGAAGCCCGCCTCGGCCAGGCCCGGGATGGGCGGCTCGGCGGCGCGGGCGCCGGTGGCGATGACGGCGCGGCGGAAGCGCAGGCGCTTGCCCTCGACCTCGACCGCGTCGGGCGCGACGAAGCGCCCCTCGCCCAGGAAGACGTCCACTCCGAGGCTGGTGAAGCGGCGGGCGCCGTCGTGCACGCTGATGCCGGCGCGCAGGCGGCGCATGCGCGCCATGGCGGCGCCGAAGTTGCCGGTAGCGTCGTGGGCGACCGGCGGGCCGCCGAAGCGGGCGGCGGCCTCGCGGGCATCGTGCCAGGCGCGGGCGGCGCGGATCACCCCCTTGGAGGGGACGCAGCCGACGTTCAGGCAGTCGCCGCCCATCAGGTGCCGCTCGAGGAGGGCCACCCGGGCGCCGAGCCCGGCGGCGCCCGCGGCCGAGACCAGGCCGGCGGTGCCCGCGCCGATCACCACCATGTGATACCGCTCCTTCGGCTCCGGGTTCACCCAGGACGATGGATGGACGTTCTCGACGAGCTTGAGGTTGTACTCGTCCAGCGGCTCGACGGGGAACGTCGGCGGCTGCTTCAGGGCGGGCTCAGACATGGCGGTCCTCCGCGGCGGCCGGGGCGTCGATCTCCTGGCGCAGCGCCCTGCCGGCCAGGCGGGTGACGAACGCCGTGACCACGACCGTGGCGACGAGGCCCAGGCCGAGGACGATCCAGGACCCAGGGCCCTTCTCCGTCCTGGCTCCTCCCGCCAGCGCCGCCAGGCTGCCGGCGGCCTTGCCGTAGTAGACGTAGAGCAGGGTGCCGGGCAGCATCGCGATCGAGGCGAGGAAGTACTGCCAGAAGCCGACCCGGGTCAGCCCCAGGGAGTAGTTGAGCAGGTTGAAGGGGAAGACTGGAGAGAGGCGCAGCAGGGCCACGATCTTGAACCCCTCGCGCCCGACCGCCCGGTCGATGGCCTCGAACTTCGGGTTGCCGGCGATCTTGCGCTCGATGGCGCCGCGCGCCACGTAGCGGGCCACCAGGAAGGCTGCGGCGGCGCCCAGCGTAGCGCCGATCATGGTGTAGAGCGTCCCCTTGACCAGCCCGAAGATGGCGCCCGCCGCGAGTGTGAGGAGCGAGCCCGGGATGAAGGCGACCGTGGCGACGGCGTAGCCCAGGATGAAGACGACCGGCCCCCACACCCCCAGGCCCTCGACCCACTGGGCGAACCGGGGGATGTAGGCGCCCGCCTGCCGGCCGCCGAGGATCAGGGCGGCCAGGACGGCGAGGCCGATCACGGCGTAGAGGACGAGCCTGGCCTTCGACCCCGGCTTCTGCTGCGGGACGGCGTCGGCGGTGCTGTTCACAGCAGCGGCTCCTCTCTGCATGGTCCGGCGTGCGCGCCGGTCCCGCGAAAGACTACGGCCCGCCGGCGCCGGCGGATTACCGGCCTGCCCGGACGGACGCCTTTCCCTGAGATGCCGCGGGCGGCTGGCGGTTACGCCGCGGCCCAGAGGGCCGCCGCCAGCAGGACGCCGCCCATGCCGATGAACGAGGCGAGGAGCGCGGCCAGGTTGCCCAGCGCCGTTCCCTCCTTGGCCGTCTTGCCGAGCAGCATCAGGCCGCCGCAGGCGACCCCGAGCTGGGTGAACACCACGAGGGTCGTCAGCCAGGAGGGGTAGGGCTCGCCCGCCGGCTTCGCGATCCCCTTGTACAGGTTGACGGCGGAGACCAGCACTCCGAGGAAAAACAGTCCGATCGCGTAGTAATCCCAGAGCTTCGGGCGCGGCAGCTCGATCTTGGGCAGCTTGAATCTCGGCAGCTTCATGGCCTCTCCCATGGCGTTTCTCTCTCCTGCGGACGCGAAGACGGCGCGAAGGATACCATAAACCTCCCGCTCGGTTGCCGCTTCTGAGGTGCACCGAAAAATGTGCAGATCCGTCAAAGTTTCTCGTTCAGTTTGCAAATCTGGGGCTTGCAAACCGCCCCAATACCCCCTATGATCCGCCCCAACGTCAATCTTGGGAGGGCAGAATGACCAGAGAGGAAATCCTCAAGGCCACCGACGAGGAGGGCGTCCGGTTCATGCGCCTGCAGTTCACGGACATCCTCGGGGTGATCAAGAACGTCGAGATCCCCCGCAGCCAGTTCGAGAAGGCGCTGGACGGCCAGATCATGTTCGACGGCTCGTCGATCGAGGGGTTCACCCGCATCGAGGAGTCGGACATGCTCCTCACCCCCGACTACTCCACCTTCCGGGTCAACCCGTGGACGAATCCCGACGGCTCGAAGGTGGCGCGCATGATCTGCGACATCTACCTGCCCGACGGCTCCCCGTTCCCGGGCTGCCCGCGCATGACGCTCAAGCGGCAGGTCGAGCGCGCCAGGGGGATGGGGTACCGGATGGTGGCGGGTCCGGAGGCGGAGTTCTTCCTCTTCCAGAAAGACGAGCTCGGCAACGCCAAGGTCGAGACGCACGACGTGGGCGGCTACTTCGACCTGACGCCGGTGGACAAGGGCGAGGAGTGCCGGCGCGACATCGTGATCGTGCTGGAGGCGATGGGCTTCGAGGTCGAGGCCGCGCACCACGAGGTGGCGCCGGGCCAGCACGAGATCGACTTCAAGTACGCCGAGGCGGTGGAGTGCGCCGACAACGTGACCACCTTCCGCTTCGTGGTGAAGAAGGTGGCCCTGGACCACGGCCTGCACGCCACGTTCATGCCCAAGCCCATCTTCGGCGTCAACGGCTCAGGCATGCACTGCCACCAGAGCCTGCTCAACAAGAGGGGCGACAACGCCTTCTTCGACGCCAAGGCGGAGTGGCAGCTCTCCAAGGTGGCCATGGGCTACATCGGCGGCATCCTCGAGCACGCGGCGAGCTTCGCGGCGGTCACCAACCCGCTGGTCAACTCCTACAAGCGGCTGGTGCCCGGCTACGAGGCGCCGGTCAACATCGCCTGGTCGGAGAAGAACAGGAGCCCGCTGGTGCGCGTGCCGGCCAAGCGCGGCATGTCCACCCGCTGCGAGGTGCGCATGCCCGACCCGTCGTGCAACCCCTACCTGGCTCTCGCGGTGATGCTGGCCGCGGGCCTCGACGGCGTGCAGCGCAACCTCCACCCGGGCTCGCCCGTCAACAAGAACATCTTCACCATGAGCAACCGCGAGAAGCGGCGGCTGCGCATCGGCCAGCTCCCGGCGAACCTCTCCGAGGCGCTCGATGAGTTGGAGAAGGACGACGTCGTCAAGGACGCCCTGGGCGACCACATCCTCGAGAACTACCTGCGGGCCAAGCGCCAGGAGTGGGCGGAGTACATCTCGCACGTCCACCCCTGGGAGCAGGAGAAGTACCTCGGGGAGTATTGACGTGGTATAGAGTGAGGGGACGGGGCCCCGTCCCCTCTCGCGCGGTGAAGGATTGGGGAGTGCGCGGGGATGAAATCCTTCCCCGCGCCGGGGGGGATGGGGCCTACTGGTGCTCGGGTCGCAGCAGGTCCAGCACCGTCTTGACGGGCGCGAAGGTCGAGTCCGGCACCTCCACGAACACGGTGTTCCAGCCCGCCATGGCGCCGTTCCACAGGCCGGGACGCTCCAGGGCCTTCAAGGGGCGCCCCTCGTGGGACTTCTCGGAGATGAAGACGGTCGCGGGATCGACGTAGCGGTTGAGGTCGTAGGGCCGGCCGTGGCGGTCGCGCAGGCCGCAGGCGATGTCCACCGGATTGAAGTGGGTGGACTCCTGGAGGATCGCCTGCTGCTGCTCCGGATCGTCGGGATCGATCTGCGAAGCCTCGACGATCTGCGGAGAGATCCCGCCTGAGGGGGACTCCACCCAGAAGGGACCGCCGCCCGGCTCGCCCTGGTTGCGCACCACGCCGCAGACGCGCAGCGGCCGGTCGAGCGAGTCCATCAGGAACCGTCTCCTCTCCCGCGGACCTGCCTGGGAGAACCCTGCGGGCAGCGGCCGGCAGAGCTCGTCCCCGAGGAACTCCCCGGCTCGCCGCAGCACGGCTTCGGCCGCCTTGCCCTTGACGCCGTCCAGCGTCTCCAGGCGGTCCAGGTGGCCGAAGACCCGCTCGCGCACGGCGAGCAGGCAGCCGCCGAGGAGCCGCTTCCAGAGGTGGACCACCGGCTTGCGGTCGTCGGGCACGACGTTGTCGATGTTCTTGAGGAGGATGACGTCCCACCCCTCGCGCCCGAGGTCCTTCAGGTTGGTGATGAGGGCGCCGTGGCCCCCCGGCCGGAACAGGAGCGAGCCGTCGTCCAGCCGGAACGGGCGGTCCTGGAGATCGACGGCCAGGGTGTCCGTCGAGTGCCGCTGGGTGGAGAAGGAGACCTCGAAGCGGCAGTCGTAGCGCTCCTCGAGGGCCGGCCGCACCCGGTCGAGCAGGCGCTCGAACTCCTCCTGGTGCTCGGGCGAGACGGTGAAGTGGAGCAGGCAGAGGCCGCTGTCGTCGCGGGCGATGGCCGCCGCCTCCACCAGGTGCTCCTCGAAGGCCGTGCGCGGCCCTTCGGGATAGCGGTGGAACGGCAGCAGCCCCTTGGGCAGCTCGGCATAGCCGAGGCCGGCATCCGTGAGCAGGTAGGTGAGGACAAGGCGGTAGTCGCCGCTCCGCACCGCCTCCTCCAAGTCGATGCCGTCGGCCCCCAGGGCCGCCGCCAGGTCCTCGTAGAAGGCGAAGCGGTGGAGGCTCTCGAAGAAGGTCCGCACCGGTCCTGCCGGCGCGGCGTCGGCGGGCTCCGAGAGGAACGCCAGCAGGTCCTGGAACATCCGGGTGGCGGCCCCCGAAGCGGGAACGAACTTGGCCGTACGGCCCCGGCGGGCCGCCGCGCCGTAATGGGCGAGCAGGTCCGGATGCTCGGCCGCCGAGATGGACCTGATGCCGTCGCCGGGCCGGCAGGGGCGCAGCACGCGGGTGTACGGGGGCGGGTTGCGGAAGAGCGCGACCTGCCGGGCGGCTTCCTCCGGCGCGAGGCCCATCGCGGACATCTGCCGGAGGTCGCGGGACGTGAACAGAGACTCCTCCATGGCGGCGGAGATCACCGCGGGAGCCGCGGAGAGAGAGTCATGGCTCGTCGTTTTCTCAGGAGTCGTTTTTCCCATCGGGCGGCAGCAGATGCAGGATCTCCGCCAACCTCGGAGCGGCCCGGTCCCTGGCGCTGAGCAGGGGGTCCTCGACGGGCCAGGCGATGCCGATCCGGGGGTCGTTCCAGGCGATCCCGATCTCGTCCTCGCGGTCGTAGAGCTCCGTGCACTTGTACAGCACGTGCGCCGAGTCGGAGAGCACGCAGAAGCCGTGGGCGAAACCGGGCGGGATGTAGAGCTGGCGGAAGTTCTCTCCAGAGAGAACCTCGCCCACCCACTTGCCGAAGGTCGGGGAGTGCGGCCGGATGTCGACCGCCACGTCGAAGATCTCTCCCAGGACGGCGCGCACGAGCTTGCCCTGCGGCTGCCGGAGCTGGGCGTGGAGACCCCGGAGGATGCCGCGGCGGGAGAAGGAGTGGTTGTCCTGCACGAAGGTACCGGGCAGGCCCCCCTCCTCGAACTTGCGCTGATGGTAGACCTCCAGGAAGAAGCCGCGGTCGTCGCCGAGCACGTCGGGCTCGACCCGGATGACCTCGGGGAGGCCGGGCATGGGCAGAAATTTCACGCGCCCTGCTCCCGGCTTGCCGTTTTCGTCCCCAGCCCCAGGCGCTCGCGGCCGTACCGGCCCGCCTGCACGGCCTCGCACCAGGCGCGGTTGTCGAGATACCAGCGCACCGTGGCGCGCAGCCCGGCGGCGAAGTCGTGCCGGGGGGCCCAGCCCAGCTCGGTCCGGGCCCTGGCGTCGTCGATGGCATAACGGCGGTCGTGGCCGGGGCGGTCGGGGACGAAGGTCTTGAGGTCCTTGTAGGAGGCGATTCCCCGGTGGGCGAGAGCGGGGTTGCCGGCCGCCGGCCGCTCGCTCTCCAGCGTCTCGCAGATTGAGTCCACGATCTCGAGGTTCGTCCGCTCGCTCCGGCCGCCCAGGTTGTACTTCTCGCCCGGCCGGCCGCGGCGCAGGACCTCGAGGACGCCGCGGCAGTGGTCCTCCACGTAGATCCAGTCGCGCACGTTGCCGCCGTCGCCGTAGATGGGCAGGGGCCTGCCCTCGAGAGCGTTGAGCGTCATCAGCGGGATCAGCTTCTCGGGGAACTGGTAGGGGCCGTAGTTGTTCGAGCAGTTGGTGATGAGGACGGGCAGGCCGTAGGTCGCGTGCCAGGCCCGCACCAGGTGGTCCGCGCCCGCCTTGGAGGCGGCGTACGGGGAGTTGGGGGCGTAGGGGGTGGCCTCGGTGAAGGCTCCGGCCGGTCCCAGGCTGCCGTAGACCTCGTCGGTCGAGACGTGGAGGAAGCGGAAGGCGCGCCGGCCGGCCTCGTCGAGGCCCGCGAGGTGATGGCGGGCCGCTTCGAGCAGCTCGAAGACGCCCACGACGTTGGTCCGGATGAAGGCGCTCGCGTCGTCGATCGAGCGGTCGACGTGGCTCTCGGCGGCGAAGTTGACGACCGCCGCGGGCCGGCGCTCGGCGAAGATCCGCCGCACCTCCCGGCGGTCCGCGATGTCCCCCTGGAGGAACTCCAGGCGGGGATCGTCCAGCACGCCGGCGAGGTTCTCGCGGCTTCCGGCGTAGGTGAGCTTGTCGAGCACGAGGACGCGGTCGGCCGTCTCCGCGAGGACGAGCCGCACGAAGTTGCAGCCGATGAAGCCGGCTCCGCCGGTGACGAGGATCGTGTCCATGGAGTTCTTGGCCCCGGGGGCGGTGCAGCCGGGGAAGTATAGCCGTATCCGGGCGAGAGGCTGTGGGGCGTCCGGGTCTGGCGTAGAATCGCGCGACTATCCCCGCCCGGGCATCAATGCCCGGGCTAGGCCGAGAAGCCGGCTGAAGCCGGCTCAACGAATCTTTGAGCCTCCTTCAGGAGGCTTTTTCCTGGTAGCCCGGGCATTTGATGCCCGGGCGGGGAGGGCGGCCGGCTGTGATCGTCACGAGGACCACTCCATGACCCCCCTCCAGGCCATCGTGCTGGGCATCGTCCAGGGGATCACCGAGTTCCTGCCCATCAGCTCCTCCGGGCACCTGATCCTGGTCCCCTACTTCCTGCACTGGCCCGACCAGGGGCTCGCCTTCGACATCGCCACCAACACGGGGACCCTGCTCGCCATCGTCGCCTACTTCCACCGCGACCTGCGCGACCTGATCGTGGGCTTCTTCACCGGAGCGCCGCGGTCGCGCGACGGCGAGTTCGCGCCGCGCCGCATGGCCTGGGCGATCCTCCTCGGCACGATCCCGGCCGGCCTCGCGGGGCTCCTGATCAAGCCCTGGGTCGAGACCTACGCCCGCAATCCGCTGCTGATCGCGGGGACGACCTTCTTCTACGGTGTCCTCCTCTTCATCGCGGACCGCGTGGGCCGGAAGGAGCGGATCCTCGGGGAGGTCACCTGGGCCGACGCCCTGGTCGTGGGCTGCGCCCAAGCCCTGGCCCTGGTGCCGGGGACCTCGCGCTCGGGCGCCACCATCACCGCCGCCCTGCTGCTGGGGCTCACCCGGCCGGCGGCGGCCCGGTTCAGCTTCCTCCTCACGGTCCCGATCAGCGTCCTGGTGGCCCTCAAGGAAGCCAAGGACCTGATGGACGCGGGAATCACGGCGGCCGACCTCGTGCCGATGGCGATCGGCCTCGTGGTCTCCGCCCTCGTGGGCTACCTGGTGATCGCCTTCCTCCTCGCCTGGCTGCGCCGCCGGACGCTGACGGTGTTCGTGGCCTACCGGCTGCTCCTGGCGGTGGTGATCCTGGCGGTGGCGGCCTTCCGCTAAGAAGACGGAAGATTCATATTGACAAAAGCAAATGGCTGGTCTACTCTTCACGGTGCGGGGAGGCAAATCCTCCTCTCATCCCTCCCAAAAAGGAGCGCTCGTAAGCGCTCCTCTTTTTTTGGTGGCCGCGGGCGAAGATCAGCCGCCCAGGACGCCCTTCTTGAAGTCGGCGCCGGGGGCCGGGTCGGGGCCGATCCAGGTGGCGAGGATGGCGTCCGCCACCGCCTTGCCGGGGAGGGTCCCTTTGGTCTTGCCGTTGACCTCGATCGTGGCGCCCTCGCCGGGGACGTAGGTCATCACGAGCTGGTTGCCCTTCTTGATGGGCTCCATCCAGGAGCAGAGGGTCGTGAAGGCCTTCTTCACGTCGGCGGAGGCTTTGGGGGTGTTCTTCTCCAGCCCCTCGTCCCACGCCTCGCACATCTGCTCTTTGCTGACGCTGTAGAGGAAGTGCATCACCATGCGGCGCGGCGCGTCAGTATCCAGGATCCGGGCCGCGGCCTTCTCCTTCTGGGGCAGGTAGAGCCCGCCCACGTACACTTTGATGAAGAACTTCGAGCGCAGGCCCATGCCGTTGAGCACCAGGGTCTGGCCCTTGACCTCGGCCTTGTCGGGCAGCGCGACCCCGGCGAGCGTGCCGGCGCCGGCCGGCAGGGCCAGGAACAGGGAGAGCAGGGCGGCGGATAGAATTCGCATCGGTATCCTCCAAACGACGTTCGGGTTGCGGAACTCCGGCGGGAAGTGTAGCCGAAACCGGCGCAACCCGGGCGGTGGGCTACCGTATCTGAGGCATCGAAGGCGCGCGGACGCGTGCGCAACCCGGGATGAAGACCGAAGCCGAGCTGGTCGCGAGCGCCCTCGGGGGCTCGCAGGACGCCTGCCGCGAGCTGGTGAAGCGGTTCGAGCGCCCTGTCTACAGCCTGGTGCTGCGCATGGTGCAGGACCGGGCGGCCGCCGAGGACCTGGCCCAGGAGGTCTTCATCAAGGCCTTCCGCCGCCTCGACACCTACGATCCGCAGTGGAAGTTCTCGAGCTGGCTGTTCAAGATCGCGCACAATACCACCATCGACCACCTGCGCCGGGGAGGACCGGAGACGGTGCCTCTCGAGGCGGAGGAGGACGACAAGGGGGGGCTCGCCGCCGTGCTCGCCGACGGGGCGGCGGAGGACCCCCAGGCCGCGGCGGAGCGGCGGGACCTGGCGCGGTCGCTCGAGCGCGCCATCGCCCGCCTGCGGCCGGAGTACCGCCAGGCGGTGTTGATGTTCTACGCTCAGGGGGCCTCGTACCAGGACATCTGCGAGGTCACCGGCCTGCCGCTCGGCACGGTGAAGACGAACCTCCACCGGGCCCGCAAGGAGCTCGCCCAGGCGATGACCGACCTCGGGTGGGGCCCGGCGGGACGGACGGCGGCCGCTGAAACCGGCAAGGCCCCGGCCTCGTAGGGCGGGTCAGAGGAGAAACGACGGATGCGCCGCTCCCATCACAACGCCCTGGACCGCTGGCTCGCCGCCGAGCGGGATGACCGTCCGGAGGCGGCCGAGGCCGCGCTGCGCGAGCTGTTCGCGGCCCTGCCCCTGATCGCGCCGCCGGCCGGCTTCGCCGACCGGGTGCTCGCTCAGGTCCAGGTCCGGCGCGATCCCTTCGCCTCGCTCTGGGCGCGGCTGGCGCTGGTCCTCGGCCTGCTCGCCACCAGCCTCGGCGTGCTGTCGCTCCCGGCGACCCTGCGGGCCGCGGGGGCGCTGGCGGGGATGTGGAGCCTGAGCGATCTGGTGCAGGGCGCGGTGCAGACGCTGATCGACGCCGCTCATGGGCTGGCCTCGGTCCTGCGGCTGTGGGACCTGCTGCTCACCATCGGCCGGGCCCTCACCCAGCCGCTGACGCTGCCGCAGGTGACGGCGGTCCTCATGGCCTGTCTGCTCGCCTCCAGCCTGGCGTTCCGGTTTCTCCGTGACCAAATCACTGGTGAGAGGAATCTGACTTATGTCGACCCTGTCTGATCGTTGGCAGAATCTCGTCGGGAAGCGATCCCTCTGGATGGCGGCGATCCTTCTCGTTCTCGTTGCCGTGGCGGCGTACGCCGCTCCCGTTCCGCAGTCCGCCGCGAACCCTCCCGTCTCGGCCGAGGAGCGCGGGGAGCTGCGCCAGACCATCGAAAGCCGTTACGAGGTGCTGCCGGTCAGCGGCGGCATTGCGCTCAAGCCCCGCCAGCCCCGGGCGGGCATCCGTACCATCGAGGTGACCGGCGAAGAGGTGGCGGTCAACGGCGAGCGGGTCAACCCCCGCACGCTGCGCGACTGGCTGGGCGAGGACGCCGACGCCATCCTGCGCCTCCGGGGTCTCTCCACCGACGAGCAGCGCCAGGTCTTCGGGCTCGGCGAGGAGGCTCCCGCCGCCGGCCGGCCCGAGCCGTCCGTGGAGGAGACGCCCGCGATGACCGCGGGCGAGGAGGCCGCGACGAGCGACGTCGACGTGGCCGAGGTCCCCGAGCCGCCCGCAGCTCCCGCGGAGCCGGCCGTTCCGGAGCGCCCGGGCCGGCGCACCTCCAGCAGCCGGGTGAACGTCGGCGGCAGCGTCCGGGTGGATAAGGACGAGATCGTGGACGCGGCGGTGGCGGTCGGCGGCTCGGTCACTGTGGACGGCGAGGTCGAGGACGAGGTCGCGGCCATCGGCGGCCCCGCCCATATCCAGGGAAGGGTGGGCGGCGACGTCATTTCGGTCGGCAGCAGCGTCCACCTCGGCCCGAAGGCGGTGGTGGATGGCAACGTGACGAGCGTGGGCGGCCGCATCCGCCGCGAGCCCGGCTCCGTCATCCATGGCGAAACCGCTGAGGTTGGTTTCTTCCCCTGGGAGCGCCACGGCCGCTGGCTCGGTCCCGGCTGGGGTCTCTGGGGGGGGTTCTTGGGGGGCGTCTCGGACGTCATGGGCAGCCTGACGGTCCTCGTCCTGATGGGCCTGCTCGTCTCTCTGACGCTCCTCGTGGCGCGGCGTCCCTTGGAGAGGGTGGACCGGCAGCTCGCGGCCCAGCCGTGGCAGTCGGCGGCCGTGGGGCTCGCGGGCGTCGTCTTCTTCTGGCCGTTGCTGTTCGTGGTCACCATCCTGCTGCTGATCACGATCGTCGGCTGCCTGCTGATCGCCCTCTATCCCTTCCTCTTCCTCTGGGTCGCGCTCCTGCTCCTGCTGGGCTACGCCGCGGTGGTCTACCGTGTGGGACGCTGGCTCGAGAGCCGTTTCAACCGGCGCTTCGGCGGGCCTTACGCCGCGGCCCTGATGGGCCTGCTGGCCATCCAGGGCTGGCTCGTGCTGGGCAACCTGCTCGACCTGCTCCCCGGCCCCTTCGGCACCATGGTGTGGCTGTTCGGTCTGCTCCTGGTGGTGGCCGCCGTGATCGTGGGGTTCGGCGCGGTGATCCTGGCCCGCTTCGGGCTGGAGCCGGGCTATTGGCCGCGGCGCGGGGCGCCGGCGCCGCCGCCGTCCTACACACCGCCGCCAGCGCCGGACAGCCTGCCCCTCACAGATCCCCTGACCGCGCCGCCGTGGGAGGAGCCGCGGGTGTATCCGCCGCCGGAAACGGAGCCGCCGCGCTAGAGGGGTGAGGTCGCCGGCCCGCTCAGCCGCTCCGCCAGGCGCGTGAAGCGGGGACGCACGCGGCGGTTGCCCACGGCGATCCGCAGGGCCCGCTCCTCGCCCACCAGAATGGCCAGCCGCTTCGCCCGGGTGAGGGCCGTGTAGAGGAGGTTCCGCTGCAGCATCACGTAGTGGGTGCTGTGGAGCGGGATCACCACGCACGGGTACTCGCTCCCCTGCGACTTGTGGATCGTACAGGCGTAGGCGAGGACCAGCTCGTCGACCGAGCCGAAGTCGTAGGCCACCTCCCGGCCGTCGATCGACACCGTCAGGACCTGCTCGACGTCGTCGATCGCGCGGACGCGCCCGATGTCGCCGTTGTAGACCTCGAGCTCGTAGTTGTTGCGCACCTGCATCACCTTGTCGCCCGCCCGCAGGCTGCGGCCGCCGCGGGTCACCATCTCGCCCTCGGGGTTGAGCAGGTCGCGCAAGACGGCGTTGAGGCTGTCCGTGCCGAGCGGCCCCCGGTTCATGGGGGTGAGCACCTGGATCTGCTCGACGGGGTCGAAGCCGAACCTGGCCGGGATGCGCCGCGAGACGAGCTGGGCGATCGTGTCGACGATCTCCTCCGGCTCTCTACGCTCCAGGAAGAAGAAGTCGCCGTCGCTGTCGACCGACTCCAGGATGGGCATCATCCCCTGGTTGACCCGGTGGGCGTTGACCACGATCAGGCTGCGCTCGGCCTGGCGGAAGATCTCGGTCAGGCGCACCACCTCGACCGCCTCCGAGCGGATGAGGTCGGCCAGCACGCGGCCGGGGCCCACGGAGGGGAGCTGGTCCACGTCTCCCACCAGGATCAGCCGGCCGTGGTCCGGCACGGCGCGCAGCACGTGATGGGCGAGCACCGCGTCGAGCATCGACGCCTCGTCCACGATCAGCAGGTCGCAGGAGAGCGGGTGCTCGCGGTTGCGGACGAACTGCCGCGTCCTGGCGTCGAACTCCAGCAGCCGGTGCAGGGTGGCGGCCTCGGCGCCGGTGGCCTCGGCCAGGCGCTTGGCCGCCCGGCCGGTGGGCGCGGCGAGGAGCACCCGCTGGCGCTTCTTCTCCAGGATCTTGACGATGCCGCGCACCAGCGTCGTCTTGCCGGTGCCGGGGCCGCCGGTGACGATCAGCACCTTGCGGGTGAGCCCCGAGCGGATGGCCTGCCGCTGCTGGCGGGCAAGGTCGATCCGCTCCTGCCTCTCGAACCAGTCGAGGGCGCGGTCGAGGTCGATCTCCAGCGGCAGCGGCGGCTGGACGAGCAGCGCCCGGATGCGCGCCGCCACTCCGGACTCGGCCGAGTGGAGCGGCTTGAGGTAGACCGCCTGCTCTTGCGGGTCGACGAGGGGCTCGACGACGACCTGCTCGGTCTCCGCCAGCGCCGCGACCGCCTGCTCCACCCGGGCGGCCGGCGCGCCCAGGAGCTTCTCGGCCTCCTCGATCAGCGCCTGGCGCGGCAGGTAGAGGTGCCCGCGGTCCGCGCCCTGCCCCAGGAGGTAGAGCGTGCCGGCCTCGATGCGCTGCGGCGCGTCGGGCGGTATCCCCAAAGCCGAGGCGATCTTGTCCGCCGACTTGAAGCCGATGCCGTAGATGTCCGTCGCCAGGCGGTAAGGGTTCTCCCGGACCAGCTCCGTGGCCTGGGGGCCGTAGGCCTTGTAGATCTTGATCGCGTAGTGGGTGGAGACGCCGTGGGACTGGAGGAAGACCATCACCTCCTTGATGTCCCGCTGCTCGTGCCAGGCGCGGAGGATCTCGCGGCTGCGCTTGGGGCCGATCCCCTCCACCTCGGTCAGCCGGTCCGGCCGGTTCTCGATGATGTCCAGCGTCTCCAAGCCGAAGGCCGCCACCAGCCGGGACGCCATCACCTTGCCGATGCCGCGGATCAGCCCCGAGCCGAGGTACTTCTCGATGCCGACGAGCGTCGCCGGGGTCACTGTGGCGTAGGAGGCGACCCGGAACTGCCGGCCGTACTTCGGGTCGTTGATCCAGGTGCCGGTCAGGCGGAGGTTCTCGCCGGGCTGCACCCCCAGCAGGTTGCCGACGGCGGTCACCAGGTCGCGGTGTCCCGGAACGGCGAGGCGCACCACGCTCCAGGCGTTCTCCTCGTTGGCGAAGACGATTCGCTCCAACACCCCTTCGAGGGTGGTCGCGGCGTCGCCGGATGGGGAGTTGAAGGGGAGGGTCATATCCGCAGGACGAAATCAGTGTATGACAGGTGATGATCCCCACCCCTGCTTGTGCCAAAATGACCCGCGCATGCCCGACAAGCCCCTTGTCCTCGTGATCGACGACGAAACCGGCTCCCGCGAATCGATGGCCATTGCCCTCGAGAAGGCGGGGCTCGCCGTCCGCACGTTCGACGACGCGAGGAAAGCGCTGGAGTTCCTCGACGAGAACGACGGCGCCCGCCTCGCCGTCTGCGACCTGCGGATGCCCGGCATGGACGGCCTCGCCTTCCTGCACGAGGTGAGGGACCGCAAGATCGACTTGAGCATCATGCTGGTGACCGCCTTCGGCTCGATCGAGTCCGCGGTCGAGGCCATGCGGGTCGGCGCCGACGACTACCTCACCAAGCCCGTGGACCTCTACGAGCTGCGCAAGCGGGTGATGAACCTGATCGAGAAGCAGCAGCTCAAGGAGGAGGTCTCCAACCTCCGCGAGATGCTCGACAAGCGCTATGGCTTCGAGAGCATCATCGGCCGCTCGGCGCCCATGGAGCGCCTGTTCGAGGCTATGCGGCTGGTGGCGCCCACCCGCTCCAGCGTGCTCGTCGTCGGCGAGAGCGGCACCGGCAAGGAGCTGGTGGCCAACGCCCTGCACCGGGCGAGCCCCCGCCGCAACGAACGCTTCCTGGCCATCAACTGCGGCGCCATCCCGAGCGACATCCTGGAGAGCGAGCTGTTCGGCCACGAGCGCGGCGCCTTCACCGGCGCGGTGACGCGCAAGATCGGCAAGTTCGAGCTGGCCCACCGGGGCAGCCTGTTCCTGGACGAGATCAGCGAGCTCTACCCCGAGCTCCAGGTCAAGCTCCTGCGGGTCTTGGAGGAGCGGCAGGTCATGCGGGTGGGCGGCAGCGAGCTGATCCCGGTCGACTTCCGGCTGATCGCGGCCACCAACCGCGACCTGGAGAGGGAGGTGGCCGAGGGCCGTTTCCGCGAGGACCTCTACTATCGCCTCAAGGTGGTGACGCTGCGCATTCCGCCGCTGCGCGAGCGGCCGGCGGACATCCCGCAGCTCGCCGAGTTCTTCCTGACCCTCTTCTGCCAGGAGCACGGCAAGCCGCCGAAGCGGCTGAGCCCGGGAGCGCTCGAGCTGCTCTCCCGCTACTCCTGGCCGGGCAACGTGCGCCAGCTCCGCAACGTCATCGAGTCGGCCGTGGTCTTCAGCCAGGGGGAGGAGGTCACCCCCGCCGACCTGCCCGTCGAGGTCCGGGAGTCGTCCGCGGTCTCCACTTCCGGCTCGCCCGTGCAGTCGGTCGTGGGGGAGCCGCGCACCATGGCCGACATCGAGCGCCAGGCGATCCTGGAGACCCTGGAGCGGACCGGCGGCCACCGCGCCAAGGCGGCGGACATCCTTGGCATCGGCCTGCGCACCCTGCAGCGCAAGCTCAAGGACTACAAGGATGAAGGCTACATCCAGGAGGATTGAGGAGGGACGATGGAGCTCCACACCGAGGTGCTGATCCACAACGACAACCTGGGGGTGAAGGGGGGCGGGGGGGTGCTGCTCCAGGTCAGCGGCGACGGCTATTACGAGGTGAACTGCGTCTTCGGCGACCGGGTCCACCGCACGCTCTTCCCGATCCAGGGAACGGTGCTGATCAGCCGCGAGCCGGAGGACACCACCCGCGCCGACATGGAGATCGAGCGCTGATGGGCGCGCCGGAGCGGGGCGCGAGGCTCTCGGTCAACGTCGACCACGTCGCGACCCTGCGGCAGGCGCGGCGGACCCGCTATCCCGACCCGGTCGAGGCGGCGCGGATCGCCGAGCACGCCGGAGCCTCGGGGATCACGGTGCACCTGCGGATGGACCGCCGGCACATCCAGGACTCCGACGTCGAGCGGCTGCGCGAATCCGTGCAGGGCAAGCTCAACCTGGAGATGTCCAGCGCCGAGGACATGCTGAAGGTCGCCCTGCGGACCAGGCCCGACCAGGTGACGCTGGTCCCCGAACGGTCGGAGGAGGTCACCACCGAGGGAGGGCTCAACCTGATCCTCTACGGCCGGCGGGTCGCCGGGGTCGCCGAGCGGCTGGCGGCGGCGGGGATCGCCGTCTCGCTGTTCGTCGATCCGGACCCCCGGCAGCTCCAGACCCTCGTCTCTCTCTCCGCTCATGGCGTGAACGGCTTCGAGATCAACACGGACGCCTACACCCGCGCCGCCGAGCCGGCCGCGGTCGAGGGAGAGCTGCGTCAGATCGTCGAAGTGGTGGAGCAGGGGAGATCAGCCGGTCTCCACGCCTACGCCGGCCACGGCCTGCGCACCGACAACGTCGGTCCCATCGCGGCCATTCCCGGCATGGAGGAGCTGAACATCGGCCACTTCATCATCGCCCGCGCCGTCATTGTCGGGATGGAAGCGGCGGTCAAGGAGATGCTGGCGGCGATGGCCGGGAGGCCTGCGGCAGCTATCCCGCCCCCAGCTCCCCGCGGATCGCAACGGCCAGCTCCTCGGCCAAGGCGTCGATCGCCCCCTGCTCCGGGCCCTCGATCATGATGCGGGCGAGGGGCTCGGTGCCGCTGTAGCGCAGGACGAGCCGGCCGTCCTCGCCAAGCCGCTCCTCGACGGAGCGCGCCGTGGCGGTGACGGCGGGCAGGGCCTTGAAGTCGACCTTCTTCGCCACCTTCACGTTCAGCAGGATCTGGGGATAGCGCCGGAATGGGGTCAGCATCGCGGAGAGGGGCCGGCCCTCCTGATGGCGCAGCCAGGCCATCTGGACGGCGGTCAGGAGCCCGTCGCCGGTGCTCGACAGATCGCTTTCGACGACGTGGCCGGACTGCTCGCCGCCCAGGAGGATGCCCTCCCGCTGCATCGCCTCGACGACGTAGCGGTCGCCCACGTTGCAGCGGACCAGGCCGATCCCCTCGGCCGCGAGCGCCCGCTCGAGCCCGAGGTTGCTCATCGAGGTGGCCACGATCCGCGGGGGTTGGAGCCGGCCGCTGCGGTGGAGACGGGTCGCCCACAGATAGAGGATGGCGTCGCCGTCGCGTACCGCGCCCTTCTCGTCGACGAGGATGCAGCGGTCGGCGTCGCCGTCGAAGGCGGCGCCGAGGTCCGCCCCCGCGGCGGCGACCCGCGCCGCCATCTCCTCCGGCGCCGTCGAGCCGCAGCCCTCGTTGACGTTGCGGCCGTTGGGGGAGGCGTGGAGCAGGGTCACCCGTGCGCCGAGCCGCTCGAACAGCTCCCGGGCGTAATGGGAGGCGGCGCCGTTGCCGGTGTCGAGCACCACCCGCAAGCCGTCCAGAGGGTGGTCCCCTGGAAGGGTTGAGGCGAGGTGGCGCAGGTAGCGCTCGCGCAGCTCCGGCTCGGGCTCAGGACCGCCCTCCGGGAGGTCCTGGACCTCGCCCGCCGGGCTCGCCTTCAGCCGGCGTTCCAGGGCCAGCTCGTCCTCGTCGCTCCACTTGAAGCCCTGTGGGTCGATGAGCTTGATGCCGTTGTCCGGGTAGGGGTTGTGGCTCGCCGAGACGACGACGCCCGAGGCCGCCCCGAGCTGCCGGACGAGCCAGGCCACCCCCGGCGTGGGGATCACGCCCGCATAGCGCAGGTCGACCCCGCCGGCGGTGAGCCCGGCGGCCAGCCAGCGGCAGATCGCGGGCGTGCTCTCGCGGGTGTCGCCGCCGAGCACCATGCGGGGGGCCGCGCCGTTGCCGCGCTCGCGCAGGGTGGCGGCGAGGTGGACGGCGAGCGCCGTCACCGTTTCACGGTCGAGCGGGGGCTCGCCGAAGCGGCCGCGGATGCCGTCGGTTCCGAAGAGGCGGGACGAATCGTGGCTCAAGTCCTTTCCTTTCGTGGCCTGGCGGCGTCCTTGGCCTGATCGCCTGAGGCCTGCAGCGGTACCCGCACGGTGACCTTGGATGGCTGGACGATCTGGATCAGCGGGTCGGGTGTCAGGACCGGCACTGTCTCCTCGAAAGTGAGGACGCGGCCCTCGAGGCTGATCGGCCGAGTCGAGAGCGAGTCGATGCGGGCGAGCAGCGGCTCGGGGCCGGTCACCAGGACCTGATTTGGGAAGACCTCGGGCTTTTCGGCGATGACCCCTGCGGCCGGCACACCCACGAGCTTGGGGACCACCGGCAGCCGCTGGGTGACCTCCCGCTCGAGCTCCACCCGGATGGCGCTGGGCTCGACGGAGACCACCGCCAGGCCGTCCGGCGCGAGCACGTTCTCCGGCCCGAGATTGATGGTGGCCGACCCCGCCTGCTGCCGCGACAGATCAACCTGGATGTCCACCAAGTCGGGATTGAGCTGGCGGACGGCCTTCTTGCTGCCGATCAGGCGCACCTGCACGTTCTGCACCGGGTTGATGACGATGAACCCGCGAGGCCGGTTGTAGGTAATGCCGGCCTCTACCACCTTCTCGCTGGAGACGAGGCGATCTTCGACCGAGGCGTTGAACCAGATGCCGATAGCGATACCGAGGGCGAGCAGCCGCAGGGCCCAGGTGCGCCACTGATCGTTCAAGCCGCTCTCCCCTGCGGATAGAGGTCGGTCACCAGGTACTTGTAGAGGATATTGCGCAGGCTGTTGCTGTCCAGGTCGGAGGTCAGCTCGCCGTTGAACGCCACGGAGATGGTGCCGGTCTCCTCGGAGACGACCACCGTCACGGCGTCGGTCTCCTCGGTGATGCCGAGGGCGGCCCGGTGGCGGGTGCCATACTCTTTGGAGAGCTCGGGGTTCGAGGTGAGCGGCAGGAAACAGCCGGCGGCGGCGATGCGGTCGTCCTGGACGATGGCCGCGCCGTCATGGAGCGGCGTGTCCGGCATGAAGATGTTGATCAGCAGGTCGTAGGAGACGATGGCGTCGAGGGCGATGCCGTTCTCGATGTAGTTGCGCAGCCCGTGCAGGCGCTCGATGACGATCAGGGCGCCGACCCGGCGGGTGGACAGGGTCGTCGCAGCCAGCACGATCTCGCTGAACGAGGCCACCCCCTTCTGCTGCTTGGCGAGCCCCCAGAGCGGGTTGCGCCCGAAGTCGGCGAGGGCGCGGCGGATCTCTCCCTGGAAGAGGACGATGATGGCGAAGGGGAGGACGATCAGCAGGTTCTCGAGGATCCGCTGCAGGGTCGGCAGCTCGGCCAGGATGGCGAGGTAGTAGAGCAGCCCCAGGAAGAACAGGCCGAGCAGCATCTGCACGGCCCGCGTGCCGCGGATGAGCAGCAGCAGGTTGTAGATGATGATCGCCACCGCCAGCACGTCGATGACGTCGCGCCAGGTCAGGATCTCGAGGAACCGCAGCAGGTTCATGCGCTCTCCCGCTGCCGCGCGACGGCGTACCAGACGTCGAGGAACTGGACCGTCTCGGCCACGTCGTGGACGCGCACGACGGCCGCCGGCAGCGTCGCCGCCCAGGCCACGGCGGCGAGGCTCCCTCCCAGCCGGCGGCCGGGCGGCGGGTCGGGCACGCCGGGCCTCGCCGCGGCGCGGGCGATGAAGCTCTTGCGGCTGGCGCCTACGAGCAACGGCCGGCCGAGCCCCGCCAGCTCGCCCAGGCGGGCGAGGAGCGCGAGGTTCTGCTGCCAGGTCTTGCCGAAGCCGATGCCGGGGTCGAGCGCGAGCTGCGACTCGTCGATCCCGGCGGCGACGGCGCGTCCCACGGCGAGGGCCAGCTCGGCCCGCACTTCGCCGAGGAGGTCGTCGAAGCGGATGTCCTTCTGCATGGAGGAGAGATCGCCGCGGCTGTGCATCAGCACCAGCGGGCAGCCCGCCTCGGCCACGGCCCGGCCGAGCGCGGGATCGGCGAGCGCGCTCACGTCGTTGATCAGGTCGGCGCCGGCCGCGAGGGCCCGCCGCGCCACTTCCCCCTTGCGGGTGTCCACCGAAAGGGGCGCGTCCGTGGCCTGCCGCAGCGCCTGCAGCACAGGCAGCAGGCGCGCGGTCTCCTCTGCGGGCGGCACCGTCCGTGCCCCCTCGCCGTAGATCCCGCCGCCCGGCCGCGTGGACTCGGCCCCGAGGTCGAGCAGGTCGGCGCCCTCGGCGAGCATCTGCAGACCGCGCTCCGCGGCCCGTGCTGGATCGTCCCAGAGGCCGCCGTCGCTGAAGGAGTCGGGAGTGAGGTTGAGGACGCCCATCACCCGTGGCCGTCCTCCCAGGTCGAGGGAGCGGCCACGGGGAAGACGGAGGGTCCAGGTCCGGGCGGTTGCGGGTAGAGTCGCGGTCTCCATCCAGGGTGGGGCGCGAGGGGCCCACCCCAAGTCTATCGCGAGAAGACGGTCACGCCGACTTCTCCGGCTCGGGCACCGGCCGCCGGACGGCGCGGCGCTTGGCGCCAGCGACCTCGGCCTCGACTTCGTCCTTCGCTTCCGGCTGGACCTCTGCGGCGGAGACCTCCGCCGTGGCGCCGGGCGCCCGGGCGGCGGGGGTGACCACCGCCTCCGGCACCTGGTGGCCGCCCACGACGAGCCCCTCGCCGGGCGGCACGGGGCGGGTGGGGGCGTGCTCGCGGCCCGTCATCTGGCGGATCAGGGCGTAGACCTCCTCGCCGTCCAAGGTCTCGCGCTCGAGCAGGTCCTGCGCCATCCGGTCGAGCACCGCCCGGTACTGGGTGAGGATCGACCGGGCCTGCTCGTAGCCGGTCTGGACGATGCGGCTGACCTCGTGGTCGATGCGGATCGCCGTGTCCTCGCTGTAGTCGGCGCGCTGGGTGAAGTCGCGGCCGAGGAAGACCGGCTCGTCCTTGGTGCCGTAGGCGAGGGGGCCCAGCTCGGACATGCCCCACTCGCAGACCATGCGGCGGGCCATCTCGGTGGCGCGCTCGATGTCGTTGCCGGCGCCGGTCGTGATGTCGTCCTGGGTCAGCTCCTCGGCCACCCGGCCACCCATCAGGATGGCGATCTGCGCCTCGACGTACTGCTTCTTGTACGTGTACTTGTCCTCGGTCGGCAGCTGCATGGTGAGGCCCAGGGCGCGGCCGCGGGGGATGATGGTGACCTTGTGGAGCGGGTCCGAGCCCGGCGTGAAGGCCGCCACCAGGGCGTGCCCCGCCTCGTGATAGGCGGTGACGCGCTTCTCCTCGTCCGTCAGCATCAAGGTCTTGCGCTCGACTCCCATCAGGACCTTGTCCTTGGCGAACTCGAAGTCGTCCATGTCGACCTTCTTCTTGTTGCGCCGGGCGGCGATCAGGGCCGCCTCGTTGACCAGGTTCGCCAGGTCGGCGCCGGCGAAGCCCGGAGTGCTGCGGGCGATCACCGACAGGTTGACGTTTTCGTCGAGCGGGATCTGGCGCGTGTGGACCTTGAGGATCCCTAAGCGGCCGTTGATGTCCGGCCGGTCCACGACCACGCGGCGGTCGAAGCGGCCGGGGCGCAGCAGGGCCGGGTCGAGCACGTCGGGCCGGTTGGTGGCGGCGATCAGGATGACCCCCTCGTTGGACTCGAAGCCGTCCATCTCCACGAGGAGCTGGTTGAGCGTCTGCTCGCGCTCGTCATGTCCGCCGCCCAGGCCCGCGCCGCGGTGGCGGCCTACGGCGTCGATCTCGTCGATGAAGATTATGCAGGGAGCGTTTTTCTTGCCCTGCTCGAAGAGGTCGCGCACGCGCGAGGCACCGACGCCGACGAACATCTCGACGAAGTCGGAGCCGGAGATCGAGAAGAACGGCACGTTCGCCTCGCCGGCGATGGCGCGGGCGAGCAGGGTCTTGCCGGTCCCCGGGGGACCCATCAGCAGCACGCCCTTGGGGATGCGGCCGCCCAGCTTCTGGAACTTCTGGGGCTCCTTCAAAAACTCTACGATCTCCTGCAGCTCCTCCTTGGCTTCCTCGACGCCGGCCACGTCCTTGAAGGTCACCTTCTTGCCGGAGGTGTTGAGGAGCTTGGCCTTGCTCTTGCCGAAGGAGAGGGCCTTGTTGCCGCCGGTCTGCATCTGGCGCATGAAGAAGATCCACAGACCGACGATCAGCAGCACCGGCGCCCAGGTCAGCAGCACGGCGAGCAGCGGGTTCTCCCGCGGCTCCTCGGCACGGATACGGACGCCGCTCGCCCGCAGCGCCTTGACGAGGTCCGGATCGTCCTCGAGGAGCGTGGTCTTGAACTCCTGGCCGCCCGCGAGGGAGTCCCCCTTGTATTTGCCGGTGAGCTGCTTGCCACGGATGGTGACCTCGGCGACCCTCCCGTTCTGCACGTCGGTGAGGAAGTCGGAGTAGGTCAGCTCCTTCTGGGCGGCCTTGCCGCCCTGGAACGTGTTCCAGAGCAGGATCACCACCCCGAAGATCGCCATCCACAGAAACAGGGTCTTGACAGTAGAGTTCAAAGCTCGGCTACCTCATGTGAAACGCCCGGGGGGCGTGAACCGCCCGCGGAGCGCCTTTCTTGCGTTCATGAAGGGACGGAAAGCCCCTTCCTGGTGACAACCAAAAGGCCGGTGCACCGATTCCCGGGCGGGTTCCCGCCGTCGGCCAGTCAAGCCCCGTCCGCCAGCCATCCCACATAGGGGAGGTTCCCGTAGCGCCCCTGGTGCTTGAGCCCGTAGCCGACGAGGATGCCGCGGCGCCGGGCGGTCAACGCGCGGTAGTGCAGGTCGAAGGCGGTCTTGCGCTCTTCGGGCAGGTCGATGAGCGCGGCGAAACGCACCCTGCGGGCGCCGTGGTCGCGGAGCTGCTGCTCCAGGTACGGCTCGGTCACCGCCGAGGAGACCACGTCCTTGAGGACCACGACGCTCTGCCCTTCGATGTCGATGGGGATCGGGTACTGGATCCGCAGCACACCGCTCCCCTCCTCGCCATAGGCCACGTCGATGAGCTCGTAGCGCACCGGCCGTTCGATCGCCCGCACCAGGTCGGCGAGGAAGATCACCGAGCCGCCGAGCAGCGCGATCAGCAGGGGGTCCTCGCTCCCCAGCTCCTCGCCGAGCTTGCGGCCGAGGGCGGCGACGCTGTCGCGCACGGTGCCGGCATCGAACAGGGGTTCGATGCCGGGCTGGGAGCTCTCTCCGTTCATGTCGTCGACACCTCGGCGACCCAGGCGGTCGCGTGTCCATCCAGCCGGAACCTCTGGTCGATCGTGACGCCCGGAACCCAGGCGATCCGCTCGCCCACGGCCAGGAGCGGCAACCGATCCCTCTGGTGCCGCGGCATCCGGCGGTCGATCAGCACCTCTTTCAGCCGCCGGCTGCCGCTCGCCCCCAGGGGGTGGATGCGGTCTCCGGGACGGCGGTTCCGGACCGTGACGCGATCCCCCTCCGCGAGCGGCAGCGCGAGCCCGGCGCGGTGGGGCGACCCCTGGAACATCCAGGGCTCGACGGCGCCGCGCGAGACGCGCACCCGGACGGCGATCTCCGGGATCTCCAGCTCCCCCGGAATGTCAAGAGTATAAGTGAAGTCGGGGACCCGCTTTCGTCCCTCTTCCGCGCGGCGCAGGACCAGCAGCTCCCCGCAAGCCTCCCAGCGCCAGCCGCCCCCGCAGTCGCAGGACGCGCCGCCGCGGCTCCCGAGCTGGCGTAGGACCTCGGCGCGGGCGGCCTCGCCGGCGGGGTAGGGGGCTCCGGCCCGGCGGTGGAGCCAGGCGAAGGCGAACGGCCGCAGCGCGGGCGGCAGGCTCTCGAAGGCCCGGCGCTCGATGGCGAGGCCACCCGCCGCCGGCCGCACCGGCAGGCTGGCGGAGAGCCGGCGGTCCAGGCTCGCGCCGGCGGCACGGGCCCGCCCGGCCAGCCGGGCGAGGCGAAAGGCGAGGTCCGGCTCTCCTGGTCCCTCTGTGGCGAGCGCCGGCAGCAGCCGGTGGCGCACCCGGTTGCGGGGCACCCCGAGGTCGCGATTGGTGGGATCCTCCACCGGTGCCACCCCCGCCGCAGCCACGGCGGCCAGCAGCGCGGAGCGGGGCAACCCGAGCAGCGGCCGCACGACGGCGCCGTGGACGGGACGGATGCCCGCCAGCCCCGCGAGGCCGCTGCCGAAGAGGAGGCGCAGCAGGACGGTCTCGGCCTGATCGTCGCGGTGATGGGCGGTGGCGATCCAGCGGGCCCCGAGCCGCCGGCGGGTCCGCTCCAGGAACTCGTAGCGTGCCCGCCGGCCGGCGGCCTCGGCGCTCTCGCCCGCCCGCCGGCCAGCGGGCGCGTCGAGCCGCTCGGCGGCGAGCGTCACGCCCAGCCGCGCGGCGAGCCCGGCCGCCCTGGCCGCCCGTTCCGCGGAGCCGGGATCCATGGCATGATCGAGATGGGCGGCGTGCAGATGGATCCCTCGGCGGGGCGCGAGCCGGGACATCCCCCACAGCAGCGCCGTGGAGTCGGGGCCCCCGGAGAAGGCGACGACCACGCCGTCTCCCGGAGCGAGAGGCGCTCCCGCCCGGAAGAAGGTCTCCAGCTCGTGGAGGAGAAGGTCCATGGCCCAGGTATGGATGGTGGCGGTGACGGGACTCGAACCCATGACCTAGCGGTTATGAGCCGCTCGCTCTAACCGGCTGAGCTACACCGCCATGCAGCAGGCAAAAGAAGGAAAAGCCGCCACGTGGAAGCGACGGCCTTTTCGATGCGGGCGGATTATACCCGAGACGGACCGTAGTGAGGCCAGAGCACGCCAGAGAAGGAGTGCCGGCCGGGGGCGGCGTCTTCCGCAAGAGGCGGCCACCGCTGCGGCCTGGCGAGCCGGCCGGGCCTCGACCTGCCCGCTTACCGCATCACTTCCTGGCAGCTGCGGAACTGGCCGAAGAACTCCTGCATCGAAGTCGACAGCGCCGGCTCGTTCAGCCGGTAGATCACGTTCTGTCCCTGGCGCTGGTCGACGACCAGCTCCGCCTCCTTCAGGACGGAAAGGTGACGCGAGATCGTGGGCTGCGACAGGTTGAAGTTGCCGACGATCTCTCCGACCGTGCGCTGGCGCCCTTCGAGCAGGCGCAGGATCTCCTGCCGGGTGCCGTCCGACAGGGCCTTGAAGACCTTGGTCAGATGCCGTTCCTCTCGCCGGAAGTCGCTGATGCTGCTGCGGTCGATGTTGGCCATGGCCGTCTTCTCTCCTTGAGCGGGGGTCAGAATCTCCGCCTCTTGTTGCACACATTGTAGAGGGAACATACTTGAAAAAAACTTGATGTTGCCCGCTTGGGAAGGCAGGGTTCTGCCCAATTACTGGGCATACAGGTGCAAACTTCTCTATAACCAAAAGTTGCGCCGCGCGCGGGGTAGCTTCAGCGGGGGAAAACGGGACAAAGGGCTCCCCGGATGGAGCCCTGTCGAGACGGGAAACGGACGGGAAAACGGCCCGCGGCGGGGCAGGAGATCAGCCCCGGGCGGCGCTGTACCGCCGGGCCACCGCCGGCCAGTTGATGGTGTTCCACCAGGCGGCCAGGTAGTCGGGGCGGCGGTTCTGGTACTTCAGGTAATAGGCGTGCTCCCAGACGTCCACGCCCAAGATGGGGGTCTTCCCCTCCATGAGGGGGCTGTCCTGGTTGGGGCGGGCAATCACATCCAGCTTGCCGCCGCTGGCGACGAGCCAGCCCCAGCCCGAGCCGAACTGGTTGGCCGCGGCGTTCGTCAGCTTCTCCTTGAAGCCCTGGAAGCTGCCGAAGTCGCGGGAGATGGCTTCGGCGATCCCGCCAGTGGGCTCGCCGCCGCCGTTCGGGCCCATGATCTCCCAGAACAGCGAGTGGTTGTGGTGGCCGCCGCCGTGGTTGCGCACCGCGGTGCGGATCGACTCAGGTACGTCGTCGATGCCGCGCAGCAGGTCCTCGAGGCCCTTGCCCTGCAGGCCGGGCTCCTTGTCGAGGGCCTCGTTCAGCTTGGCCACGTACGTGGCGTGGTGCTTGTCGTGGTGGAGCTGCATGGTCTGGGCGTCGATATGGGGCTCCAGCGCATCGAAGGCGTAAGGCAACGGGGGCAACTCGTGCTTGGACATCGCGTCTCCTCCTTTTCAGCCTGGGGTCGGGATGCGGTGGGTCTCTCTCGCGCTCCCGCTCTCGGGATGCATTCTGGCAGACGCCCCGAAAACACGAAAGCCCCCGCGGGCGGGGGCTTCAAGGCCGCGCAGCGGCGGGACGCGCGTGGCGCGGGGGTCAGCGCAGCTTCTCTTCGACGAACTCGACGTGCTTGCGCACCTTGGGGTCGTACTTCTTCATCCGCAGCTTCTCGGTGGAGAGCTTCTTGTTCTTGGTCGTCGTGTAGAAGTAGCCGGTGCCGGCGGACGAAACCAACTTGATCTTCTCGCGCATCTCGGACTCTCTTTCGTGGATTGGACTGGCGGGGCCGACGGGGCTCGAACCCGCGACCTCCGGCGTGACAGGCCGGCGTTCTAACCGACTGAACTACAGCCCCGCAAAGAACCTCTTGGCCGGCGGCCCACTCCCTGGTGGGAGGTGAGGGATTTGAACCCGCGACCCCCTGCGTGTAAGGCAGGTGCTCTGACCGCTGAGCTAACCTCCCTCTGCCGCCAAGGACGGCCAATGATAGGGAAGCAGGGTGGGGTTGTCAACAGAAAGGTCAGTGGGCCACGTAGCCGAGGTTCTTGAGCTCCTTCTTCAGCTCCTCGGGTACCTCCTGCTGGCGCGAGCGGTTGCGCAGGCCGGCGAAGCGTTGGCGGATCAGCTTCGCCAGCTCTGCCACTTTGCCGGGCTGGCCCGCCGCCAGGTTTTCGGTCTCGCCCGGGTCCCGCGACAGGTCGTACAGCTCCTCGCGGCCGATCGGGTAGTGGCCCGGAGGGGCGTCGGGGATGCAGACCGGCGAGATGCCGTCCGGGTTGTGCACCAGCTTCCAGCTCCCCTGGATCGCCGTGCGCACGGTGCTCGAGCCGTACTCGGAGAAGGCCGGCTTGCCCGCGCCGCCGGCGCCGGGGCGCTCGAGGTAGGGCACCAGCGATCTGCCGTGCTGCTCGGCGGGCTTCGCCACGCCCAGCAGGTCGAGCAGGGTGGGGAGCACGTCGATCAGCTCCACCGTCTGCGGCACCCGCGCCCCGGCGGGCAGCAACCCGGGAGCGGAGAAGCCTAGAGGCACGTGCAGGGTCGTCTGGTAGACCGAGCACGAGTGGTAGAGGTAGCGGTTGTGCTGGTAGAGCTCCTCGCCGTGGTCGGCGGCGAAGACCACGATCGTGCGGTCGAGCCGGCCCGCCGCCTTCAGGCCGTCGAGCAGTGAGCCGCTCAGCCGGTCGCTCCCCTGCACGGCCGCGTCGTAGAGGGCGTCGAGGTGCCGGACGTCCCGGGAGCCGAGGGGGATCGGCTTCGTCATCACCGAATCGAGCTGCCATTTCTTGGGACCGAGGGGGCCCGTGTAACCGGGATCGAGCTGGTCCGCCAGGTCGCCGCCGTTGTAGTAGGGGGGATGGGCGCCAAAGAGGTGGACCCAGAGCAGGAAGGGACGGCTGGCGTCCACGCCCTGGACCCACTCGAGCGCGCGGCGGACGCTCTTGCCGTCCTGCCCTCCGGAGCAGGCGAAGGCGTCCCAGCCCTGGTGGTTCGCCCGGCACATGTTGCTCAAGAATGCCCCGGTCTGGTAGCCGGCGCCGTGCAGCAGCCGGGGCAGGGTCGGCAGGCCGTCGGGCAAGCCGTAGCCGTTCTCGGCCACCCCGTGCCCGCTCGGATAGAGGCCCGTCAGCAGAGAAGCCAGCGACGGCCAGGTCGAAGCCCGCTGCGCCATGGCGTTCTCGAACAGGACGCCGGAGGCGAGCTGCGCATCGATTCCGGGGCTGTTGCCCGCCCGCGCCGTGTACCCGTAGGCCCCGAGCCGGTCCGCCCGCAGCGTATCGACCGTCAGGAGGACGACGTTCCACCCCTTTGCCCCTCCGGCCAGCCGGCGCCGCTCCGCCTGTGCCCTGGGCTCGGGCCCGCAGCCCGCGGTGGCCAGGGGCAGGCAGAGGAGAAGGAAGAGGGCGTGTCGTCGCATGAGGGGCTCCGGAGGGCGGATTCTAGCCCGGTTCTGACCGGGTTTTTCCCCGCCGCCGCCGCCCCTCCTTGCGCAGAGTTGCAGAAAGAAGGTATAAAGGAGTCCCCTTCCGTGCCGATCCTCTCGGCACCGCTCCTCTCCTTTTCAAAGGAGAGGAATATGAACGCATTCGAGAAGCGCCGCATCTCCCCGCGGCAGCGGCAGGAGGCGGCTTTCCAGGCCGCCTGGGAGGACCTGGTCCGGCGGTACGGCCCGCTCCTGCGCGGGCAGGTCCACCGGTCATTGCGGAGCGCGGGGCTGCCACGGCAGCCCGAGCAGGTGGAGGAGCGGGTCCAGGAGGTCTACTGCCGCCTGCTGACGGGCGGGACCGGGCGGCTGCGGCGGCTGCGCCGCTGGAGCGAGGGGCAGGTGGTGACCTACCTCACCCGGGTCGCCCAGCGGGTGGTGGTGGACGAGCTGCGGGCCATGGCCGCCGCCAAGCGCGGCGGGGGCCTGCGGGTCTCGTTCGCCGGCTGCCTGAGCGAGTTCGCCGACCGGACCGTCGATCCCGGCGGCACCCCCGAGGACCGCGCCATGGTCTCCGAGGGCCGGCGCCTCCTGCTGCAGCACTGCCGCCTGGTCGCCGACTCGATGGCGGCAGGGCCGGACCGCAGACGCTGCCTGCGCATCCTCCGGCTCGCCCTGCTCGAGGGGTGGAGCAGCGAGGAGATCGCCCGCGCCGAGGGCGGACTGCTGGCCGCGAGCACCGTCGACTCGCTGGTGCACCGCATCCGCCGGCGGCTGGCCCGCAGCGGCCTCGACCTGCCGAGCCGCAGGAAGGGCCGGGGGGCGCTGCTATCATCGCGCCCATGGTCCGCGTCTTCACCGCCCCCGCCTGCCGCGAGCACCGCACCCCGTCCGGCTTCCCGGAGAAGCCGGAGCGGCTCGCGGGGATCCTGAGCCGGCTGCGGGAGAGCGGCTGGCCGGTGGGGGAGGAGGGGGTCGACCCGGAGACGGCGCGCGAGGCCGTGGGGGCTCTCCATGAGGAGGGTTATGTCACCCGCTTCCAGCGCGCCGTCGCCCGCGGCGACTCCCTGCTCGACTCGGCGGACAACCCGCTCTCCGAGGGTACCTGGCAGGCGGCCTGGGCGGCGGTCGCGGCGACCCTCGCCGCGGCGGACTGGGTCGCCGGGGGCGAGGGCCGCACGGCTCTCGCGGCGGTGCGCCCTCCGGGCCACCACGCCGAGCGGGGCATGGCCATGGGCTTCTGCTTCTTCAACAACGTGGCGGTCGCGGCCGAGCACCTGCGCCGCCGCCACGGCGCCTCCCGGTTGGCCATCTTCGACTTCGACGTGCACCACGGCAACGGCACCCAGCACACTTTCGAGGAGCGGGCCGACATCTTCTACGCGAGCACCCATCAGTACCCCTTCTATCCCGGGACCGGCGCCGCGGACGAGCGGGGGAGGGGGGCCGGGGAGGGGTTCACCCTCAACGTCCCCCTGCCCGCCGGAACCGGCGACGAGGGCTACGCCGAGGCCATCCGCAGCGCGGTCCTCCCCGCCCTCCGCCGCTTCGCGCCCGACGCGCTGCTGCTCTCCGCCGGCTTCGACGCCTGGCGGAGCGACCCGCTGGGAGGCATGCGCGTGAGCGAGGAGGGATTCCGGAGCTGGGGGGACTGGCTGCGCGAGCTGGCCGCCGAGGTCTGCGGCGGCCGCGTCCTCGCCGTCCTGGAGGGGGGATACGACCTGCTGCACCTGCCAGGGCTGGTGGAGGCGAGCCTGGAGGGGCTGGCGGGAGGGCGTCCCAGCCTATAGACAAAGAGCAATGATTGACTTTCCGCACCGGTCCTCATAGAATCACCGAAAAGTTCACGTAATACAGGAAGGGTGACCGGCCAGGTCCGCGTCCTTCGGCTGTTTCCACGATTCACTCCGGGTGGTTGTGCAGGGGGCGGCGTAGTGAGGAGGTAGGAGCATGAAGCGCAATGTCATCCTGTTTGCGGTCGCGGCGGTCCTGCTGGCCGCGCTTCCGGCCTCGGCGGCGGCGCCGTTCGGTGCGTTCGACGGCATCCTGCGGGGGGGCAACTCCGGCGCCGGCCTGATCCCGCTGGTCGGCTGGGCTCTCGACGACAACGGCGTGCGGTCGGTGGACATCCTGGTGGATGGCGTGGTCGCCGGCCGCGCCCTCTACGGCATGACCCGGCCGCGGGTGACGGCGAGGTTCCCGCGCTTCCCGGACTCGGCGGCCCCCGGCTTCGGCTTCTCCCTCGACAGCACCCGTTACCTCAACGGCGTCCACACCGTCTCCGCTCAGGTGACGAGCAAGGCCGGCGAGGTGGTCACCCTGGCGCCGAAGCGGATCCAGTTCACCAATGTGGAGCACAACCTGGCGCCGTTCGGCGAGATCGAGTTCCCCAGGGCGCAGGCCGAGCTGCGCGGCAAGTGCGACCTCGCCAACCCGAACCGCCGCTACAGCGTCGTCTCCGGCTATGCCCTGGACGCCGGCCTGACCGACGACGACTCCGGCGTCGGCTACGTCGAGCTGCTGATCGACCGCGCCGTCTGGGCCAACTCCAGGCTCGACTGCCACTTCTCCGTGCCCGAGGGCGGCGCCTCCAACTGCTACGGCATCCGGCGCACGGACATCGAGCAGGTCTACCCCGCCATCAAGGGCAGCGGGCACAGCGGCTTCCGCTTCGTCCTCGACGTCGGCCTGCTGATGGCGGTCGGCTACACCCCCGGCACCCACGTCCTGACGGTGCGGGCCGGCGACCACGCCAGCCAGGTGCGCAACATCGACGAGCTCGTGGTCAACTTCTCCTGCGACGAGGACGTCGCCAACGAGAACGCCTTCGGCGAGATCGACGTGCCGCGCAACGGCCTGCTCTACCAGGGCGTCATCCAGGCGAGCGGCTGGGCCCTCGACTTCGAGGGCATCTCGGCCGTCAAGGTCCTGGTCGACGGCACCTTCGTCGGCCTGGCGACGATCGGCTTCGCACGGCCGGACGTCACCTTCTTCTATCCCGGCTACCCGGAGAGCGCCGCGCCCGGCTGGCAGCTCTCCCTCGACACCCGGCTGTTCTCCAACGGCGAGCACTTCATCGACGCGATCGTGGTGGACGACCTCGGCGCCGAGACCTACATCGGCCGGCGGCGGTTCGTCATCGACAACCCGTAGACCCCTCTCCGGTTTCGCTCCCGCGACGCCCCGGCCGGCCGGCTGGGGCGTTCATGTTTCTATGCCCTAAATCCTTGAGTTTCATGCTCTCAGGCCATGTTTTCTCCCCGGTGCTATCCTTCGCGGGCGATGGCGGGGATCGACCGCGTCCTGTTCTTCGGCACGCCGGAGTTCGCGGTGCCGGCGCTCGCGGCGCTGACGGCGGCCGGCAGGGCTCCGGTGCGCGTGGTCACCCAGCCCGCGAAGCCGGCCGGCCGCGGCCGCCGGCCGCAGGACCCGCCGGTCGCGGCGTGGGCGCGCGAGCGCGGCCTTGAGGTGGCGCAGCCCGAGCGCGTGCGCGACCCCGGTTTCCTGGCCGAGGCGGCGGCGCTCGCCCCGGACGTCGCGGTGGTGGTCGCCTTCGGGCAGATCTTCCCGCGCGCCCTGCTCGACCTGCCGCGGCACGGCTGCGTCAACCTCCACGCCTCGCTGCTGCCGCGCTGGCGCGGTGCCTCGCCGGTGCAGGCCGCGCTGGCCGCGGGCGACACCCGGACGGGCGTGACCACGATGCTGATGGAGGAGGGGCTCGACACCGGCCCCATCCTCCTCCAGGAGGAGACGGAGATCGGTCCCGGCGAGACCGCGGACGAGCTGGCGCGCCGGCTCGCCGAGATGGGGGGCCGGCTGATGGTGCGCACGCTGGAGGGGCTGGAGCGGGGGGACTTGGAGCCCCGGCCGCAGCCGGCCACGAGAGTAACCTACGCGCCGCGCCTCAAGCGCGACAGCGGCCGCGTCGACTGGGGGCTCGCCGCCCGCGAGATCCACGACCGCCTGCGCGCCTACACGCCGTGGCCCGGGCTGACGGCGGAGCTGCGCGGCGAGCCCGTCAAGATCGTCGCCGCCGAGATCCTCGACGCGGCCGGCGATGGCGCGGCGCCCGGCACGGTGCTGGGGCTGCGCGACGGCCGGCTCGCCGTGGCCTGTGGCGGCGGCAGCGTGCTGGGCCTCTCCGAGCTGCAGCGGCCGGGCAAGCGGGCCTTGCGCGCGGCGGACTTCGTCAATGGGGAACGGCTGCGGACTGGCGAGAGCTTCGCGTGAACCGCCGGGCGCGAGCGAGCATGTCGAAGCGGCATTTCTCACCTCCGCTCGCCTCCCAGACCGGCGCCGGCCGCAGCCGGCGGTTCACCCCCCGGCGCACGCCGCAGGACAACGTGCGCGTCGCCGCGGCCTGGGTGCTGGAGCGCACCCTGCAGTCGCTGGCGCCGGCGGACTCCTTCCTCGACAGCGCCCTGCCGCGCTTCGACGAGCGCGACCAGGGCCTGCTGCGCGAGCTGGTGATGGGGAGCCTGCGCTGGCTGCGCCGGCTCGACCACGTGATCGCCGCGGCGAGCAACCGCTCGTTCCAGCAGATCGAGACGGCGCTGCACGGGCCTCTGCGCATCGCCACCTACCAGCTCCTCTTCCTCGACCGGGTGCCGGCCCACGCCGCCGTGCACGAGGCCGTCGAGCAGGCCCACCAGCTCACCCACCGCGGCGGCGCGAGCTTCGTCAACGGCGTGCTGCGCCGCATCGCGCGCGCGCCGCGGCTGGACGACTGGCCGGTCGAGGAGCCCGATCCGGTGCGGCGCCTGGGGGTGGAGAAGAGCCACCCCGACTTCCTCGTCGCGCGCTGGCTCGAGCGCTTCGGCCGCGAGCGGGCGCTCGCCCTGCTCGATGCCAACAATCGCGCCAAGCCCCCGCACGTCCTCGCCTTCCGCGACCGTGGCGGCCGCGAGCTGTTGGCCGAGGCGCTGATCGACGAAGGCCTGGAGGTCGAGCCCGCCGGGCTCTCGCCGCTGGGCCTGATCGTGCGCCGTGGCAACCCGCTGGCGTCCGCGGCCTTCCAGCGCGGGGACCTCTACGTGCAGGACGAGGCGAGCCAGGCCGCGGCCCTGATCCCGCCGCCGCGCCCCGGCGAGACCGTGCTCGACGCGGCGGCGGCGCCGGGCGGCAAGAGCTTCTCCCTGCTCGCCTGGGAGCCGCGCGTGAGCGTCACGCTGAGCGACCTCGCCCTCGGCCGCGCCAACGTGCTGCGCGCCAACCTGAGGCGGCTGCGGCGCAACCTGCCGCTCGCCGTGGCGGACGCCGGCGCGCCCCCCTTCGAGCGCCCCTTCGACCGCGTGGTGCTCGACCTGCCCTGCACCGGTACGGGGACGCTGCGCCGGCATCCCGAGATCAAGTGGCGGATCAGCGAGGGGGAGATCGGGCGCCTGTCGCGCCAGGCCCTGCGCCTGCTCGAAGGCGGCGCGCCGCTGGTCGCTCCCGGCGGCCGGCTGGTGGCCATCACCTGCTCGCTCGAGCGGGAGGAGAACGAGGAGGTCGTGGCGCGCTTTCTCGCGACGCATCCGGAGTTCGCGCCGCTCCCTCTCGAAGGAGTGCTGGAGCGCCCCTTGGCGGCGAGCGTGACGGGCCCCGGAGCCTGGCGCATCCTGACCGGCGGCGACCACGACGGGTTCTCCGTCAACGTGCTCGCGAAAGCCCGGATCTAGGCGGTTCTGCGCGTCCCCATTCCGTATTGACAGCCCACCCGGGTTGCCTTATCGTTTCCGCCAGTCAATTTTGTTCAGGAACACCACTCAAGGAGGAGAGAGATGGCTGGTAAGGCTGACCTGGTGAATAGCATTGTGGACTCCGTCGAGGGCATCACCCGGCGGCAGGCCGTCGCGGCTTTCGATGCGGTCTTCGATGCGATCTCCGGCGCACTGAAGGCGGGCGAGTCCGCCAAGGTGCCTGGCTTCGGCAGCTTCAGCGTTTCCGATCGCGGCGCCCGCAAGGGCCGCAACCCCGCCACCGGCGAGTCGATCACGATCAAGGCCAGCAAGGCGGTCCGCTTCAAGGCCGGCAAGGAGCTCAAGGACTCGGTCAACACCAAGCGGCGGGGGGGCCGCAGGTAGGCGCAGGCGGCCCGCACCGCGAAGCCCCCGCGCGCAGGAGGGGCGCGCCGGGGCTTCGGCGTTCCGGGGGGCCTCACCCCCTGGCCCCCTCTCCCGCGAAGCGGGAGAGGGGAACGCGGTCTTATCGGATATGCCGGTAGAGCCGCGCCAGGCGGTGCGGCGACACACCCAGCAAGAACAGCATCCAGATCAGCCAGTTGGTCGCCACCGTACGCGCCGCGCCCTGCGTGACGAAGCGGCGGGCGCAGGTCGTCACCGGCTCCTCGATCAGCGCCATCCCGCCCAGCCGGCGCAGCCGGACCGCGAAGTCCAGGTCCTCCAGGATCGGCCAGTCGCGGAAGCCTCCCAGCCGCTCGAAGGTCGCGCGCGTCGCGAACTGCGCCTGATCGCCCAGCGGCAGCCGCGTGAGCCGCGTGCGCTGGTTGATGAGCCAGGCGCCCAGGCGCTGCGCCGGGCGGTCCGCGTCGAAGCGGACGAGGAAGGCGCCGCCCGGCGCGCCCCTGGCCACCGCCGCGCGCACGGCCTCGGCGCCGCACGCGGGCAGCGTCGTGTCCGCGTGGAGGAAGAGCAGCACCTCCGCCGCCGCCGCCGCGGCCCCGCGGTTGAGCTGGCCGCCGCGGCCGGGCGGACCCGAGACCACCCGGGCGCCGAGCCGCCGCGCCACCTCGGCGGTGCCATCGCGGCTGCCGCCGTCGGAGACCACGACCTCGTCGGCCACGGCGAGGGCCGCGGGCAGGTTGCGGCGCAGAGCGTCCTCCTCGTCGAGAGCGGGCACCACGATCGCCAGGCGCATGAGGGCCAAGATGGCGAAATGCTAGCATGCCGGCGCCCTACTGTTGGGATCAACCGTCGGGATCCAACCGTCCGGAGACGCCGTTCGATGAGCTCGCAAGGTCCGTTCAGCCATCTCGATCCGCAGGGCAGCGCCCACATGGTAGACGTCTCGGAGAAGCCGGTCACCCGGCGCGTGGCCGAGGCGTCCTGCCGCGTGCTGCTCTCCGCGCAGACCCTGATCCGCCTGGCCAACCTCCCCAAGGGGGACGCCTTCGCCGTGGCCCGCCTCGCCGGCATCCAGGGGGCCAAGCGCACCCCGGAGCTGATCCCCCTCGCGCACCAGATCCCGCTCGACCAGGTGGAGGTCGAGATCCAGCCCATCCCTGAAGGCGTCGCGATCCGCAGCCGCGTCGTGGTCAACGCCCGCACCGGCGCCGAGATGGAAGCGCTGCTCGCCTGCTCCATGGCGGCGCTCGCCCTCTACGACATGGTCAAGGCGATCGAGAAGGGCGTCGTCGTCACCGACCTGCGCCTGGAGACCAAGAGCGGCGGCCGGACGGGAACGTACAGGAGGGAAGGATGATGAAACCGTCTTTGCTGCACGAGCTGTCCACGGTCTCCCAGGACGGGCAGCATCACCACCCACCCGTCCAGCCCCGCTCCTACTCGAAGCGGGAGGTCACCACGGTCCGCACCGGCCTCGATCGCCTGCTCGCCGATCCCTCGCCGCTCGCGGGGCGGCGCTACGGCCTGCTGGCCCACGGCGCCTCGATCACCGGCGACGGCGTGCCCATCCACCTCGCCCTGGCGGCGGGCTCGGCGGGCCCGCCGCGGGCCCTGTTCGGCCCCGAGCACGGCTACTACGGCCTCGAGCAGGACATGGTCGCCGCCGAGAGCGGGCGCGACCCCTGGACGGGCGCTCCCCTGGTCTCGCTCTACGGGGACTCGGAGGAGTCCTTGCGGCCGAGCCCCGCGGCCTTCCAAGGGCTCGACCTGCTGGTGATCGACCTTCAGGACGTGGGCGCGCGCTACTACACCTACGCCGCGACCGGCGTCTGGTCGGCCGAGGCGGCGATGGCCGCCGGCTGCGAGGTCTGGGTGCTCGACCGGCCCAACCCGCTGGGCGGCGAGGCCATCGAAGGCAACCTCCGCCAGCCGGGCTACGAGTCGTTCATCGGCGCCTTCCGCCTGCCGGTCCGCCATGGCCTCACGCTGGGCGAGATCTTCCGGCTGGAGGGGCGGCGCCGGGGCTGGAACGGCGACTTCCGAGTCTGGGAGATGGCAGGCTGGCGACGCGCCATGACCTGGGAGGAGACCGGCCTCCCCTGGATCGCGCCCTCGCCGAACATCCCCACGACGGCGACCACCGTGGTCTACCCCGGCGGCTGCCTCGTCGAAGCCACGGAGGTCTCCGAGGGGCGCGGCACCACGCGGCCCTTCCAGCTCACGGGCGCGCCGTTCATCGATCCCAAGCGGCTGGCGGACCATCTGAACGGGCGCGGCCTGCCGGGCGTCGTCTTCGTCCCCACCTACTTCCGCCCGCAGTTCCAGAAGCACCGGGGCGCGGCCTGCGGCGGCGTCGAGCTGCTGGTGACGGACCGCGGCACCTTCCAGTCCTACCGCGCAGGCGTCGAGCTGCTCGACGCCATCCACCGCCTCTGGCCGGAGGAGTTCGCCTGGCGCGAGGCCCCCTACGAGTTCGTCTCCGACCGCCCGGCGATCGACCTCCTGTCCGGCGGCCCCGAGTGCCGCGAGGCCGTCGAGAGCGGCGAAGGAATGGAAGACTGGATCGCGAGCTGGCAGGGCGACGAAGAGGCGTTCCGCGAGGAGCGGCGGGAGATTTTGCTGTACCCGGAGGAGGGGTGAAGTCCCCCCATCTCCTCCGCGTCGAAGGCGACCCGGTCCATTTCGCCCCGCTCATCGAGGCCGCCCGTGCCGTGGGGCTGCGGATCGGCTGGCTCGATCTCGGCGGCACGCCCTCGCCGGTCCCCGAGGCTCTGGACGCCGCCGCCGGCCTCGGGGTCCTCCGTGCCGTCGTGGTGGGGAAGGACCGGACGGTCGCCGTCAAGCCCCTGCGCGGTGCGCCCGTCCTCAAGGACCTCCTGCGCGAGCACTTTCAGGGCTGCGCGCTCGTCCTCGTCCGGGGAGAGGTGGACGCGCCGGCCCTGCGAATCGAGGAGGACGCCTGGGTTGTCACGCCGCCGGGGACCGCTTCATGGCAGTACACCGCGGCAAAGCTCGCCGCCACGCTCCGAAAGCCCAATCCCTGGCATCCCGGGACTTCCGCGTCCTCCCCGGACGAGAAAAATCCAACCTGAAAGGCTTTTCGGTCCGGAATAGGCCCCGTCCTCGCGGCAAAGCCTTTCCGCTTCGACCCAAAGGCCTTTTGGTTCCAGAATAGCCTTCGTCTCCCGGCAGAAAAGGTCTGTTGGGCGGGGAAAAGCCTTTTCGCTCGAGGTAAAGGTCTTTTTCCGACGGTAAAGGGCTGTTGCTCGCTGGAAAAGGGCTTTTGCCCCGAGGAGGGAGTCAATCCTCGGACCGAAAGGCCTTTTGGCGGCGCCATTGCCTTTTACCTCCGACGGAAAGGTCTTTGGAGGCGGCCCTAGCCCCGCCTTGCCACCCCCCATCCCTTTTGCCACAATGCGGCATCGACGGGGAGCCTGTCGGGTCCCTTGTCCGTAGAGGAGATGTGCACCCGTGATCGAGCCCATCCAGTTCTTCCTCCCCGGCCCGAGCTACGTGCCCGAGGATGTCCGCCAGGCCATGACGAAGCCCGTGGTGGGGCACCGGTCGGCCGGGTTCAAGGAGTTCTATCTCACGCTCGCCGGACGGCTGCCGAAGGTGCTCCGCACCGCGGGCGACGTCATGATCGCCACCGGCAGCTCGACCCTGATCATGGAGAGCGCCGTCGTCTCCTGCGTCCGGCAGGACGTGCTCAACCTCACCAACGGCGCCTTCTCCGAGCGCTGGCATGCGATCTCGAAGGCCGCTGGGAAATCCGCCGACAAGGTCTCGGCGCCCTGGGGGCAGGCCGTCGATCCGGACCTCGTGCGCTCGGCCCTGCGCCGCAGGCGCTACGACGCGGTCACCGTGGTCCACAACGAGACCTCGACGGGCGTGATGAGCCCCATCGCGGAGATCGCGCGCGTCATCCGCGAGGAGAGCGATGCCCTGGTCCTGGTGGACACCGTCTCCTCCCTGGGCGGCGCGCGCGTCGAGTCCGACGCCTGGGGGCTCGACGTGGTCCTTGCCGGCACGCAGAAGGCCCTCGCCGTGCCGCCGGGTTTGACGCTCTTCACCCTCTCGGAGCGGGCGGCGGAGCGGGCCGCCAAGGTGCCGCACCGCGGCTTCTACACCGACCTGCTGCGCTACCGCGACAAGCACCACGAGGGGGGCTGCATCACCACGCCGGCCATCCCGTTGCTCTACGCGCTCGACGTGCAGCTCGACCGCATCCTCGCCGAGGGCATGGAGGCGCGCTGGGCCCGCCACGAGCGGCTCTACCGGAAGACGGCCGAATGGGCCGCCGCCCGGGGGTGCGAGTACGCCTCGGCGGCGAACGCGCGGTCGGTCACCGTGAGCTGCTTGAAGCCGCCGGCGGGCGTCGATCCGCAGACCATCGTCAAGAGCCTCGCCCAGCGCGGCTTCACCATCGGCGGCGGCTACGGCGACTGGAAGCCCACGACCTTCCGCATCGGCCACATGGGCGAGGTGCGCGAGAGCGACCTCGACGCGCTGCTCGTCGAGGTCGACCAGATCCTGGAGAGGGTGGCCGCTCCCGCGGTCCGCTGAGGCGAGCCATGGCGCACCGCATCCTGCTCGCGGACACCCTCGACCCCGCCGGCCTCGCCCTGTTCGAGGCGGCGGGGGTCGAGATGCACCAGCTCACGGCCGAGGAGCGCCCGCGTATCAAGGAGATCCTGGCCGGCTACGACGCCCTGGTGGTGCGCAGCTCGACCCAGGCGACCGCCGACCTGCTCCAGGCCGGCAAGCGGCTGAAGGTGGTGGGGCGCGCCGGCATCGGCGTTGACAACGTGGACGTGGCCGCCGCGACCGAGCTGGGCATCCTGGTGGTCAACGCTCCCACGGCCAATCTGATGTCGGCCACCGAGCACACCTTCGCGCTGCTCCTCTCGCTCGCCCGCCGGGTGCCCGAGGCCGACGCCTCGACGAAGGCCGGGGAGTGGAACCGCAAGTTGACCGGTGTCGAGCTCCAGGGCAAGACCCTGGGAATCATCGGCTTCGGCCGCATCGGCCAGCGGGTGGCGGACCGCTCCCGCGGCTTCGAGATGAAGATCGCGGCCTACGATCCGTTCCTGGACGCGGCGGCGGCCCGGCGCATGGAGGTGGAGCTGCTCTCGCTCGACGAGCTGCTCGCCCGCGCCGACGTGGTCACCCTCCACGTGCCGCTCACGGAGCAGACCCGCAACCTGCTGAACCGCGAGAATCTGGCGAAGATGAAGAAGGGCGCTCTCCTCGTCAACTGCGCCCGCGGCGGGGTGATCGACGAGGAGGCGCTGCTCGAAGCTCTGGAATCGGGCCATCTGGGCGGCGCGGCCCTCGACGTGTTCGCCGAGGAGCCGCCCAAGGACCTGCGGCTCGTGCGCCACAGGAAGGTGGTGGCGACGCCCCACCTCGGCGCGCAGACCCGCGAGGCCCAGGAGCGGATCTCGCTCGAGACCGCCCAGATGGTGCTGGCGGCCCTCTCGGGCTCGCTCGCCGTGGCGGCGGTGAACCTGCCGTTCCGGCCTACGGGCGGCCGGGTCGAGCCCTACATGGCCCTGGGCGAGTCGCTCGGGCGGCTGGCCTGCTCGATCCTCGGCAGCGCCCCCCAGCGGCTGCAGGTGGACCTCTGGGGCCTCGACGAGTCGTTGCGGGCGCCGGTCTCCGTGGCCGTGCTCAAGGGGGCGCTCACGCCGTTCCTGGGCGAGGCGGTCAACTACGTCAACGCCGAGCGGATCGCCGAGGGGCGAGGGATCGAGGTGGTGCGCTCCACCCACAGCGCCCGGGGCGACTACCCGCAGCTCGTGGACGTGACCCTCGCGGGCGGCGGCCGCAGCGTCGAGCTGGGCGGCACGCTCTTCGGCGAGCGCGACCCCCGCGTGGTGCGCTTCGAGAACTACCGGCTGGAGTTCCGTCCGGAGGGGAACCTCCTGGTGGTGGAGAACCTCGACCGGCCTGGCGTGGTGGGCAAGGTGGGGACGATGCTCGCCGAGGCGGACGTCAACATCGCGGACATCCACCTCGCCCGGCGCGGTCAGGACGCGATGGCCGTCCTGCGCCTGGATCAGGTGCCCACTCCGGCCCTCCTGGAACGGCTGGCCGGCCTGCCCGAGGTCAAGTCGGCGCGGCGGGTGCTGCTGGGATAGGCGGCCTCCCGATCTCCCGCCGCCGGGCCGAACCGGGATAGACTCCCGCTCGCCCGCAGGGCGACTCCAGGAGGATGAACATGAGCAGACGGCAACCGGTCCGCGCAGCGCTGTGGGGCGCGGCGCTGCTGGCCCTCAACCTTTCCACTGCGATGGCCGCCGCGGCGCAGACGGCCACGGTGGAGCTGGACGCCCGGGAAGCGCCCCGGCATGTGCTGCACGCCCACTTGGTGATCCCGGCGCAACCCGGTGCGCTCGCGCTGCTCTACCCCAAGTGGATCCCGGGCGAGCACGGTCCCACCGGACCGCTCAACGGCGTCGTGGCGATGCGCTTCAAAGCCCAAGGGCGGGAGCTCGCGTGGCGGCGGGACCCGCTGGACATGTTCACCCTCCGGCTGGAGGTGCCCGCCGGCGCGACCGCCGTGGAGGCGGATCTCGACTTCCTCTTCCCCTCGGAAGAGGGCTCCTTCTCGGCCGGCCCGAGCGCGACGCAGGACCTCGCCGTGATCAGTTGGAACAACGTCGTCCTCTACCCTGAAGGCCGGCCCTCCGACCAGCTCACCTACCAGGCCAGCCTGCGCCTGCCCGCCGGCTGGTCCTTCGCCACGGCCCTGCCTGTCGTTGAAGGGAGCGGCGAGCCGGTGCGCTTCCAGCCCGTGTCGCTCACCACCCTCGTCGATTCGCCGGTCTTGGCGGGCGCGCACCTGGTCAAGGTCCCCGTGGGGGAAGCCGGGGGAGCGCCCCACACGATCGACATCGCGGCCGACAGCGCCGCCGCCCTGGAGCTCCCCACGGGCTTCGCCAAGGCGTACGCGCGCCTGCCGCAGGAGGCTCTGGCCCTCTTCGGCGCCCGCCACTACCGGCACTATGACTGGCTCCTCACGCTGAGCGACCACGTGGCGCACTTCGGCCTGGAGCACCACGAGTCGAGCGACAACCGGATGCCTGAGGAGACCCTGAGCGACGAGGGCCGGCGCCGGGGCCTCGCCTCGCTCCTCTCGCACGAGTTCGTCCACTCCTGGAACGGCAAGTACCGCCGGCCCGCGGGCCTGGCGACCCCCGACTACGCGCAGCCGATGCAGGGCGAGCTGCTCTGGGTCTACGAGGGGCTGACGCAGTACCTTGGAACGCTGCTGCCGGCCCGCAGCGGCCTGTGGACCCCGGAGTACTACCGCGAGCGCCTCGCCCTCATCGCGGCGCGCCTGGACAACACCGCCGGGCGGGCGTGGCGGCCGCTGGCGGACACCGCCGTGGCGGCCCAGATCCTCTTCGGGTCTCCCGGGGAGTGGCGCGCCGCGCGGCGGGGCACGGACTTCTACGACGAGTCGGTGCTCGTCTGGCTCGACGCCGACGCCACGATCCGCCGGCAGACCCGGGGCCGGCGCTCGCTCGACGACTTCTGCCGCCGCTTCCACGGCGGCCAGAGCGGCCCGCCGATGGTCCGCCCCTACACCTACGACGAGATCGTGAGCACGCTCAACGAGGTCGCGCCCTTCGACTGGCGCGGCTTCTTCCGCACCCGCGTCTACGAGGTCGAGCCGCGGGCGCCGCTGGGGGGTATCGAGGCGGGCGGCTGGCGGCTGGTCTACAACGAGACGCCCAACCAGGGCATCAAGGACCAGGAGAAGCAGAACGAGATCCACGACTGGACCTACAGCCTGGGCCTGCAGACCGACAAGGACGGCAAGGTCCGCGACGTCATCCCCGGCCTTCCCGGGGCGCAGGCGGGCCTGAGCCCGGGCATGAAGCTCCTCGCCGTGAACGGCCGCAAGTGGACCGCCGAGGCGACGGATGCGGCCCTGCGGGCGGCGAAGACCGCGCCCGGGCCCATCGAGATCACGGCGGAGGACGGCGAGTCCGTGCGCACCTACCGCGTGGACTACCACGGCGGCCAGCGCTACCCGCACCTCGAGCGCGACGCGGGCAAGCCCGATCTGCTGTCGGAGGTGCTCAAACCGCTGCGCCGTCCCGGCGGGTGACTGCGCCCGAGGCTCTGGCGTGGGCTGCTAAGATCCCCGCCATGAGCCTCGAAGACATCCGCGCCTACAAGAAGGTGGGGGAGCGGCGCTTCCGCGAGGTGCGCGGCCTCTACTACGAGGACGTGACGATCGGAGAGATCGTCGAGCACCGGCCGGGGCGCACGGTCACCGAGGCGGACAACCTCTGGCAGTCGCTGCTGGCGCTCAACCCCAATCCGCTGCACATCGACGCCGCCTACGCCGCCAAGACGGAATGGGGCCGGCCGCTGGTGTCGAGTCTCGTGACCCTGTCGATCGTCACCGGCATGAGCGTCAACTCCACCAGCGCCCGGACGATCGCCAACCTCGGCTGGGAGGAGATCCGGCTCCTGGCACCCGTCTTCGTGGGCGACACGCTCTACGCCGAGAGCGAGTTCCTGGACAAGCGCCTCTCCCGCTCCCGGCCGACCGTCGGCATCGTCACCTGCGCCACGCGGGGTCTCAAGGCGGACGGCACCGTCTTCCTCACTTGCCGGCGGACCTTCCTCATGCCGACCCGCGAGCACGGGGTGGACGAGGCGGCGGGGTACTGAGCCGCTCCTGCCGGTCCAAGCCTCACCCCCGCTTCACCACCACCACCGTCACGTCATCCGGAGGCTGCTCGGCTCCCAGGTGGCGGCGGCAGTCGTTGAGCAGGGCGTCGACGATCTCGACGGCGGGGCGGTGGCCCATCACCCGGAGCACCTCGCGGACGCGCTCGAAGCCGTAGGCGTTGCCGTTGCGGTCCAGGGCCTCGGAGAGGCCGTCGGAGCAGAGGGCGAGCACGCCGCCGCGAGGGAGCTGGAAGTCGCGATCCGCGTAGGGGCGGGCGGGGCCCTGGCCGAGCGGCAGGCCGGGAAGGTCGATCTCGGCGAGCTTGCCGTCCGCGAGCACCAGGGGGTAGGGATAGCCGGCGTTGCCGAGCACGGCGTTTCCCGTCGCCGGCTCGATCCGCACCAGGGCGAGGCTCGTGAAGCTGTGCTCGGTGGTCACGTTGCGGAGCACCCGGTCGAGCTGCCGCAGGACCGCCGCAGGCGACTCCTCGGGCGCGACGAGGCTCAGCAACCCGGCCTTGACCATGGCCTGGGCCACGGCGCAGGAGTAGCCGTGGCCGGCCACGTCGCCGGCCGCGATCCAGAGCCGCCCGGCGTCGTCGCGCTGGAAATCGTAGAGGTCCCCTCCGGCCTCGCTGGCGAGCACCGAGCGGGCGGCGATCTCGTACCCCTCCACCTTGGGCATGTCCTGCGGCAGGAGCCCGATCTGCATGCGCGCCAGCAGGTCCACCTCGTGCCGGAGCCGCCGCTCCTCGGCCAAGCGGCGCATGAAGGCCGGCGGCGGCACATACCCGGTTTCCACCTCCTCGGGCTGGGAGATCCCCATGAAGCCGAGAACGAGGAGGGCCGCGGTGAGCCCCGCCGTCAGGGCGAAGGAGCCTGGCATCCAGAGGGGGTGCAGGGCCGAGAAGAGGGCAGCCGGGAGCAGCATGAAGGTCAGGGAGGCGGCAAGGAGGGCCGTCAGGCCGTGGCGCCAGGCCACCCAGACCAGCAGGCCGGCGAGGACGGCGTTCGCCGCCAGCTCGGCGGGGAAGGGCGTCATCTGGACGGGCGCGAGCACGTAGCCGGCCAGCAGGGCTGCCGCCGGCAGGGTCCAGCGGCGTGGCAGGAAGCGCAGGGCGAGGGCGAGGGCCAGCGCCGCGAGGGCCGCCGTGGAGATGCCGATCCCCACCGGGCTGCCCGATCTGGAGAAGATCGGCAGGTCGATGCTCGCTCCCGCCGGCGAGACGCCCGGCAGGAGGACGGCGAGGGCGAAGACCGCCAGGCGCAGGCCGGCGAGCGCGGCGCCGAACGCGAAGCCCAGGAGGAGGGCCCGGCCGGCCCGCGGCCCGAGCCGCCCCAGCCGCAGGGTGTCCAGGCTGGTGGTGAAGTCGGGACGCAGCGAGCGCAGGAGCGACTCGCCCGCGGACCAGGCCAGGAAGACCGCCAGAGCGCGCACGGGAGTGGCGAAGAAGAGGAAGACCAGACTCATCCAGATGTTCGCCTTGAAGTCGAAGATCCGCAGCAGGTTGGCGCTCAGCAGCGTGATCAGGGCGAGGATCGCGGCGTTGGTCAGGTCGATCCGCCCGCGCAGGAACAGGGCGAGGAAGACCCCGGCCACGGCCATGGCGATGAGGAGGTAGATCAGGACCTTGACGAGCTTTTCGCCGATCCTTTCGTCGGGACCGCCGGGGACCTCCGCCAGCCGGCCGGGCCGCCGCTCGGCCGCGATCACGAACGGGGGATTGACCGAGACGAGGATGTGCTGCCCCGGCGAGCTCCCCACGAGGTCGATCACCCGCCAGGTGGAGAGGCCCGTGCCCCGGCCTTCCTTGCTCGCGCCGGCGGACTCCCCTGGGGCAAGGAGCAGAGAAGGGAGATCGTGGGCCAGCCGGTCGTGCAGGGCCACGTCGGGGCGGCCCAGGAGGGGGGCCGAGAGGTCGGTCCATTCGATCCGCAAGGGCCTGCCGCTGCGCGTGAAGGTGATCTCGAGGTTCTGGCTTCGCGGCCCTCCCGGCGCGTGGACGACGTGAGCGGCCTGGGCCTGCAGAGAGGCGCGCGGCTCCTCCCCCGGCCAGCGGGTGACTCCCGCGACCAGGGAGACCCGCGGCTCTCCGGCGTCCAGACGGAAGCCGGCGCGGCTGGCGAGGAGCCGGTACTGGGTCCGGAAGGACTCCTCGGGACGCAGGACGCCGGCCGACCACTCGGGGAGAAGGAGGAGAGCGAGCACGGCGCCGGCGGCGAACGCGAGGAGAC
>DASWME010000223.1:0-15208 GCA_036399915.1 Thermoanaerobaculia bacterium
CAACCTGGACCGTGACCTGGGGTACAAGCCGCGATGACGCATCGTGACGCAGGACGGTGAGTTGCGCCGTGGGGTTCGTCGGTGACGCAAACGTCATGATCCAGCCCATGTCCATCGCCACCGTGAACCCCAAAAGACCGACGTAGAACTCCCGACTTTCGTCGAGGTGTTCGGATTGGATATCGGGGACGACCCTAACGATGCTCATGGTGGGCATCCTTGCGTTCGCGTCTTCGAGTCCTCGAACGGCTCGAGAACCTCAGAGGACGACCATCTCTTCGCGAGCCGCTAGGGAACAGAAGCCTCGATCTCCACCGTAATGTCGTTCTGACCGGCGAAACCACCGTTCGCCCCATAGACCAGAAGCAGTATCCAGGTGACGAGATCTGCCCCCAGCCCCTCCTTGGCAGCTTCAATGGCCAGACGCAGAGCCACATTGATGTCCCCATTGTCCGCAGTGCCTGAGTATCGTGGCATTTCGATTCCCCTCCCTTTTGTTTAATTATTGTCTCCGAGCGTAGAAGGAGCTATCCCGGAGCCCTGCTCACCTCCCGGCAGGGAAGCCCACGGGATAGGGTACAACGCGCACGTCTCCGTGGACACTGTCGATGCGCAGCTCCGGGCCGCCGTGACCCAACGTGGTCTCGACGCGCGGCGTCCCGCGGCCGCCGCTCCCGGCCGCCTGGGGAAATCCCACGTCGATCGCGCCGCCCGTGGCGGCGCGCAGGACGAGGTTCGCGTCTTCCGGCAGCCAGATCGTGATGTCGCCGCTGCCGGAAGCGAACGACAGCGCCTGTTGCCAGGCGTTGCCGGAGAGCTTGGCGGTGATGCCGCCCGTTTCGCTGCGCGCGCTGGCGTGCCCGGAGGTCTCGATCAAGACGTTGCCGCGGCGGGTGCGTGCCACGACGTCGCCCTTGTACTTGATCTCGGCGAGCCCGTCGCGGGTGGTGCCCTCCAGCCGTTTCCCCGGTGGAACGATGAGCGTCAGGTCGACGCGGCCGCGGGGCGCGGCCACGCGCGGCACGACCCTCACCACAACCGTCTCGGCGGTCTCGTCGATACGGATATCGAGCTCGTCCCGCGTGGTCCCGATCTTCTGGATCATCGCGGAAACGACGAGCCCGCCGCGCTGCGCCGTGCGCACGCGCAGGTCGCCCCATTCATTGGTGGCGCTGATGACGCCCTGGGGCGTCGCCTCGGCGCGCCAGCGGAAGGAGTCGAGCTTGAAGACCCCGTCTTCGGAGGTCCGCGGCGACGGCCGGGCGCAGGCCGCGAGCGTCGCCGCGACGAGGAGCGCGCCGAGCCTGCGGCCCAGAGTTGCCCGCGCCATCGGGAGCGCCCGCCGCCCCTACGGCACGAGCCCGCTCGGGCCCGGAGGCTGCCCCAGGGCGGCGCGCAGCCTGTTGAGGTCGTCGGTATTCACGATCCCGTCGCAGTTGAGGTCGGCGTCGTTGGGTCCGATCGCGCCGAGCGCCGCCGTGAGCAGGCTGCGATCGGTCTTGTCGACGATGCCGTTGTTGTTGAGGTCGGCATCGCAATGGTTGCCGAACCCGTCACCGTTGGTGTCGCACTGCGTCGCATTGGGCACCAGCGTGCAGTTGTCCCGCGAGTCGAAGACGCCGTCGAAGTCGGCGTCGCCGCAGCCGGTGAAGCGGAAGCTGGCGACGCGCGTGTGCCAGGTGCTGTTGGGATTGACGTAGTTGTTGGTCGTCCAGAACGTGCAGTCATCCTCGGGATCGACCACCATGTCCGCATAGTCGCCCCAGCGGTTGGAGGCGTTGGACGCGGTGCTCTCGATGATGCTGACCTCCCCCTGGGTCATGACGCCGAGCGGGTCGCCGGCCCGCCTGCCGGTGTAGCGGATCGCGGGGAACGTGCTCGTGGAGCTGACGCTGTAGGACACCGCGATGTTGCCGGCTCCATCCATCGCGCTGGCGCCCATCCAGCGGTGCTCCGCGTCCGGCGCGTAGGTGCCTTCCTGGTACAGTGCCCAGTTGCCCCCGGCCGCGCGGCGGAGCTCGATCCAGCGGACGCCGCCGTGCTCGGTGCCGTCCACATCGGTGACGAGGTTGCCCAGCAGCGTCTCGTGGCTGCCGAAGTTGCGGTAGACCCAGCGGTACATCACCACCTCGCGCAGCGGGTCCAAGGTGGTGGCGGTGTTGGGCTGCGGGAAGCACTCGAAGGCGGTCAGGCCGCAGAGCTCGGAGCTGAACTCCGTGACCGCGATGTTGACGGGCCCACGCAGGGTCGTGTTCAACGGGTTCTGGAAGTCGACGTCGTACTCCCAGATCTCGAGGAAATCCCGGTTCGGATCGTTGGCGCCGGAGTTGTGGACCTCGTCGTCGCGGTGACGCACCAGGAAGTTGGGCGCGCCCGCCGGCGGCGGCGTGGCACCGTCGTGGTCGGCGGGCGTGAACGCCTGGAAGCCGAAGCCGGCGAGCGGCGTCGGCGCGGGGATCGTGCGCTGGACGACCAGCGGCAGGCCGTTCTCGATCGCGAAGCGATCCAGGCCGTAGATGGCCGGTCCGTCCGCCTCGTTGGTCGTCATGTAATAGCCGTCGGGCCAGATGCCGAACTTCGGGTAGTCAGGCAGCGTGGGAGTGGTGATGGCGTAGCCCATCCAGCCGCCGGTCACCGGATCCTCGGTCAGCGAGACGTACATGCAGACCACGTTGTTCACCGCCACCGAGATCTCGGCCATCATCCACCGCTCGGCGAACGGGTCCCACATCACGATGGGATCGCTGAACCCCGGCCCGCAGGTCGGGGACAGGCTGGAGATGGTCGTGGGCCCCGCGACCCGCTCGCCCGTCACCTTGTCGTGGACCACGAACACGCCGCCGAGGATGGTGTCGTTGTTGCCATTGGTGGCGGCGATGATGTAGCGCTTGCCCACGTCCATGACCGGGTCGGACGGGTTGACGCCCTGAAAGTCGATGCCGTCAAAGTTGTGCAGCGTCCCCGTCAAGCTCGGCGTGGGCGGGTTTTCGCTGTCGTGGCGCCGCTGGTTGACGCGCAGCGGATCCTCGGTCCAACTCGGCGGGTTGACCGGCGGCCTGAGCTCGATGGGCCAGCCGCGCTTGTCCGGGACGTCCTTGATCGGATCTCCGGGCTTCCACCCCCGCACCGTCGGCAGATCGCGCAGATCGCCACGGAAGAAGAACGGCTGGAAGGGACCGAGGGTGACGGTGGACACGGGCTGTGCCGTTCCCCCCAGTTGCGCGAGTGCGGGACCCGCGGCCAGCAGGCTGCCGACGATCACCGTGACGACGGCTGCCCCCACAATGCTCCTTGCGACGATGCGGTCGAGCTGGTTCATGGCTCCCTCCGAGTGGACTTCCCCACGCCCTCTGTGGACCGGGCTGACTTCAGTATGCGCGGCGCGGGTGAGCGCGGCTCATAGGGGAAATCCCTCAGCGCGCCCCGGAATTACCCCTCAGGGCGAGGGCTGGACGGGGATCCAGAGCCCGACCGACTCGCGTTGACGTGCGCAGCCTTCTTCCCGTCACGATGGCCCTTGACCGCAGATGCGGAGTTGGCCTACATTGTTAAGCGCTTGCGGATATCGTGGATCCTTGACTATTCTTCCCTGCTCGGCCCTGAGGGTACGAAGGGTTCGGCCGGCGGAGAGACGATGGAGGGATGGAATCATGGGGACGAGAAAAATCGCGCTGGAAGAGGCATTTACCGCGCCGTCGACGGCGCCGTACCTGGAGAACACGCTGAAGGTCGTTGCCCCCAAGGACAGGCCTGCCTTCATTCGCCTGCTCGAAGACTCCGAGCAGCGAATTGCCACGATGGACGCGGCCGGTATCGACATCTTCGTGCTGTCACAGACGAGCCCCGGCGTACAAATCGAGAAGGATCCCAGGGTCGCGGTGCAGCGTGCACGCGAGGCGAACGACTACCTGCAGGGGCAGATCCAGCTGCATCCGGATCGGTACCGCGGGTTCGCGCATCTTGCGATGCAGGACGTGCAGGCGGCTTGCGACGAGCTGAAGCGGTGCGTGGAGGATCTGGGTTTTCTTGGTGCGCTCATCAATGGCAACACGAACGGCGTCTACCTCGACGATGAGCGTTACCTGCCCTTCTGGGAACGCGTCGTCCAACTCAACGTGCCAGTCTACATCCACCCGGCCGATCCCTACGTGCAGCCGTACGTCTTCGAGAGATATCCCGTGATGCAAGGCGCGGTGTGGGGGTGGACCATGGACAACTCTTCGCACTTCCTGCGCCTGCTCTTTAGCGGACTGTTCGATCGTTTTCCCGAGCTCACGATCATCTTGGGACACATGGGCGAGACGCTCCCATACTTCTTATGGCGTATCGACTCGCGCTACGCGGTGACGAACGACGCGATCAAGCCCCACCTGAAGAAGATGCCCTCCGACTACTTCCGCTCGAACCTCACTATCACGACGACTGGCGTCTGCCAGGATTCAGCCCTGCAGTGCGCGCTCGCGGAAATGGGCGAGGACCGTGTGCTGTTCTCGGTCGACTACCCTTACGAGGTGACGCAGGAGTCCGTCGACTGGATTGAACGCACTCCGTTGACCGACGAACAACGCGAAAAGATCTGCTATAAGAACGCGGAACGGGTGCTGCGGCTGGGCGTTTTGACGCAGGCGTAGGGAGAGGGCAGAAGAAGGTCAGAACCGTTTTGTATTGTGGGAGCGTACAGCGCTGAACCTTGGCGGAACCTTTCTGCCGGCGTCTCTCCGCCCGGGCATGAATGCCCGGGCGGAGGCCGCGGCGCCTCTTGGCCTAAGGGGCTGGGGGGTTGCAGCAGATCAACCAGTCGCAGAGCACGCAGGTGCGCGGCGCCGGGCAGCAGGTGACTCCGTTGGAGTAGCAGCAGATTCGGGGAAACGGGGGAATTTCGTCCACCGTTTGGAGGGCGAGCGTGGCTTCCCCTGCCTTGGCGCCGCACGAGCCCAGTCCGCTGAGTCCCAGGCGAGCGGAGAAATCCGTAGCGAGGACCCTTGGCAAGGCCCCCGGAGCCGGTGCGGCACCGGCTGACGGCGGGACCTCCTGATCGCTGAGGGTCCCTTGCGCGGGCGATGGCGCCAAGCCGGGAGAGCCCGGGGCCGGCTCGGCCGGTCCGGCCTGTGCGGCCGAGGCCGCGAAGAGCAGGAGAGACAAGGCAAGAACGCTTTTCATCAACCAACCCTCCTTTCCGCCTCTTGGCGCAACCCACATGCCCGTTCCGCGGACCTGTCGAGTCGAGCGCCTGTTTCAGGCAGCCTCTACGATTCAAGGGAAAAATGAAATAGGGAGCCTTCCCCAGGAAGCGGGGAGGGAATTCCCTCAGCGAGCCCTTGCAGCCTTTTCCCCTGGCTGTGATACTGCGTACCCAGGCCATCCCCATCAGTCAAGAGGAGGTGGCGCAGGTGAGCCGTCTGGTGTACCTCCTCGCCCACGGCTGTAAAGAGGATCTGGTCGAGCGGCCTCAGGATTGGCCGGGAGTCCACTGCGTCAATGCCCTGCTGAGCAGTCAGCCTCTAGAGGGGACCTGGTTCAGGGGACCTGGTTCGATCGCACCCAGGAGTTCGCCGCCCGCAACCGCGGCGAGCCGTTCGGCCCGCGGCAGTACGCCACGCGGGAGGTCCTCGAGCTCGATCCGCTGCCATGCTGGCGGCATCTCTCCCCCGAGCCGTACCGAGCGCAGATCGCCGCCCTGGTGGAGAAGATCACGGCTGACGCTGGAGTCCGGCGCGAGGAGAGCGGGATCAAGCCGCTGGGCCCTGCTGCGATCCTGGCTCAGAATCCTTTCGACCAGCCGCGGAAGACCAAGAGATCGCCCGCCCCTCGGGTGCACGCCTTCAGCAAGTGGATCCGCCAGGAGATGCGCGAGACCTATGCCTGGTTCGTGAAGGCTTTTCGAGAGGCTGCCGAGAAATTACGAGCCGGGGATCGGATGGCGGAGTTTCCAGAAGGGAGTTTCCCGCCTGGACTGCCTTTCGTCCGGACCGGCTTCGCCGCCTGCGGTCCAGCAGGATAGCCGGTCGCCTCGTTTCCAAGCTCCACATTACACCTGAAAAGTTGGTCCGACTACGGCGGCAGTACGCCGTGAAAGTGGAAGTGCCGCTTCCGAAGCGGTCGTTCGCCCGTCTTGGCTGCCTTGGAAGGGTCTCGGTGTTGGCCGGTGTTGGCTCCGCGGACTCTCCTGATAGCCGAATCTGGAGATGAGCCCCTCTCCAGCTATGGGACCTCCCAGGTTAGGGTGGCACCTTTTCTGGTGGACCATCAACTCCTGGCCAGGCGGAACTCCAGGGTATAGCTGGCGTCCTCGCCGTCCTCGGGCGTGTCGTACTGGTGTTCGGCGACCCAGGCGGCGGCGGCGTCGCCCTTCTTGTGGTCCTTGGGCAAGGGGCGATGCACGACCGCGACGTCCCCCACCTGGAGCCGGTCCTCGGCCGGCAGGGGCTTTTCGGGATCAGTCTTCTCCCAGGCGGAGAGCGCGTCGAGGGTAAACAGGTCCAGGGCGATGAGGTCCGCCCGCGCCCAAGCCGCCCAGAAGAGGACGGCGATGAAGGTGTAAAAGGCCACGGCAATCATGGCGATGATGACATGGGAGAATATGACCTTCACTCCCGCCTTGAGGGCCACTTCAGCGACACCAAGGATCACTCCTTCGCCGGCGATGAAGATCTCGAGGATGCTCATCATGCCTACTCCGAAGGCTTCCCAGAAGTCCTCGATCTGCTTGCGCGCCGTGGCCTCGTCGTCTACCTCGTAACCCAGGACGGAGACGACCGTGACGCCATAAAGCTCGAAGGCGGCAGGGCCCCAGATGTTCTGGTTGTAGGCCCCAGCCGATTCGCCGTCGTCCATGTCCTTCCAGGGGTCGCGCGGGAAGGACTTGCGAGCGACATCGAGCGTAACGCCCGCGGCCCCCGTCGGGCCCAACGGGACCGAGTTTGGAACCAGATGGCCCGTGAACGCGTCCCACCAGATCTCGTCGTCGCCCAGGCCCGCCGTCTCCCGGTTGCAGCGCCCCCGCTCGCTCCACATGTTGAACTTGATGTTCGGGTCGGGCTCGATCCGGACCAGGAGCGGGTTGGTAGCGAGTTCCTTTGGCACGCTGCCGTCGTAGTTGGCGTTCGTGACGTTCGCCACGACCACCGTGATGGAATAAATGCCGGCGGGCAGCGGCGCGCCCTGGTGCGTCGGGTTCGGGTGCTTCGATGGGATCGTCACATCGACCCAGTCGTGCACCCGCTCGTCCACGATGAAGTGACCATCCTCGTCCTTCAACGGCGTCTCGCGGTCGCCCCAGACGACGCCCTCCAACACCGGAGGGGTACCTTTATCGGTCACGACGCTCGGATCGGTCGTGTGCCGGAAGATCACCTTCACTGTCGGCGTGATGAAGTTGAACCCCTTCAGCTTGATCGCACCCCCCGGCAGTAACACCGGGATACGGACGCAGTCGTTGGCGTGCGTGTAGTCAGGGCCGCCGGGGCAGGTGGGCGGCGGGTCGGCTAAGAATTGCCCCGGCGGCGGCGGGGGCGGGGGGGGCGGCGGATGTTCCCGCGAACACTCCACCTGGATGCCGCCCCAATAGCCCGGCGTGTACTTGCAGGTCTGGGAATACTGGTAGGACTGCCAGATGTGACTAGACTTGTCCGGCTCCTTCTTGTTCGGCACTGGTCGGAAGCTGCGCAGGTTGCCGAATTCCTGGTAACTCGACGGGTTGGGGAGGATGGCCGTCAGCCAGGGCCAGGGCCCTTGAAACACGGTGGCCTTGCTACCGTTAGGCCCATGATAGACGACGTTGTCCCAGAGCCGGACTTGGCCCGGGCCCATCTCGCCGCCCGAGCCGGCGAAGACGACTTGGCTCACGAACTTCAGGCCTTCTCGGACCGCCTCCTCGGCGAACCAAGCCCGCTCCACTGGGCCTTGCTTCGCGGCGTCGGCCAGGCAGTCGTTGAACAGGCACTCCGCCTTACCGGACTGCCGCAGCTTCGCGTACCCGTCGAAGGCCAGGTCCAGGGCCTTCTGGCTCTTCGGAGTGAGTTGGTCGAAAACGGCCTTGACCTTCTTCTCGAACTCGTTGCGACCGGCCTCGTTGGCCCGGTGCCGCCCCCACAAGACGGCCAGGGCCGGGAGGACCGTGTCGGCGATCCCGATCGCCGCGCACAGGTCCTGGGCTTTCCGCGCGGGCCGTTGCTTGGGCTTGCGCGGCTCGGGCAACTTCAGCCCGGGCACGCGGCCCAGGATGTCGATCAGCTGCTGGCAGCAGTCCTCCCTTCGTCCCTTCGGACGTTGCGGCTTCTTGGGCGTCTCCCGCACACCGGGCGTCTTACATTCGCACTCCTCCTCCGGGGGTTCCGGCGCGCACGGATTGGCCTTGGGCCGCTCGGCCGGGTCGCAGGGTCGTTCAGGATTATCCATGACAAACCTTCTTAGTGTCGCCCTCTTCGGGTTCTACGCCCACGCTCAGGAGACGTGGCCGTACATTTGATCTTCTCCGCCTGTGCCTTATCGCTTCTCCTCCAGGCTCTCAGGGCGCGAGCAAGGACGAATAGCCAAGGATCTATGCTATTCTCCCGTAAGCACTTAGATCATGGTAGGCCGCCTCTGGTTCGGCGTCAAGGGGCGGTGGAGGCGGGAATAAGGCTGCGCATGAGGTGCTTCTTTCCGGGGCTCCCGACGGTAAGGCTGCAGGTCCGGAAATCAACGGACCAGTCTAAGTTTCTGGAGCCCTGAGGCTTAGATCTGCACCACGAGGAAGGCTTTGGGTGCATGGGCCTCAAATCTCTGGCAATAAGGCATCAGAGCGAGTCGATCGGGCTCTGGACCCTCGTCCGCTTCGGTTCAACACGTGGGGTGTAGATCATCGTGGTGCGAAGGCTCTGGTGGCCGAATCTGGAGAACTTCGCAGGGAGGGCCAGGGGACAGGCGGCGTCTGCCCCCTGGCGGCGCGGGGAGGGCTAGGCGAACAGCGGGCTCTGCTCCCTGGCAGGTAGGCGGGTGCCAGAGAGCAGGCGCACAGGCGACCTCTGCCCCCTGGCAGGATTCAGTTTTCAAAGAACCCCCTGCCGCCTCTCGCGCTGGGACTGTCGATGAGCCCACAGCGAGAGGCGGAACGGTCTGATCCTCGTCCGGAGTCCTCGCAAAGCGCGGCGGATCGCTCCGGGGGCGTCATGGACCGTTCGCGAGGCTCCACGGAGGACTCCGCCAGTGCCGCGGAGTGGTCCCAAGGGAGCCCGCAGCGCTCTGCCGGTCCAGCGGAGTGGTCCCCCAGACCTCCCGGAGACTCCGCGAGACCGGTGGAGCACTCTGGAGAGCCGCCAGAGTAGTCCCCAGCGGTGCTGGAGTCCTCCGTAGCCACGAGCTAGCAGTCCCCGGGACCCGCAGAGCGCTCCGGGACATCCCTTTTGTGACTGCTCTGGTCAACATTCGCGGATTCTTGCCGAAGGGGCTTGACATCCAGGCCGACCTTCTCTACCATTCCCGCAGTCAGGTCGTTGTTGTAGCAGTCGAGGTCGAGAAAGTCAACCAGCCGGTTGGGCATGTCCAGGCAGTCCCGCTGGGGGGTGCCGGCCGGTTCCAGAAAGGAGGTGGCGCGAAGCGTAGCACAGTTTGAACCCAGTTTGTCTTGACGTCGATGCGATGGGCTCGGGATAGCCCCGGCAGCAAGAAGAAAAAGGTTGTTCAACCCCAGACCAGAAAGGAGAAACACCATGGCTGGAATTGCGTTTGCCAAGATCGTCGCCGATTGTGAGCTGTTGAAAGCCACCCTCGAGCCGCTGCTCGCGGAGATGCCGCACCTGACTCCGGAGCACGGCGAGCTCGAGGCCTTCCTCAAGGATGTCCAGTCGCTGCACAACCGTCAGCAGGAGTTGACGGGGCAGCTCCGGCAGGCCACCCGGCTGCGCCGCGAGGCCGAGCAGCGGGGCTTGGACCTCCGCGGCCGGGTGGCGGCCCAGCTCCGGGGCAAGCTCGGGTTCAAGAACGAGCAGCTCCTGAAGTTCGGGATCCCGCCGCGCCGCAAGCGGGTGCGCCGCAAGCCCGAGGAGCCGGACGGCAAGACTCCGCCGCCGATGCCGGCCCCGAAGACGCAGGACCCGTAGTCCACCGTTCGGGAGAGGGGAGCGCGTGGCTCCCCTCTCCCCAACTCGATGGCTATCCCATGGGGCGGCCCTGTGGCCGCCTCCCTTTTTTACAGATGCCGTTGCTGAAGGTTCTTTGAAAACTGACGTACCTAATGGGACGGCCCGGGGGCGGCGCCGTCACCCGTCTCGGCGCGCGACGCCCAGCGCTGCCGTGGCCACGTCGTGCACCGGCGTCTCGACGCCGGCCAGGCGGCCGAGGCGGGAGACGGCGCCGCTCAGATCGTCGAGCTCCGTGGGGCCGCCGGACTCGAAGTCGAGCAGGAAGCTCGGCTTGAGCGCTCCGGGCAGCGAGTCGACGAAGCCGAGGATCTTCGACGCGTCGTCCTCGGTCAGCGCCACGCCGCGGGCCCGGCCCACGGCGAGGACCTCGCGGACGGCGCGCTCGATCAGCAGGTGCCCCAGGGGCGTGTCCCGGATCGGGCCGACCGGCGAGCGGGCCAGGCCGCAGGCGGCCGCCATGGTGGAGATGAAGGCGAGCTTGCGCCAGAGGTCGGCGGTGATGTCGTCCGCGACCCGGGCTTCGGCGCCGGCCTCGCGGAAGGCCGCGGCGATGCGCTCGGCGCGCTCGGAGGTCCCGCCCTCCCTCTCGCCCACGACCACGCGCTGGAACGGGCTGTGGCGCTGGATGACTCCCGGCGCGATCCGCGCGGCGCTGATCTCGGTCAGGCCGCCGAGCACGCGGTCGGCCGGCACGCCGTCGGCGATCAGCCGGTCGGCGGCCTCGACGCCGTTGAGGAGCGGCAGGACCGTGGCGCCGGCCTCGGCCAGGAGCCGCGCCGCCGGAGCGATCTCCTCAAGCGAGTAGGTCTTGACGGCCACGACCGCGAGGTCCACGGCGCCGATCTCGCTGGGATCGCCGGCCGCCTGGACCGCGGCGGTGAAGGTCCCCTCCGGCGTGCGCACCTCGAGGCCCCGCGCCCGCAGAGCGTCGAGGTGGGCGCCGCGGGCCAGCAGGGCGACCGGATGGCCGGCGCGGGCGAGGGCGCCGCCGTAGTAGCCGCCGACTCCGCCCGCTCCCAGGATGGCGATCCTCATGGCGGCGATCCTATCTCCAAGAGCAATTCCGAGCCCGTAGGGCGGCCTTGTTCGTAGCCCAGGGCGTGTGCCCTGGGCGAGGGAGTCGCACCATCGCCGCCCAAAGCGTGTGCCCTGGGCTACGGGAGTCGCATCATCGCCCGCCCAGGGCTCACGCCCTGGGCTACGAAGATCCGCCCTGCGGGCTGGAGTTTGTAGAGGCCGCTCCTCACCCCCGCAGCGCCTGCTCGAAATCCTCGATCAGGTCGTCCGGAGATTCGATCCCCACCGAGAGGCGGATCAGCCCGTCCGTGATCCCGAGGCGCCGGCGGTCTTCGGCTTCCATGCCGGCGTGGCTGGTGAGCGCCGGCCGGGTGATGAGGGTCTCGACGCCGCCCAGGCTGACGGTGCGGCGGGGGATCGTCGTCCGCTCGATGAAGCGGACCGCGCCTTCCTCTCCCCCTTCGAGCTCGAAGCTCAGCACGCCGCCGCAGCCGGCGAACAGCTCGCGGGCGCGCTCGTGGCGCGGGTGGCTCGCGAGACCGGGATAGTTGACGCGGGTGACCGCTGGCGAGGCTTCGAGGAATTCGGCGATGCGCAGCGCGCTCTCGTTCTGGTGGCGCACCCGCAGAGCGAGCGTCTTCAAGCCGCGGTGGAGCAGGAAGCAGGCGTGGGGGTCGAGCGCGCCGCCCAGGTGGTTGAGCTTGTGGCGGACCCGCTCGACCAGCTCGGCGGGGCCGATCACCGCGCCCGCCACGATGTCGGAGTGGCCGTTGAGGTACTTGGTGCAACTGTGGAGCGACAGGTCGTAGCCCCATTCCGGCGGTCGGAAGTTGATCGGCGACGCGAAGGTGCTGTCGATCAGCGAGACCAGGCCGTGCTCGCGGGCGAAGCGGGGGACGGCTGCGAGGTCCGCCACCTCGAGCAGCGGGTTGGTCATGGCCTCGACGTAGATCGCCCGGGTCTCCGGCCGCAGGTGGCGCTCCCACGAGCCGGGGTCGTCGGCGTCGATGAAGTCGTAGGAGATGCCGAAGGACGGCAGGTCGCGGGTGATGAAGTCGTGGGTGCCGCCGTAGAGGGAGCCTTGGGCGAGCAGGTGGTCCCCCGCGGAGAGCACGGTGAGCAGGCTGGTCGAGATGGCCGCCATGCCGCTCGCGGTCACCAGGGCCGCCTCGGCGCTCTCCAGGGCCGCCAGCTTGGCGCCGAGCACCGCGTGGTTGGGCGTGTTGTTGAGGCGGATGTACTGGATGTCGTGATAGCCCGGGCTGCCCGAGAACTCGTAGAGGGTGGACTGGAACACCGGCATGGCGACCGCGCCCGCGATGCGCGGCTCGGGCTCGCCGGCGTGGATCAGCTTGGTTTCGATGCGGTTCATGGCAGGGGAGTATAGGGCGGGTGACCGTCCCCGCGATCTGGGTTAGAGTGGAGCGGCCTTGCTGCGGCCGCGAACCCGGATGCGAGGAGGACGGCATGGAACCCGATCTGAAGTCCCTGCCCGATGAAGCCCTTCGGCCCGTCGTCGACGAACGGGCGGAAGCCGAGGGGACGACCCTGCCCGAAAACGCCTACCGCCCGCTCGCCGCCGGCGAGGCCTACCGGCCGCTCGTGCCGGCTGGGGCCGTCCGCGAGGAGGCCACGGCGCGCTCGGTGGGCTGGGGCCTGTTCCTCTGCGTGGTCTTCACCATCGCCTCCGCCTACTCAGGCCTCAAGGTCGGCCAGGTCATGGAAGCCTCGATCCCGATCTCGATCCTGGCCATCGGCCTCGCCCGCGCCTACCGGCGGCGCTCGACGCTGCTGGAGAACGTGATCCTCACCAACATCGGCGGCACCTCGGGCGGCATGGTGGCGGGCGCCATCTTCACCCTGCCGGCGCTCTACATCCTGGGCCTGAGCCCGCACCCGCTGCAGACGATGCTGATCCTCACCGCCGGCGGCTGCCTGGGGGTGCTCTTCTTGATCCCCCTGCGGCGCTACTTCGTGCGCGAGACGCACGGCCTCTTCCCGTACCCGGAGGCGACCGCCATCACCGAGGTGCTGGTGACGGGCGAGAAGGGGGGCTCGCAGGCAAAGCTCCTGCTGCAGGCCACGGCGATCTCCGGGGTCTACGACTTCTTCGTGACCACCTTCCACGTCTGGCGCGAGGTGATCGACTTCCAGTTCCTGGCGCCGATGAAGGCGCTCGCCGACCGCTGGAAGATGGTGTTCCGCTTCGACGCCATCTCCTTCATCCTCGGCCTCGGCTACGTCATGGGGCTGCGCTCGTCGATGATCCTCTGCGCGGGCGGATTCTTCGCCAACTTCGTGCTCGTGCCGCTGATCTGGATGATCGGGCGGGACATGCCGGGCCTGGTGGTCTATCCGGCGACCGCGCCCCTCTCGGGCATGGGCGCCGCGGACATCTTCCGCAACTACGTGCGGTTCGTCGGCGTCGGCGCTATCGCCACCGCCGGCATCTTCGGCATCTTGAAGTCGCTGCGCATCGTCGCCGGCTCGTTCGCCATCGCGGCCAAGGCCTTCCGCCACGGCGAGGACTCCGGCCTGGAGCGCACGGACCGCGACATGCCGGTCATCACCATCCTGATCGGCGTGGTGCTGAGCACGGTCGCGATCGCCGTGTTCTTCTCGACCCTGCCGGGCGCGAGCCTGCTCGTCGCCCTGGTCGGGTTGCTGCTCGCCCTGGTCTTCTCGTTCTTCTTCGCCTCGGTGGCGGCCAACGCCATCGCCACCACGGCGCGCAACCCGGTCTCGGGCATGACCATGCTGACCATCATCGTCTCCTCGGTCGTGCTGCTGCGCTTCGGCCTGTCGGGGACGACGGGCATGTTCTTCGTCATGGCGGTGGCGGGCATGGTCTGCACGGCGCTGTCGGTCTCGGGCCAGACGATCACGGACCTCAAGGCCGGCTACTGGCTGGGCTCGACGCCGGCCGCGCAGGAGCGGGTGAAGTTCCTGGGCGTGGTCTTCTCGGCGGCGGCGGCGGCGCTGACCATCGTGCTGCTCGCCAAGGCCTTCCAGTTCGGCGAGCCGGCCCCGGGCGACGCGCGGGTGGTGCTGGCGGCGCCCCAGGCGTCGATCATGAAGGCCCTGGTCGAGGGCTTCATGAGCCGGCAGCCGGTGCCGTACATCCTGTTCGCGGCGGGGGCGGTGGTAGCGCTGGTCCTGGAGATGCTCGGCGCGCCGGCGCTGATCTTCGCCCTCGGCATGTACCTGCCGCTGGAGCTCAACACGCCGGCGCTGGTCGGCGGGTTCATCGCGCACTGGGTGGAGCGGCGCTCGGTGGCCGTGGGCGGCGAGGGCGGCCGCACCATCCGCGAGCGCGGCGTCATCATCGCCTCGGGCCTGATGGCCGGCGGCGCCCTGGGGGGCGTCTTCGGCGCCGGCCTGCGCCTCGTGCCCGGCTACTCCGAGGAGCTGATCACGACGCCGTTCTTCACCAACGAGCCGATCTCGCAGACGATCTCGGCCGTGCTGTTCCTCGGGCTGTGCCTGTATCTGTGGTTCGGGGCGGTGCGAGGGGCCAGGCCGGGCTAGCGGCGCCACCGGTAGACCTCCAGACGGAGGCCCCGCAGCCGGTCCTGCGGGGTAAACGGAACGCGCACCTCGGTTTCCCGCCCGGTGAGCTGGAAGCGGGCGCTCGTGAAGGAGCGGTTGAGCCGCCGGCCGGTATCGAGCACCGCGACCGGCCGGTCGCCGGGATCGAGCCGCAGCTCCCGCAGATCTTCCGGCAGCGATTTCCGGGGAGCCGAGAGCACGAGGGAGACCGTGTCCCCGACGCGGGCGAAGCCCGCGGGAAAGCGGCCCACCAAGAGCTGGGCGCCCGCGGGGCGCTGCACCCTCAGCTCTACGGGTGGTCCGTCGAGGGTCCAGAGGTGGCTGACGACCATCACCTCCTCGCCGCGGCTGCGGAAGGCGCGGCTGCCGACGACCTCCACCTGCTCTCGCGGCACGCGCCCGATGCGGCGGCGATAGAAGGCGGCCTGCGGCCCGGCCAGCCGGCTGCGGGGAAAGACCTCGACGTCCGCGCGGTCCAGCGAGAGCGGATCGAGGTCCGTCAGCCGGACCGCTCGCGTCAG
>DASWME010000224.1:0-5046 GCA_036399915.1 Thermoanaerobaculia bacterium
CGCCCTCGCCCAGCACTAGGTCCATGAGCGGCGTGGGGAGGAAGCAGAGGGTGACCCCGTTCGCCTCCACCCAGGACCACAGGTCCGGCGGCGAGGCGATCACCGGATCCGGCGGGAACAGCAGCGCGGCGCCGGCCGCCAGGCAGGACCAGACCTCCCAGACCGCGACATCGAAGCCGGGGGCCGCCACCTGGGCCATGCGGTCCGCCGGTACGACCTCGAAAGCCTCGCGGGTCCAGGTCACCAGGTTGACCAAACCGGCATGGCGCAGGCCCGAGCCCTTGGGAGTGCCCGTCGAGCCGGAGGTGTAGATCACGTAGGCGAGGCTCTCCGGCGCGTCGCGTCGCGGCGGTCGCGTCACGCTCGGCTCCGCCAGAACGTCGGTGAGCAGCGGCTCGGCCGCCGCGCCGCGCAGGCGGCCCGCCAGCCCCTCCCGGGTGAGAACGAACCGGGCCCCGGCGTCGGCGAGCAGCGAAGACAGGCGCTCGGGCGGATGGGCGGGGTGGAGCGGCAGGTACGCGCCGCCGGCGGCGAGAATGCCGAGGGCGGCGATCACTATCCCCGGCGAGCGCTCCAGACAGACGCCCACCACCTCCTCGGAACGCAGGCCGCGGGCGAGCAGCCCGTGAGCCAGCCCCCAGGCCCGGCCCCGCAGCTCGCCGTAGGAGATCCACCCGTCCGGTCCGAGCAGCGCCGGCGCCTCCGGCGTCCTCTCAGCCCAGGCCTCGACCAGTTCGTGGATGCAGGCGCGCGGGATCTCCGCGGCCGTGGCGTTCCATTCAATCAGGAGAGATTGCCGCTCGAGCCCGCTGAGCATCTCCAGGTCGGCGATCCGCCGCTCCGGCGCCGCCGCCATGCCGCGCAGGAGCGCTGCGAAGTGGCCCAGGAGGCGCTCGATCGTGACCCCCTCGAAGAGGTCGGCGTCGGCTTGCATGGAGAGGACGAGCCGCCCGTCCAGCTCGGCGGCCAGCAGCGTCAGGTCCCGCTGCGCGCCCGGGCTCGGCAGCGCCGCCGATTCCAGCTCGAGCCCGTGCAGCGATAGGCGGGCTCCCGCCTCGCCCAGGGCGAAAGCCGCGAGCCCGGCCAGCTCCGGTGCCGGAGCCCTCTCCCAGGAGAGGACCGCCTGGATCAACGGCGGCCGGCCGGGATGGCGCTCCGGCTGCAGCCGCTCAGCGAGCAGGGCGAAGGGGAAGTCCTGGTGCTCAAAGGCGTCCAGCGCCTCGCGACGGGCCCGCGCCAGCAGGTCGTCCACGGTGGGGTCGCCCGCCAGGCCGGTGCGCAGCGCCACCAGGTCGACGAAATACCCCGCCACGTCCGCCCAGCGGGCCGAGCCGCGGCCGGTCGTAGGAGCGCCGACGAGGAAATCTTGCTGACCGCTGTAGCGGGCCAGGAGGGCCTGGAACCCGGCGAGGAGGGCTACGAAAAGGGTGCAATTCCGTCCTCGCGCCAGGGCTTCCACTCCCGCCAGAAGCCCAGACTCCAGGCGCAGCGTACGGCTGACGCCGCGGAAGCCCTGCACCGGCGGCCGGGGATGGTCCGTGGGTAGCTCCAGGGGCGGCGCGCCGTCCAGCCGCCGCCACCAGTGTTCCCAGAGCCGCTCGCCCCGCGGGCCCGCCAGCATCCCCTCCTGCCAGCGGGCGAAGTCCAGATACGTCACCTCCGCCTCTGGGAGGCGCTCGGCTCGCTCGCCGTACAGGATCCCCAGCTCCCGCGTCAGCACCGCGAGAGACCAGAGATCGGCGGCAATGTGATGGACGGCGAGGACGAGCCAAGCTTCGCGCCCGCGGGAGAACAGGGCGGCCCGGAACACCGGCCCCCGTGCAAGGTCGAACGGCCGGAACGCCTCTTCGTGGATCCGCCGCCGCAGCTCCTCCTCGCTCCACAGCGAGGCGTCCTCGCACTGGAAGACCGCCTCGTGCCGCTCCACGATCCGCTGGACCGGCCCCTCTGGCCTCTCCTCATAGATCGTGCGTAGGATGGCGTGGCGGTTGACCAGAGCCTGCAGTGCCCGCCGCAGCCTCTCAGGATCAACCCCTTGCGGAAGGCGTGCCGCTCCGGAGATGTGATACGCGGCGCTCTCGGGAGCGAGACGGTGGAGCACCCAGAGCGAACGCTGGTTCCACGACAGAGGATGAGACGTCGCCTCGGGTCGAGCGGCGCCCGCCGCCCGATCCTGCGTCCCCTCGGGGGAGGCCGCCAGCACGAGCCGTGCCGCCGCGCGTAGAGTCAGGCCCTCCAGCAGCGCTGCGCTGGACAGCTCCGCCCCCAGCTCGGCCGCCACCGCGTTCTTGAGCTCCATGGCCACCAACGAGTCCAGGCCATACTGCGCGAGCGGCCGGTCCCTCTCCACAGCCGCGGAATCGACGCGCGCCAGGCGAGCGAACGTGCTCTGGAGCCAGGACTCGAGGAGGTCCTCCCGCTCCGTCGCGGGCGTGGCCGCCAGGACCTCGCGCAACGCCCCCGGCGCCGCGGCCGGCTCCTCCACGGCCTCCGCCGGCAGAGCGCTCCGCCACACGACCGCCAGCCCGTCCGCCAGGTACTGCTCGCGGCAGCTGCGGCGCTGCACCTTGCCGCTGGTGGTCTTCGGCACCCCGCCTGGGGCCACCAACACCACCTCGTGGACGAGCGCCTCGTACTCGGCAGCGATCGCCGAGCGCACCGCCGTGGCGATCTCCCCGGGGTCTCCGGCATACCTCTCCACCTCATGGACCAAGACCAGCCGCTCCTTCCCGGCGATATCCACGGCGAAGGCCGCGCCGCCTCCGGGCCGTAGCGCCGGGTGACTCCGCTCCGCCGTAAGCTCCAGGTCCTGCGGATAGTGGTTGCGCCCGCGCAGGATGATGAGGTCCTTGATGCGGCTCGCGATGAAGAGCTGGCCGCCATCCACGAAGCCCAAGTCGCCCGTGCGCAGGAACGGGCCTCGGCCGTCTTCCAGGTAGGCACCGAAGGTTTGCTCGCTCTCCTCCGGCCGGTTCCAATAGCCGCGCGCCACGCTGCCGCCGGCAAGCCAGATCTCGCCGACCTGGCCGTGCGCGCAAGGGGTTGCGGTGACGGGATTGACGATCACCGCTTCCAGCTCCGGGAGTATCCGGCCGCAGCCCACAGAGGAGCCGCGCACCGACGGCTCCTCGCCGGGGGTATTCCCGGAGACCATCAGAGTGGCCTCGGCGAGACCGTAGCAGGGATAGAACGCGGTGCGCCGGAACCCGGCGGGGGCGAAGGCCTCGGTGAAGCGGGCGAGCGTCTCGGCCCGCACCGGCTCGGCGCCGTTGAAGGCCACGCGCCAGGAGGAGAGGTCCAGACCCTCGCGGTCCGCGAGCGGGATCTTGCGCATGCACAGGTCGTAGCCGAAGTTCGGCCCGCCGCTGGTGGTGGCCCGGTAGCGCGATACCGCCCGCAACCACCGCACCGGACTCTGGATGAAGGCGACCGGCGCCATCAGCACGCACGGCGCTCCCACCCAGGTAGCCTGCAGCAGATTGCCGATCAGCCCGAGATCGTGGTAGAGCGGCAGCCAGGAGACGAAGACCGACTCCTCGGAATGGCCGCAGGCATCCCGGATCACCCTCTGGTTGTGAACCAGGTTGGCCTGCGTGACCATCACCCCTTTGGGCGCCGCGGTCGAGCCTGAGGTGTATTGGAGGAACGCCACGGCGTCCCCGTCCGGCGCGGGAGGGCCCCAGCCGGCGGGAGCTGGCTTGAGCTCGTCTGTCGCGAGCCACGAGAGCGCCGTGTTCTCAGACGTGCGTTCCATCCAGCCGCGAAGCCGCTGCAGCGACGAGATCGTGGCCAGCGCCGCCGGCTGCGCGTCGGCGAGGATGGCCAGCAGCCGGGGCAGCATGCGGGGAGAGCGTGGCGGATAGGCCGGTACGGCGACCACGCCGGCGTAGAGGCAGCCGAAGAAGGCCGCGACGAACTCGAGCCCAGGCGGATAGAGCAGCAGGGCGCGCTCCCCCGGCCCGACCTCACGGCTCAGGGCCGCGGCGATCGCCCGCGCCCGCGCATCCAGCTCGGCATAGGTGAGGCGGTCTTGCTCTCTCTCGCCATCAGCCAGGAAGACGTAGGCCGTACGCTCGGGTGTCCGCGCCGCGCGGTGACCGAGCGCATCGGCGAGAGTTTCGAGGGATACGGCATCCAACATCGACTACAGCTCGAACAGATAGGTGAACTTGACGATGACCTCACGATCGCTCGCGGTAAGGTCCGAAAGGCCTGGGGCGTTCCAGTTCTGATTGAAGACGATGAAGAGATCCGAGCCCGGCCGGTACAGCCAGTTGAAGCGCAGGTTGAGCGACAGCAGCTCGAAGGCGTCGTTGTACTGGATGTAGGTGTTGGCGAACAGGGTCGGCGAGAACGACAGACCTAGCCGCTGGCGGACGATGTGGCTGTTGAACGTGCCCCCCGGCAGGGCGAGATCGTTGTATACCCAGGTGGTGTCGCTACGCAGGTGCTTGCTGGCCCGTACGCCGAAATTAACCGAGCTGCTCAAGCGATCGCCGCCGTAGAAGCAGCCAGCCAGCACGAAACCGTCCACGGCCAGGCGGCGGGCGTTGTTGGTCCCGAAGGAGATTCCGGCGTCGTTGAACTGGTACTCGCCGGGAAGGACGACCACATCACCGATCGGGAAGGGTGCGGGCACGCGGTCGAGAACATGATCGGCAAACAAGATGAACTGGTCTTCCGACCGCAGCGTCACGCCGAACAGATTCGCGCCGACCGCGATAGTCTGCGTCTCATCGTCGAAGTCGGTGATGATGTCGCCGCTTATCGCGAAGATGTAATTCCGGATCAGGCTCTGCGCCGCGGGCCGCGGAGTCAGGGAGAAGCGCGGCACGTAACGGCGGATGTTGTTGCGCAGCAGGAAACCGGACTGCGGGTTGTACTCCTCGCCGATCTGCAGAAAATCGAAGGCGAAGAACCGCGTGGGACCCTGCCAGGCCGCCTTGGCGCCACCTGCCCAGTCGTCCCCCGCGTCGCCGGGGAGAAAGCGGGTATCCGTCTCGCTGCGGGTGTAGAAGGCGGCGATGGTCGTGTTCTGGTTCGGTT
>DASWME010000225.1:0-8132 GCA_036399915.1 Thermoanaerobaculia bacterium
CGCGCCGGCCATCCTTCAAGTGATTCCTTTCAAGCAGAATCTGAGGTCTGGAATCGTTGACCTGCCGTCCCTGCTTTGCTACCTTGCCGGGCGGCCATGGCGATCTCCGATTCCTCCTTTGAAGAGCCGTTGATCGAGCTCCGGCGCAGGATCGAGGAGCTGGAGGGGTTCCCAGCGGGAGGCGGGCAGGAGAAGGAACTGGAACGCCTGCGCAACACCCTTCGCAAGACCACGACCGATGTCTACTCGAACCTCACCCGGTGGCAGAAGACCCTGGTCGCCCGCCACCAGGACCGCCCGTACACGCTCGACTACGTCGAGGCCCTGATGGGCGAGTGGGTCGAGCTGCACGGCGACCGCGGGTTCGCGGACGATCCGGCCATCGTCTGCGGGCTGGCCGAGTTCCGGGGGCGCAGCGTTGCGGTGATCGGCCATCAGAAGGGGCGCGACACCAAGGAACGGATCTACCGCAACTTCGGCCAGCCGCGGCCCGAGGGGTACCGCAAGACCCTGCGGATCATGAAGATGGCGGAGAAGTTCGGGCTTCCTGTCCTGTCCTTCATCGACACGCCCGGCGCCTACCCGGGCATGGACGCCGAGGAGCGTGGCCAGGCCGAGGCCATCGCCCGCAACCTGATCGAGATGGCCGTGCTGGAGGTGCCGATGGTCGTCACCATCACGGGCGAGGGGGGAAGCGGCGGCGCGCTGGCCGTGGGCATGGGCGACCGGGTGTTCATCCTGGAGTACGCGACCTACTCCGTCATCTCGCCCGAGGGGTGCGCGGCCATCCTGTGGAAGGACCAGGAGAGGAAGGCCGAGGCCGCCGAGGCCATGAAGCTCACGGCTCCCGACCTGCTGGCCCTCGGGGTGGTGGACGAGATCATCCCCGAGCCGCCGGGCGGCGCCCACACGGACCCGGCCGCGACCTGCCGGCGGGTGGGCGACGTGATCGAGCGCGCGCTCGGCGAGCTCGAGCGCATCCCCGTCAAAGACCTTCTCGCCCAGCGGTACCAGAAGTTCCGGTCCCTCGGAGCGTTCGACGAGGGATAGCGCCCTGACCTCGCCGGTGGAGTGGGTGGCCGCGCCGGTGCCGGAGTCCGCCGCCGGCCTCGCGGCGGCGGGGCTGCCGCCGTGGCTGGCGGTCCTCCTCGCCCGGCGCGGCGTGGCGGACCCGCGGGAGGCCGAGCGCTTCCTCCATCCCTCGCTCGATCAGCTCCACGATCCCTTCCTGCTCGCCAGCATGGAGGAGGCGGTGGCCCGCCTGATGGACGCCCGCGCCCGCGGCGAGCGGGTGGCCATCGTGGGCGACTACGATGTGGACGGCATCAGCGCGACCGCGCTGCTGCTGGCGGTGTTCGGCGCCTGCGGGATCGAAGCGAAGCCCATCCTGCCGCACCGGCTGCGCGAGGGGTACGGCTTCCAGCCCGTGCACGTGGAGAAGGCGCGCGCGCTGGGGTGCGGCCTGATCGTGACGGCGGATTGCGGCAGCTCCTCGGCCGCGGCGGTGGAGGCGGCGCTGGCCATGGGGATCGGCGTCGTGGTCACGGACCATCACCTGCCCGGCTGCGAGCTACCCGCAGAGGCGCTGCACATCAACCCCCGGCAGACGCGCTGCCGCTATCCGTTCCGTGACCTCGCGGCGGCGGGCCTGGCGCTCAAGCTCTCTCTGGCTCTCGCCGCGCGGTGCGGCCGGACGCTCGATCCGGCGCCTCTCCTGCGGGTCGCCTGCCTCGGCACCATCGCGGACCTGGTGCCTCTCCAGGGGGAGAACCGGGTGATCGCGGCCCTGGGGCTCGCGGCGCTGGCCGGGGCGAGGTCGCAGGGGTTGAAGGCGCTGATCCAGCAGTCGGGTATGAAGCCGCCGTTCACGGCGGCGGACGTGGGGTTCCGCATCGGGCCGCGGATCAACGCGGCGGGGAGGCTTCACGATCCCGAGCGGGCGCTGGAGCTGCTGCTGAGCCGCGATCCCCGGCGCGCCGCGGAGCTGGCCGTGGAGCTCGACGGCCTGAACCGCGAGCGGCAGTCGGCGGAGACCCGCGTGGTGGAGGAGGCGCGGCGCCGGTTCGCGGAGCGCTCGCCGCTGCCGCCCATCCTGGTGGCGTGGAGCGAGGCCTGGCACAAGGGGGTGGTGGGGGTGGCGGCCGGGCGGATCGCCAAGGAGTTCCACCGGCCGGCGGTGCTGCTGACGGTCGAGGGCGCCGCCGCGACCGGCTCGGGCCGCAGCGTGCCCGGGCTCGAGCTGCACGCCTTCCTGGTCGCGTGGAAGGAGCGCATGGAGCGGTTCGGCGGCCATTCGCAGGCGGTGGGGCTCACGGTGCAGGTGGACCGGCTGGAGGAGCTGCGGCGCGAGTGGGAGGAGGCGGGCGCCGCGTGGCCGGCGGAGCTGCTCGCCCGGCGCATCGAGTACGAGCTGCACCTGCCGGCCCGGGAGGTCTCGAACGCCCTGCTGGCGCAGCTCGCGGCCCTGGAGCCGTTCGGCCAGGGGAACCCGCGGCCGTTGGTGCGCACCGGCCCCCTCCGCCTGGAGGGCGAGCCGCGGCCGTTCGGCAACGGCCACCTCTCGGCGCGGGCCCGCGGGGAAGACGGCGCCGCGGTGGAACTGGTAGGGTGGCGCTGGGGCGAGAGGGTGGGAAGTCTGCGCGGACCTTTCGAGGTTCTCGCCTGTGTCGAGAGCGACTCGTACCGCGGCGGCCCCGTGCTGCGATTGGTGGACAGCCGGCCCGCACCCTCACCCCCCTGACCCCATGGCACGCAAAGCCCGCTCCCCCGTCGCCGGACTCCGCAAGCTGCTGCTCGCGGCGCTGGTGCTCTGCGTGGCGGCGGTGGCCGGTCTGTTCCTCTTCGGCAAGGCCGGCCTGCGGCGGGAGCCGCCCCGGGAAGAGAGGGCGGCGCGCGCGGGTAAGGGCATGACCCTGATCGGCGAGGACTTCGACTACACCTTCACCGAGGGCGAGCGGCCGATCTTCCACATCAAGGGGGACAGCATCAAGGCGGACCGCGAGGGCACGCTGTACCTGGAGGGCGTGGCCCTCACGCTCTACGACAAGGAGGGCCGGGTCTTCCACGTCGAGAGCCGCAAGGCCGCCTTCAACCGCGAGAGCAACGAGGGGCAGCTCCAGGGGAATGTCTTCCTCAGGGGGCCGGAGGAGCTCGAGCTACGCACGGCCCGGCTCGACCTGCGCCAGAAGGGCAACCGGGTGGTGAGCCGCGGCCCGGTCGAGATCCGCTACGGCGGCAAATACGTGGTGCACGCCGGCCGGCTCCAGTTCGACCTTCCGGCCGAGGTCTATGTCCTCCAGCAGGGAGCTCGGGTCGAGAGCCTGCCCGGCGCGGAGAAGCCGGTGCTCCTCACGTCGCAGCGCCTGGTCTACGAGCGCCGGAAGCGCTGGCTACGGGTCGAGGGGGGCGCCAACCTGCGGCGCGGGCAGGACTGGCTCGCGGCGCGCCGCATCTTCGGCAACCTGTCGGACGACGAGAGCGGGCTCAAGTTCGTGCACGCCTTCTGGAACATCCGGGGGGAGAGCCGCGCCGCGCTCCAGCCCGTGGGCGGATCGCCCGAGCCGACGCGGGTCCGCTTCAGCGGCAAGGACCTCGCCGTAATCCTGCAGCCCGAGCAGAACCAGGTGCGGCACGTCGAGCTGGAGGGGCCCCAGGAGGGCAGCGGGCGGGCCACGCTGGAGGCGGTGGGGCCCGGCGTCGTCCGCCGCCTGACGGCCCGCCGCATCGAAGGGGTGCTGGCCGCGGGGGTACTGAGCGGCGCGCAGGCCTTCGGCGGAGTCGAGATCCGCGAGAATTCTCACGCGGCCGGCAAGCCGCCGGTCTCCCGGCAGGCGAACGGCCAGCGGGGCTCGGCCACGTTCCGGCAGGACGGCCAGCTCGCCACCGCGGTCCTCAACAACAACGTGACCTTCCGGGACGCCCAGGTCACCGCCACGGGCGACCGCGCCGCATTGAACCTGGAGGAGGACCGCGGCGAGTTCTTCGGTGCGCCCGTCGCCATCGTCAGCGACCGCGGGCGGATGGAGGCGCCGCAGGTGGTGTACGACACCGCGCAGCGGATCGCCAACGCCCGCGGCGGCGTCAAGGCGCTGCTGCAGAAGGTGGAGGAGACCGCGCTCGCCGGGACGCCGCTCGCCGAGGGGGAGGGCCCGGTGCACGTCGAGTCGCAGGAAGCTTTCTGGCGCCAGCAGCCCTCGTCGTTCCTCTTCCGCGGCGACGTGCGCGCCTGGCGGGGGGAAAACCTCCTGCTCGCGCCCGAGCTCAAGGGGGACAAGGAGGCGGACCAGCTCGTCGCCACCGGGGGTGTGAAGACCCTCTGGTTCCCCACCCGGGAGCAGGCGGGCAAGGCGGCGGGTGCGAAGAGGGGGACGGGTGCCGCGGCCCCGCGCAACCCGATCCAGGTCGTGGCGAGCGAGATGACCTATCAGCAGAAGGCGGGCGTGCTCCTCTACACCGGCAACGTGCGGGTGGACCAGGAGGGGAAGACCCTCACCTGCCAGCGGATGCAGGTGGACCTCGGAGAGGACCGCCAGGCCGAGACCATGACCTGCACCGGCGACGCCCGGGTGAACGATCCCAAGGCGGGCCGCCGCATCGAGGGGCAGAGGGCGGTCTATCATGTAGATCAGCGGCAGGTGGACATCTTCGGCGATCCGGTCGTGATGAGCGACCGCGAGGGCAACCAGGTCCGCGGCAGGCGGGCGCTCTACTACATCGACGACGGCAAGGTGGAGGTCAAGGGCAAGGATGAGACGCCGGCACCCGCGGCGGCGGCGCAAGGCAAGCAGGGTGGCGGGCGATGACGGAGGCGATGACCGACTCGAGGAAGCTCTCCACCGCCAACCTGCGCAAGGTCTACCGCGGGCGCGCCGTGGTCCAGGACGTCTCGGTCGAGGTCGGCCCGGGGGAGATCGTGGGCCTGCTGGGCCCCAACGGCGCGGGCAAGACGACCACCTTCTACATGGTGGTAGGCCTGACGCCGCCTGACGCCGGGGGCGTCTTCCTGGGCGAGGAGGACATCACCGAGCTGCCCATGTATCTGCGGGCCCAGCGGGGAATCAGCTATCTGCCGCAGGAGCCTTCGGTGTTCCGGCGCATGTCGGTGGAAGACAACCTGCGGGCGATCTTCGAGACCCTGGACCTCTCGCACGCCGAGCAGGAGCGGCGCATCGACCAGCTCATTGCCGACCTGGGGCTGTCGAAGGTGCGCCGGACCCGGGGGGCGCTGCTCTCGGGCGGCGAGCGGCGGCGCGTCGAGATCGCCCGCGCGCTGGTGATCAGCCCGTGGTATATCCTTCTCGATGAACCGTTTGCGGGGATCGACCCGATCGCCGTGCTCGACATCCAGGGGATCGTCCGGCACCTGAAGTCGATGGGCATCGGCATCCTGATCACCGACCATAACGTGCGGGAAACATTGAAAATAACCGACCGGGCCTATATCATCAACAACGGCGAAATCCTCCGCTCCGGCACGCCGCAGGAGCTGTCCACGGACCCGCAGGTCCGGAAGATCTATCTCGGAGAAGACTTCTCTTTGTAGGCTGGGTGGAATGGCGTTAGAGCAGAAACTTTCCCTGAAGCTGGCGCAGAAGCTGGTGATGACGCCTTCGCTGCAGCAGGCGATCAAGCTTCTGCAGATGACGCGCATGGAGCTCGAGACGCTCCTCACCCAGGAGCTGGTGGAGAACCCGGTCCTCGAGGAATCCACCGAGGTGACCGAGGAGGAGACGCCGCGCGAGGAGCGGGAAGAGGCTCCCGACGCGCAGCAGACCACCCCTGCCAACGGCGACACCCTCGACCACGGCGAGTCGATGGAGAACATCGACCTCGACGCCTACTTCGGCGACTACTGGGAGGGCTCGGGGGCGTCGTCGATGATGGAGGAGCGCGAGGAACCCCCCATCGAGAACAGCCTCACCCGCGAGCCCGATCTCTACGACCACCTCCTCTGGCAGCTCCACATGGCGGAGGTCTCCCCCCGCCAGCGCGAGATCGCCGAACTGATCATCGGCAACCTCAACCCCGACGGCTTCCTGGTGGCCACCCCGGAGGAGATCCGGGCGATGGGCGATCACCGGGACCAGAACGGCGAGGAGCGCCGCTACACTATGGAGGAGGTCGAGGAGGCACTGCGGCTGGTGCGCGGCTTCGATCCGCCGGGCATCGCGGCCGCGGACCTGCGCGAGAGCCTGCTGCTGCAGATGGACATCCGGGAGATCCCCGAGGACGCTCTCGCCCGGCGCATGGTCTCCGAGGCCTGGGACCTCTTCCTGCGGCGGCAGTTCCCGGCCGTGGCGAAGAAGCTCGGTGTCGAGCTGCCGGAGCTGGAGGAAGCCGTCGAGCTGGTCCGGTCCCTTGAGACCCATCCCGGCCGGCGGTTCAGCACCGAGCGGCCGCACTACATCGAGCCGGACGTCTTCGTGCGCCGCGTCGGCGACGAGTACGTCATCCAGCTCAATGACGACGGGCTGCCCCGGCTGCGGGTCAGCCGCGCCTACCGCCGGATGCTGCAAACCATGCGCAGCGAGGGCCGGCAGACCGAGGCGCAACAGTTCATCAAGGACAAGATCCGCTCGGCGGTCTGGCTGATCAAGAGCCTGGACCAGCGCCAGCGCACGATCTACAAGGTGGCGGCGTCGATCGTCCGCCAGCAGCGCGAGTTCCTGGACAAGGGGATCGAGCACCTGCGGCCCATGGTGCTCCGCGACGTGGCCGAGGACATCGGCATGCACGAGTCCACGGTCAGCCGCGTGGTGTCGAACAAGTACATCCATACCCAGCGTGGCCTGCTCCCGATGAAGTTCTTCTTCCACAGCGGGATCGACCGGGAGTACGGTGACAACATCTCCTCCCTGACCGTCAAGCGCAAGATCGAGCAGCTCATCCAGGCCGAAGACCCCAAGCGCCCGCTCTCCGACAGCGAGTTGATGCGGATCTTGAACCGCGAGGGGATCCAGATCGCCCGCCGCACCGTGGCCAAGTATCGCGACGAGCTGAGCATCCCTTCGTCGACCGACAGGAAGCAGATCTTCTAGCGCAGTCCAGGATCAGGGAGACGAGATGACCATCGAGATCATCGGCCGCAACGTTCAAGTCGACGACCGCCTCCGGAAGTTCGCGGAGACGAAGCTCCAGAAGCTCGGCAAGTTCCTCGAGGAGCCGGTGGAGATCCGGGTAACCCTGACGGTGGAGAAGCACCGGCACGTCGCCGAGCTGCACGCCAGTCACCGGCTCGGCGTCTTGCAGGCCACCGAGGAGACGGACGGCAACTTCCGGGATGCCATCAACAGCCTGCTCGACCGGGTGGAGGAACAGGCCCGGCGTTCCCACGAGAAGGTGGTGCACAAGCGGCGGCGGGCCGACCGCAACAACCACCAGCGCTGGCCCGTGGAGGTGCTGGAGCAGAGGAGCGTCGGCGCCGGCGCGCCGCGGGTGATCGAGACCAGCCACCTGCCCATCAAGCCGATGACCATCGAGGAAGCCGCGCTCGAGCTGGATGATTCGGAGCAAGGATTCGTGGTGTTCCGCGATTCCACGAGCGACCGGCTGAGCGTCCTCTACAAGCGTCAGGACCAGAACTACGGGCTGATCGCCCCCGAGCTGTGAGGTGCGCCTCGGGTCGCTGACTCGGCCGGAGCTGATCTTTCCCGACCTCCCGGCGGCGGACCGCTCCGAGGTGCTGCGCGCCCTCTCCGACCGCCTCGCCGGGCACGGGCTGGTCGAGAGCGGGGCGGAGCTGCACCAGAAGCTCTGGGAGCGCGAGCAGCTCGGCTCGACCGGGATCGGCTCCGGCATCGCCATCCCGCACTGCAAGCTCCCGGGGCTCACCCAGGGGATCGTCGCGGTGGGCATCGTGCCGGAGGGGGTGGACTTCGGCGCCGCCGACGGCCAGCCGGTCAAGGTGCTCTTCCTGGTGGTCTCGCCCAGCGGGTCGCCGGCCGAGCACCTCCAGGTGCTGGCGGCCATCTCGCGCTGGGTGCGGGCGGACGCCCACGCCGAGAGGATCCGCGCCCTGCGCGATCCCGCGGCGGTATACGATCTGCTGCGCGCCGAGGCAAGCTGATATGGAAAACGGAGAACCGACCGCCGGTGTCGTCCGGGTGGAGGAGCTTCTGGGGGAGGAGCTGGAC
>DASWME010000226.1:0-1770 GCA_036399915.1 Thermoanaerobaculia bacterium
CTGACGCCTGCTGCTGTTCCGGCAGCCTTCCTTTGGCGCCGATAGCTGCATTGATCAAAAAACAGGCAGCCGGCCCGAATTGCTCTTTCGGCGGGCAGCAGGGCCAGTCCGCTGCCGTCAAGGAAGGCTCCCGCGCCCAAGCGGCACGCACCGTCTTGGGAAAGTGAACGATTCCTCAAAGCCTTGAACGTCTGGCCCCGATCTTGCGGCTCAGGGCCCGCGCACCCGGCAGTCGGGTGCCCCGTGACAGGGGGACTTTCTCAACATGCTCACAAGACGCACCACGCTCGGCGCTCTCGTCGCCGGCGCCACCCTACTTTCGGGTCTCGCCCCGGCCGCTGCGCAGGAGACCATCAAGGTCGGCATCCTGCACTCGCTCTCGGGCACCATGGCGATCTCGGAGACCACTCTGAAGGACGTCATGCTCATGCTCATCGACGAGCAGAACAAGAAGGGCGGCCTCCTCGGCAAGAAGCTCGAGGCCGTCGTGGTCGATCCGGCCTCGAACTGGCCGCTGTTCGCCGAGAAGGCCCGCGAGCTCATCACCAAGGACAAGGTCGCGGCGGTGTTCGGCTGCTGGACCTCGGTGTCGCGCAAGTCCGTGCTGCCGGTGTTCAAGGAGCTGAACTCGATCCTGTTCTACCCCGTGCAGTACGAGGGCGAGGAGAGCGAGCGCAACGTGTTCTACACCGGCGCCGCCCCGAACCAGCAGGCGATCCCGGCCGTCGACTACCTCATGAAGGAGGAGAAGGTGCAGCGCTGGGTGCTGGCCGGCACCGACTACGTCTACCCGCGCACCACGAACAAGATCCTCGAGGCCTACCTCAAGGCCAAGGGCGTGTCGCCGAACGACATCATGATCAACTACACGCCGTTCGGGCACTCCGACTGGCAGACCATCGTCTCCGACATCAAGAAGTTCGGCTCGACCGGCAAGAAGACCGCCGTGGTCTCGACCATCAACGGCGACGCCAACGTGCCGTTCTACAAGGAGCTCGGCAACGCCGGCATCAAGGCGACCGACATCCCCGTGGTCGCCTTCTCGGTCGGCGAGGAAGAGCTCGCCGGCATCGACACGAAGCCGCTCCTCGGCCACCTCGCGGCCTGGAACTACTTCCAGTCGATCGACACGCCCGCCAACAAGGAGTTCATCGCGAAGTGGAAGAGCTTCACGAAGAACGACAAGCGGGTCACGAACGACCCGATGGAGGCCCACGTCGTCGGCTTCGCCATGTGGGTCAAGGCGGTCGAGAAGGCCGGCACCACGGACCCCGACAAGGTCATCGACGCGCTCCCCGGCATCGAGGCCCCCAACCTCACCGGCGGCGTCTCGAAGATGCTCCCGAACCACCACATCACGAAGCCCGTGTTCATCGGCGAGATCAAGGGCGACGGCCAGTTCGACGTGGTGTGGAAGACGGAAGGCCTCGTTGCCGGCGACGCTTGGTCGAAGGAGCTCGAGGGCTCGAAGGACCTCGTCGCCGACTGGGTGACGCTGAAGTGCGGCAACTACAACACCAAGACCAAGAAGTGCGGCGGACAGGGCAGCTAGCCCGCGCCTGAAGACCGGCGGGTGGGAGCGGTCCACCTCCCACCCGCTGCGTGATTAAGAAAAATCCATCCGGAACGCCATCAGATGCCGAATGTTAGGGCGCTCGCGGCCGCCGTCGTCGCTGCCCTCGCCCTGATTTTTGCCACGTCCGCCCTCCCGGCCCGCGCGGCAGGCTTCGAGGAGGCGCTGCCGCGCTTCTCGGCCGACAGCTACGCCGA
>DASWME010000227.1:0-9265 GCA_036399915.1 Thermoanaerobaculia bacterium
GGGGCTGACCCTGCCGTTCACGGTGCCCTATGCCATCCTCGTCCACCGCGTGCTCGACGTGCGGCTGATCGCCCGGCGGGCGCTGCAGTATGCCCTCGCCCGCTACACGGTGCTGGCGCTGATGGCCGTTCCTCTGGCAGCTCTCGCCGTCTACCTCTATGCCCACCGCAGCCAGCCGCTCGACCAGCTCTTCTCCGGCGTCCGGGTGTACCTCCTCCTCTGCGCCGCCCTGGTGGGCGCGGCGGCGCTGCGCTACCGGCGACCGCTCCTGGACGCCATCGACCGGCGCTTCTTCCGTGAGCAATACGACGCCCGTCACATCCTCACCCTGCTCGTCGACCGGATCCGCGCCATCCAGGATTCCACCAGCCTGGCGTCCCTGGTCTCGCGGGAGGTCGACCTCGCTCTCCACCTCCAGAAGGTCGCTCTGCTGGTGCTCGATCCCCGCTCCGGCATGCTCGCCGACCCCCGGAGCCGGTCGCGGAAGCTGGACGCCTCCTCGGCGCTCGCCCTGACCGTCTCCAACGCCAGCGACCCTCTGGAGGTGGACCTCGAGAACCCCTACTCCCCCCTGCTGAAGCTGCCGGAGAAGGAGCTGCAGTGGCTGGCGGACGGCGGCTTCCGGCTGATCGTGCCGATCCTCGCCCGGGACGGCTCGTTGCTGGGGCTGATCGGCCTCGGCGAGAAGAAGAGCGGCCTGCCGTTCCTGCGGGAGGACCGCCAGCTCCTCCACACCATCGCCAGCAGCGCCGCCTGGGTGCTCGAGCTGGAGCAGGCGCGCGCCCTTCCATCCTCGCAGCCCTCGTGGCCCGACCCTCTGGAGGTGGAGGACGCCACCCCCTCGGATCTGCCGGCTCCCGCCGTCGAGTACGCCCGCGAGTGTGCCAAGTGCGGCGCGCTCCACCCCCCCTACACCGTCTTCTGTGGCACCTGCAGCCGGCGCCTGGAGCCCTCGCGCGTCCCCTACGTGTTGCCGGGCAAGTTCCGGTTCGAGCAGCGGATCGGCACCGGCGGCATGGGTGTCGTCTATAGCGGGTCCGACCTGTCGCTCGGCCGGCACGTGGCCATCAAGACGCTGCGCCGGATCTCGCCCGAGGACGCCATACGGCTGCGGCGCGAGGCGCGCACGGCGGCGGCCGTCTCGCATCCGCACCTGGCCCCCATCTACGGCATGGAGACCTGGCGAGGGACGCCGATGCTGGTCCTGGAGCTGCTGGAAGGGGGGACGCTCGCCCACCGCATCGCCGGCAAGACGCTCGCGGCCCTGGAGACCGTGGAGCTCGGCATCGCCATGGCCGACGCGCTGGCGCAGCTCCACGCCGCGGACATCCTCCATCGCGACATCAAGCCGAGCAATATCGGCTATACCCGCGACGGCGTCCCCAAGCTCATGGACTTCGGCATCGCCCGCGTCATCTTCGAGCTGCACCAGGAGGAGGAGGACGCAGAGGAGGACAGAGAGGAAGGGGACGATTCCGCGCTCATCCCCGCCGTCGCGGTGTGGGCCACCCGCGATGGGACGGGGCTGCCGCCGCGGCATCGGTTCGTCGGCACCCTCTCCTACCTCTCCCCCGAGGCGCTGCAGGGGAGGCCGGCGGACGCTTCGTTCGATCTCTGGAGCCTGTCGGTGGTGCTCTACGAATGCCTGCTGGGCCGCAAGGTGTTCGGCGGCACTGACCTGCAGGTCGTGGAGCGGATCCGCTCGGGCCGGGTGCCGGACTTCTCGCAGGTCTGTCCGGAGCACTCCGGGGCGCTGGGGGAGTTCTTCCGCGGGGCGCTCCACCGCTCCCCCTCGCGCCGGCCCGCCACCGCCCACGATCTGCGGCGGCAGCTGGAGGCGGTGCGGGAGGAGATCTCCTAGAACGGTCCGCCCATCTCGAGGACGGTGGGCTTGACCTTGACGGCGACGCCGACACCATCGCCCAGGGGGAGCACGACGGCCTGGAGCTGAGGGTACATCATGAGGTAGCCGTTGAAGGCCCGCAGGGCGTCCGCGCTTCGGTCTTCGTCGTCCCCGGCGGGCGCGGCCACGCTCCCGCCCCACAGCAGATTGTCGCAGACCACCAGGCCTCCGACCCGGAGGTTCGGCACCACCAGATCCAGGTAGCGCCGGTACTGCTCCTTCACGGCGTCGATGTAGACGAGATCGAACGGCCCCTGGAGGCGGGGAAGGACGTCCAGGGCCGCGCCCTCGATCAGCTCCACCCGCCCGGCGACATCCGCCCGCTCCAGGTACTCCCGCGCCGCGGCGAGCCGCTGCGGATCGGTGTCGATGGACAGGACCCGCGCTTCCGGCGCGCCGCGCGCCAGGCAGATCGCGCCGTAGCCGATGGCGGTGCCGATCTCCAGGATCAGGCGGGCGCCCGTCGCCCGCGCCAGGATGGAAAGGAGGCGTCCCACCTCGGGATCGGAGATGGGAACGTTCTCCCGCGCTGCCCGCTCCTCCATCTCCCGCAGGAGGGGGTCCCGCGGCGGCAGGAGCCGATCCAGATAGGCTTCCTGCTCGGGTTGGAGGATGGCCGCCTTGCCGTGCTTCACTGCGGCGCCGTGGGAGTGGCGGTCTCCCCGCCGCCCGTCCCCGCGGGCGCCGGGCCCTGCCGGCCACTGTCGGCAGGAATCCAGGCGATGTTTTCCAGCGACACGGAGCGCTTCCGTCCCACGGTCGGCTGGAGGAGGAAGTTGGCGCTCAACAGGACCCGGCAGAATTCCGTCGGAGGCGGCGCGTCCATCGCCAGCTCCACCTCGTGGATGCCCGGGCCTGTGAGGTTGGTTTCGGTGCCGCCGCAACTGCCGGCCACCAGCAGGGAAGGAGTGCTGGCGCCCGGTTCGAGGATGAGCTGCGCGTCGGGCGTGTTCGCGGGCGGGATCTTGATCAGCATCCACACCGTCCCCGGTTCGCGCTGGTGGAGCAGGCGGATCACCGCCCGCTCGGCCATCCAACGCCGCGCCAGCACCTGACGGTCCCCGCCCGGCTCGACGGGCAGCCAGGTGGGGGAGAAGACGAAGCGGGGGCTCGGTTTCTGGGCCGGCACCTCCACCTCGGCCACGTCGTACTCGTTGCGGCTCTTTGGCTCGCCGAGCCCGTCCAGGGCCCAGCGCCTGCCGTCCCTGCCGTAGAGGCCGAGGGTGAGCTGGTACTTGCCCGGAGCGAGCGGCGGCGCCAGAGCCGACTGGTAGAGCTTCACGTCATAGGAAACCGCCGCGCCCTCCCGCCAGCGCTGCGGGAAGGGGTGGTCGAAGGTGCGGATCACCTTACGCTGGCCGTCGAGCAGGTGGACGAAGACCGTCGGTTGCTCCTCCCCCAGGGCTACGGAAGGGGTCCAAGTGAGATGTAGCGGCCGGGCCTGGCTGAACGGGAGGCGCACCTGGCGGGGATCGACCTCCACCCGGGCCACCGGAATCTGCTTGCCGCCGCAGCCGGCAATGAACGAGGCGGCGGCGATCGCGATCGGCAGGAGGGCTCTTTTCATCTTCATGAGCGACGAGAGACGCTAGCGGTCGGCAGGGCCGGCTGTCAAGGCGGACTTCAGGGCCGGTAGGTGGCCGAGCAGTCCGGCCCCTCCCAGACGGTGACCTCGACCAGAGGTACGGCGGGCAGCCGCTCCGCGAGGCCGGCGAAGAACCAGGCGGCGAGCCGCTCGGTCGTGGGGCTCGCGCAGTCGAAGGGCGGCACGGTGTTGATGTCGCGGTGGTCGAGCCGCGCCGCGAGGTCCCGCAGGGCGGCCTGGACCTCCACGAAGTCATAGGCCATGCCCTCGGCGTCCAGCCCGCTGGAGGCCAACGCGGCCTCCACCCGCCAGGAGTGGCCGTGGCTGGGCTCGGGGGCTCCCTTGTAGGAGGTCAGGTGGTGGGCCGCCTCGAAGCGGGCCGTTACCCGCAGCAGATAGGTGGCCACCGGTCACTTCCCCTCGAGGAGCTGCTGCACGTGGGCCACCACCATCTCCAGCGCCACCCGGTTCTCGCCTCCCTCGGGGAGGATGATATCCGCGTAGCGCTTGGACGGCTCCACGAACTCCAGGTGCATGGGACGGACGGTCTCCAGGTACTGGCGCAGCACGTCCTGCACGGTGCGGCCCCGCTCCGACATGTCCCGTCCCAGGCGGCGGATCAGTCGCAGGTCGGCGTCGGTGTCGACGTAGATCTTGAAGTCCAGCAACTCGCGCAGGCCGGGCTCGACGAAGATCAGGATCCCCTCCAGCAGGATCACCGGCTGGGGGGCGACCCGCCGGGTGCGCGCGGTGCGGCGGTGGCGCACGAAGTCGTAGATCGGCACCTCCACGGGATGGCCCGCCTTGAGAGCGGCGAGGTGCGCAACGAGCAACTCGTTGTCGAGGGCCGACGGATGGTCGAAGTTGTGGTGCAGCAGCTCGGCTTCGCTGCGCCAGTCCACGTCGCGGTAATAGCTGTCCTGCTCGATCAGGACGATGCGGTCCTCGCCCACGGCATCCAGAATGGCCCGGGCCACCGTGGTCTTGCCCGATCCGGTGCCGCCGGCAACCCCCAGGATGCACGGCTTGAACTTCAAGGCCGAGACGAGAGGGTCCAGCAGCGGCGCGGTCTCGAGGATGGCGGACATGACGGGTTCCGTTCAGCCGAGGACGGCGGGTTGCTCGACCCCGAGGGTCTTGAGATAGGCGGAGAGCTGCCCGCGGTGATGGACCTCGTGGCCCACCATGGTCAGCAGCGCCTCCCAGAGCGGGAAGCGCAGCGCGAGCAGGGGGTGGATCACCTCCACCGTGGCGAGCTGCTCCGCAGAGATGCGCGCCAGCTCCTCCTCCGTGCGCGCCTGAACCTGGCGCCAGCTCTCCAGGCACTCGGCAAAGGTGGAGCCGAACTTCTCCCCCTGGCTCGACGCGAGATTGCGCGGCCGGAACGCCGTCATGCGCTCCCGCCCGGTGCCGGCAAGGCCGAAGGGATCGAACGGCCTCCCATCCACGGCCTCCAGCATCAGACGGCGCCAGAACCCCTCCGACTGGATCAGGTGGCGCACCAGCTCGCCGCACGAGAACGCCGACGCCGCGGGACGCCAGCCGAAGTGCTCCTCCGGCACGGCGGCCACCAGTGAGCGGGTCCAGCTCCGCTGGCGGCGAAAGTAGTCGAGGAACTCCTCGATGGTCCGCATTGAGGGGGGATTCTAACCGGCTCAGGTCATCTCTGGCAGCCGAGGCAGTAGAAGGTGCTCCGGCCGGCCTGGACGATCCGCCGCACCGGCCGCCCGCACGCTAGGCAGGGCTCCCCCTCGCGGCCGTAGACCGACAGCGAGACCTGGAAGTAGCCGCTCCGCCCCTCGCCGTCGGCAAAGTCGTTGAGGGTGGTCCCCCCCTCGGCGATGGCCTGCCGCAGGACGGCGACCACGGAGGAGGCGATCCGCTCCCAACTCGTCGGCGAGATCCGCGCCACGGACCGCGTGGGACGCACGCCCGCCCGGTACAGCGCCTCGGAGGCATAGATGTTCCCCACGCCCACGGCCACTCCGGCGTCCATGAGGAAGGCCTTGACCGGCCCTCGCCGTCCCTTCGCCGCGCGCGCCAGGCTCTCGCCGGAGAACCCCGGCTCCAGCGGCTCGACCCCTAAGTGCACGAAGTGGGGCTCCACCGCCTCCGCCGCAGTGGGGAAGGCGAAGACCAGCCCGAAACGCCGCGGGTCCCGCAGCCGCAGCCGCCGGCCGGAGCGCAGGTCGAAGACCACGTGCTCGTGGGACTCCGGCGGCGTGCCCCCGGGCACCAGCGTCAGCCGGCCGCTCATCCCGAGATGGACGGCCAGGGTCCGCCCTCCTTCAAGGTCGATCAGCAGGTACTTCGAGCGCCGCCGCAGCGCGACGATCTCCCGGCCCTGGACGCTCCTGCGCAGCCGCGCCGTCTCGACCGGCTCCCGCAGGGCGGGATTGCGCACCTCCACCCGCTCGATCCGATCGCCGACCAGATGCGACTCCAGGCTCCGGCGCAGGACCTCGACCTCGGGCAGCTCGGGCATGGCGGGGGATTCTATCCCTGGATCCGACTTTGGATTCTGGATTGGAGAGGCGCTTGACACCACCGCCACGTGTGGCGTAAAAAAGGCGCAACATGAACGACCAAGCTACACTCCCGCTCCTCTTCGTCCTGTCCCCGGTCCTCCCGTCCGACTCTGAGCCGGCCCTTGAGCGCCGGGTCCGCCGATCGCTCTTCCGCCGCGAGCCCGTCGTCCTCGGAACAGCCTCCACTCCCTATACGTCAGGGGGTTCAGGATCGCCTCTGCAGATGCTTCTCACCGAAGAGGGGCTGGAGATCGCGATCACCACAGCTACCCCGCGCATCGTGCGCGAGTTGGACCTGCTCGTGGAGTTGGACCGGCGGCATTCGGTGACGGTGCAGATGGTCGTCCCGGCCTGGAACGCCGAGGACCCTGAGCCTCGGATGGGAGCGGTGCGCCGTCTGGCGGCGGAGGGGATCGCGACGAGGGTGCTCCTTCAGGCGGTCCCGGACGCGAGCGGCGGCGGTGAGGAAACCCTCCGGTTCCTTCTGGAGGAAGCGCGAGAGGCTGGAGCCTACGACGTGGAGATCGACGCCGGTTCTCACCGCCGGGGCGAGCGAGCCCGGCTCCTCGCCGACTTCGGGCGCCTGCGGCTGGAGCATGGCTTCCCCCAAGCCCTCTCGGGGAGGGGATAGGTCAGCTCTGACCGTCGCTGTCGAACCCCATCGACATCTCCCGACACCTCTCGATCAGGGTCCGCAGCAGCCATCTCGCCGGGTTCTGCCGGTCCCATTGCTTGCTGATGAGGATGCCGCAGGTCTCCTCCAGGATCCGCCGCGCCTGCTCCTCGGACATTCCGTAGGCGGCGAAGATCTCCTCCAGCACAGGCCGGAGGCGAGCGAGCAGCTCGGCGCTGGACTCTTCCATAAGGACCGGGACGAGAACAGGATATCCCCTCTATAAGACTGGTTCCCACAATCCCTAAAAAGGGGACACTCAGCCCAGGGGAGGAGAAGGGTCAGGCCCGGCGGCCGGCCTGGCTCAGGCGGGCGACCAGGCGGGCCAGGGCCACGTCGGCCTCGCCGCTCTCGCCCTTGAGCTGCAGTTCCGTATCCAGCAGCTCGGCGGGGAGGCGAGCCAGCAGCGGCTCGGGCAGGCGGCAGGCCGCGAGATAGGCGCGGTGGAGCCGGAAGGGGTGGAGACCGGCCAGCGGGTTCTTGCCTCCCGTGGGGATCTCCGCCTGGAGCGCAGGGGCGTGGCTGCTCTTGAAGCGGGCGTAGCTGGCTTCGCCGGCCGGCACCCGGGCCACGCGCATCATGCCGCGCACGGCCACGAGCTGCCGACAGAAGGAGGCGAGAAGAGAGAAGAAGGTGAGCCGCGCGGCCAGCGGGTCCTCGGCCGCAGTGAGCAGACGGTGGAGACGGTCGAGGGCCTCGCCGCCGCGGCCTGCGGCAATGGCGTCCAGGAGCTGCCAGACGTCCTCCTCCCCACGGTCCTCCACAGCCTGCTCGACCAGCTTGCGGTCGATGCGCCCCTCGGCCAGGTTGGCCAGCTTGCGGTATTCCCCGGCGAAGCGAGCCGTCGAGTCAGCGTCGACGCCGCCGGTCCCCCGCCCCCGGTTGTCGCTCTCCTGCCGCAGGGTGCGGCGAGCCAGCTCGGTCGCGGCGTCAGGCGCGATGCCGACGCCGGTCTGCCGCTCCAGCTCGCTGGCCAGAAGCTCGAGCCCCTGCCAGCTCCCCCGGTCGGACTCGACCCGCCCTACGGCCAGCACGGCACCGCGCTCCGCGAGCAGGCCCAGGAGGGGGTGGTCCGCGGCCACGGCGCTCTCGGCGAGCACCAGGAAGTGGCCGGGAGGGAGCCCGCCGCGGATGACCTCTGCCAGCTCGGAGAGGTCCCCCTCCGCCGTACCCTCGAGATCCTCCCGGCGGGCCGCTTCGAGCAGGCCGGCGAGGGCGGCACGCAGCTCTTCCACCTGCTTCTTGCCCCGCCCGCGCCCGCCGCTCCGGCGGGCCTTGCCCCCTTCGAGCACCCAGGCCGGGAGGTCGGTCAATACCCGCTCGGGCGCGCCGGCTCGCGGGTCGAGGTCGAAGAGGTGGAGCGCTTGGAGCAGGCGTGAGGCCGCCTGTCGTTCGCGGGCCGCGAGGGGCCGGTCCCCGACGGCGAGAGGCACGACCTCGGCCGCGTCGTCGATCAACTCGCCGGCGGCGCTGCGGTCCGCAAACACGGCGGAGCCGACCGCCAGCAGCGCTTTGCCCGTGGCGAAGAGGGAGAAAGTGCGGAGGTCCTGGAGGAGCGGCGAGAGGGAGACCGGACGGCGGTGGACTTCCACGGCCGAGGGCGCGAGGCCGGCTGCCCGCGCCAAGACCTCGGCGATCCGCCGGGCGGCCGGCTCGGCCAGCACCAGGTCCCCTTGGACCAGGCAGACCTGGGGGGGCTGACCGCCCCGGGTCAGGCGGGAGAGGAAGGTCTCGACGGAGTCCGCCATCCCCCTTTCCGCTTACGAAGCCTCAACCTCCAGGAGCCCCTTCTCGGCGAGTTCCTGGCAGTCGATGCAGAAGCGCGCCCACGGCACCGCCTCGAGCCGCAGGATGTGGATCTGCTGCCCGCAGTTCGCGCACTTGCCGTAGCCCCCCTCGTCCATCCGCCGCAACGCGTTCTCGATCTGAAGCAGCGTCGCCCTCTCGTTGTCCGACAGGGAGAACATCAGCTCCCGGTTGTAGGCGTTGTTGGCGCGATCCACGATGTCCTCGGTCCCATCGTCCGCGGATTCCTGCCCCGCCCGGAGGTCCTGCTTATACATGTTGAGGATCTCGTCTCGCTGGTTCTGCAACCGCTCGCGAAGGGTTTGGAAGCGATCCCGATCCTGGGGCACCTCGACGGCCGCCTTGGCCTTTCCTGTTTTGGCCACGCTTGCTTCTCCTTTCGACAGGCGCGCTAAAAAAGGTCCCTATGATAAGCCTATAGGGGCTCGCGATGATAGCTCATTCCGGCCTCGATCGAGAGCGCTCGAAAGAGCTGTTCGTATAGCACGACCCGTGCCAGTTCGTGGGAGAGGGTCAGGGGACCGAGGGAGAGGATCGCGCGGGCGCCGTCCAGCACGGCACGGTCGAGACCGAGGTCGGAGCCGATCAGGAAGGCGACGGGATAGGGCCACTCCTGACGTAGCCGAGAGAGCCGGTCCGCGAACTGCTCGGAGGTGAGCCTCTCGCCCAGGCTGTCCAAGGCGAAGCTCCAAGCGGCCGGAGGAAGCGCCGCGAGCAGCGCCTGCCCCTCGGCACGTAAGCGCTGGGGGTCGTCCGCGCCGACCCGGGCG
>DASWME010000228.1:0-11676 GCA_036399915.1 Thermoanaerobaculia bacterium
CCGTTGGGGCCGGATGCCCAGGTCTCTCGATCAACCTAAGCATCGCCCCTTCGGAGGGGATCGCAAGCTGTGTCGGCTCGGGCCCAAGCATCGCTGCGACCTGCCACCAGGACGTGGCTTTCTTATGATGCCGGGCTAGGATCAGAAAGCCGGCTGAAAGCCGGCTCAGCCTCCTTCAGGAGGCTTTTTTCTCTGGTAGCCCGGGCATTGATGCCCGGGCGGGGCGGGAGTCTGCAGCCCTCTGCTACAATCCGCCGCCGCGCTCCCCGCCGGGGGCGTGCTCCCCGCTTCGAGGCCTGCATGCCCATACGAGTCGACTCAGAAATCGGGCGCCTGCGCCGCGTCCTGGTCCACCGGCCCGGGCGCGAGATCGACTGGATGGTCCCGTCCATGATGGGGAGCCTGCTTTTCGACGACATCCTGGACGGCGACGAGGCGCGCGAGGAGCACGATGTCTTCCGCCGCATCCTCGGAGCGGCGGGGGTCGAGGTGCTGGACGCCCAGGACCTGCTCGCCGACGTCCTGGCTGGGGAGGAGGCCCGCAAGCGCCTCCTGGACGAGCTGGAGGCGGAGTATGGCGCTCCCTACAATGTGGTTCGCCGGCTCTACGATCTGGAGCCCGCGGAGCTGGCCCAGGCCCTGACCGAGGGCATCCGCGCCCCGGCCGAGGTGGCCGATGCCGGCAGCAAGGTCTTCTTCGACCTCTACCCGGTGCCCAACTACTTCTTCATGCGCGACCCGCAGGTTGTGATGGGCAGCCGGGTCGTCATCTCCTCGATGGCCACGGCGGCCCGGGAGCGCGAGCCGCTGCTCTCCCGCACCATCTTCGAGCACCATCCGGCCCTCGCAGGCCACGAGGCCCTCTACGAGATCGACGTGCCGCCCACCGGCGCGCCGCAGCACAACCCGCACTTCCCCTATCCGAGCCTGGAGGGAGGAGACGTGCTGGTGGTCAGCCCCGAGGTGATCCTGGTGGGGCTCTCGGAGCGCACCAACCGCCGGGGGATCGAGGTCCTGGCCGGCTACCTGCGACGGGTGGAGACCTCCTTCCGCCACCTGATCATGGTCGAGCTGCCGCGCAAGCGCTCCTACATGCACCTCGACACGGTCTTTACCTTCATCGACCGCCATCTCTGCCTGGCCTACCTGCCGGTCATCCAGCCGGGCGGTCCCGAGGCGGCCCACGTCTATACCGTGGACCTCCATGCCAGGGACCTGACGTTTACCCTGCGCAGCTCGCTCCTCAAGGTGCTGAGCGAGCTGGGTCTGGAGCTGGAGGTGGTGCCCTGCGGCGGCGCTCAGGAAGCCATCGATCAGGAGCGCGAGCAGTGGACGGACGGCGCCAACGCCTTTGCGATTGCGCCGGGGCTGATCCTCCTCTATCGGCGCAACCGCAAGACCATGGAAGAGCTGGCCCGGCGCGGCTGGCGGGTGCTGGGAGACGAGGACGTCGCGGCGGGCAAGCACGACCTGCTGGCAGATGGGCCGGCGGTGATCTCGCTCTACTCGAACGAGCTGTCGCGGGCCCGCGGCGGCCCCCGCTGCATGGCCATGCCGATCGAAAGGGACCCGCTGTAGGTCGATTTTCTGATCCGGAGGAGATATGCCCCGCCACCTGATCTCGATCCACGACCTGACCGCGGCGGAGGTGGCCGGCCTCTACCGGCTCGCCGCGGACGTCAAGGCGAACCCACGGAAGTACGCGGACCGCCTGCACCGCAAGACGCTGGGGATGATCTTCGAGAAGTCGTCCACCCGCACCCGGGTGAGCTTCGAGGTGGGCATGGCCCAGATGGGCGGCCACGCCCTGTTCCTCTCCAGCCGCGACATCCAGCTCGGCCGCGGCGAGCCGATCTCCGACACGGCGCAGGTGCTCTCGCGCTACGTCGACGGCATCATGGCCCGCACCTTCGCTCACCAGACCGTGCTGGACCTCGCGCAGCACGGCTCGGTCTCGGTCATCAACGGTCTCACCGACGACCTCCACCCCTGCCAGGCCCTGGCCGACTACTTCACGCTCTCCGAGGTCTTCGACGGCCTCGAGGCCCTGCGCGGCCGCAAGCTCGCCTACGTGGGCGACGGCAACAACATGGCGCACTCGCTGATGTTCGGCGCCGCCAAGGTGGGGATGGACGTGGCGGTCGCCTCGCCCAGGGGGTACGAGGTCAAGCCGAAGTACGTGCTGCTCGCCCAGGAAGACGCCGAGGCCGCAGGCACCCAGATTCTCCTGACGAACGATCCCGCCGAGGCCGTGAAGGGCGCCTCCGCCGTCTACACAGACGTCTGGGCGTCCATGGGCCAGGAGGCCGAGGCGCAGGAGCGCCTGAGGGCATTCAGGGGCTTCACGGTGGACGGCGCCCTGATGTCCCACGCCCGCGAGGACGCGGTCTTCCTCCACTGCCTCCCCGCCCACCGCGGCGAGGAGGTCGCCGCCGAGGTCGCGGACGGTCCCCAGAGCCGCATCTTCGATGAAGCGGAGAACCGCCTGCACGTCCAGAAGGCGGTCCTGCTGTGGCTGATGGCGGGGGTGGAGATCTAGGCCAGCTTCGCGGCCATCTCCCGCCACGCCTTCCCCCGGTGGCTGACGGCGTCCTTCTCGGCGCCGGTCAGCTCCGCAAAAGTGAAGGCGGAGCCGTCGGGAAGGAAGACCGGGTCCCAGCCGAAGCCGTGCGTCCCCCGGCCGGGGAGGACGAGGGTGCCCTCGGTCCTGCCCTCGGCCACGATCTCGCGGTCTCCATCCTTATAGAGAAGGACGCAGCGCGCTGTGGCGCGGAGGTCTCCGAGAGCCGCCGCCGTCCGCGCGATCCCCTCGGCGCCCATCGCCTCGAGCATCCATTTGACGAGGGGGCCGGGGAAGCCGTTGAGAGCGGCGAGGTCCAAGCCCGCCTCTTCGACCACCAGCGGCCGGCCGAGCCGCCGCCAGGCTTCTCCGGCCTTGGCACGGGCCACCTCCACGTAGTCCAGGGACTGGATCTCGGGGAGGTCCAGCACTTCGGTCTCGACGTCGCCGCCCAGGGCGAGCCGGGCCTCGGCGATCTTGCCGGGGTTGCCGGTGACGAGGACGAAGGGCCTCACCGCTCGGCCGCCAGCCGGCGCAGCTCCCCGATCAGCTCGTCCACCTGCCGTCGGAGGTGGTCGAGGTCCCCCGAGTTGTCGATCACCCGGTGGGCGGCCTCCCACCGCTCCTCGCCGTCGCCCTGGGCGAGCAGCCGGGCGCGGGCGGACTCTTCGTCCATGCCTCGCGCAACGGCCCGCTCGAGGCGCAGCTCGCAGGGAGCCTCGACCGTGACGATCAGGTCGAATGAAGAGGCGTAGCCCGCCTCGACCAGGAGCGTCGCTTCGAGGACGATCACGTCCCGCGCCTTCGCCGCCAGCTCCTCGAACCGCTTGCGGACCAGCGGATGAACGGCGGACTCCAGGACCCTGCGCGCTTTCGGGTCGGAGAACACGCGGGCCGCAACCTTGGCATGGTCCACGCCGCCCCGCCCGTCCAGCATCTCGGGGCCGAAGAGGGCGCGCACGGCCGCGGCCCCGTCGCCTCCGGGCTGGTAGAGCTCGGCCACGAGACGGTCGGCGTCGATCACCTCGAAGCCGGCGTCGCGCAACCAGGCCGCCACGGTCGACTTGCCGCTGCCGAGGCCGCCGGTCAAGCCGACGCGGAGGGCCCGGGCGCTCATGACAGGACCGGCACGGCGAGGCCCTGCCGCCGCCGCGCCGCCTTGAGGGTGTTGAAGAGGACCATGGCGACTGTCAGGGGACCGACGCCGCCGGGCACCGGGGTGATCGCGGCGGCCTTGAGGGCCACGCGGGTGAAATCGACGTCGCCCACCAGAGTGTAGCCCCTGGCGGCGACCTGCTGGCGCCGGGCCTCGTCGCCGGGGTACAGGCGCTCGGTCTCGGCGGCGTCGGCCAGGCGGTTCATGCCCACGTCCACCACCACCGCCCCGTCCCGCACGTGGTCCGGGCCGAGCAGGGCGGAGCGCCCGATGGCGGCCACCAGGATGTCCGCTTCGCGGGTGACTGCGGCGAGCTCCGCGGTGCGCGAGTGGCAGACGGTGACCGTGCAGTTCTCCCGCAGCAGCAGCCCGGCCATGGGCTTGCCGACGATGGCGCTCCGGCCCACGACCACGGCCCTTTTGCCGGCGAGGGGGATGCCGTTCCTCTTGAGCAGGGCCACGATGCCGGTGGGTGTCGCCGGGGTGAAGCCCTCCTCGTCCAGCCAGAGCCGGCCGACATTGACCGGGTGGAAGCCGTCCACGTCCTTCTCGGGGGAGATGCGCTGGACGACCCGCTTCTCCTCGATCTGCGGCGGCAGGGGGAGCTGCACCAGGATGCCGTCCACGGCGTCGTCGCCGTTGAGGTCGTCCACCGCGGCGAGCAGCTCCGCTGCGGAGGTCTCGGCCGGCAGCCGCAGGGTGCGGCTCAGCATGCCGACCTCGGCGCAGCCGCGGACCTTACTGCTCACGTACGCTTCGGAGGCGGGGTTCTCGCCTGCCAGCACGGCCACGAGCTGGGGCGGCCGGGCCCCCGCCGCCGCCAGCTCGCGGACGCCCGCCGCCACCTCGGCGCGGATCTCGGCGGCGGCCGCCTTACCGTCGAGGATGCGGGTCATCCGGGGACCCTTCCCCGATAGATGCAGACGGTGCCGCCGGAGAGCTCCTCCCAGGCTAGGTCGACGAACCCCGCGGCGGCCATTCGATCCAGGAACGCCTGCCGCTGGGGAAAGCCGAGCACCGAGTTCGGCAGATACGTGTAGGCTGAGCCCCGCGGCGAGATCAGCCGGCCGATCCAGGGCAGCAGGCGGAGGAAATAGAAGAGGTAGAGCCCCTTGAGCGGCTGCCGCCTCGGGATGGCGCACTCCAGGACGACCAGCCTGCCCCCGGGCCGCAGCACTCCCGCGAGCTGGCGCAGGGAGGCGTCGAGGTCCGCCACGTTGCGCAGGCCGAAGGAGACGGTGGCCCCGTGGAAGCGGCGGGCGGGGAAGGGGAGGGCCAGCGCGTCCGCGGCGAGCGCCGCCGGCCGGGGCGACGCCAGCTTCGCGAACTTCTGCCGGGCGATCGCCAGCATGGGCACGCAGAAGTCGGCCGCCGCCACCCGCGCCCCCCGCTGGCGCAGCGCCGCGGCCTGATCGCCCGTGCCGCAGCAGAGATCGAGCGCCTCGGCGCCTGGCGGGAGCTCGAGGGCCGCCGCGGCCCTCTTGCGCCAGAGCACGTCCAGGTTCGCCGACAGCAGGTGGTTCAGCAGGTCGTAGCGCGGGGCGACCCCCGCGAACATGTCGCGGATGGCGGTTCCCGACTTGTCGAGCGCGGTCGTCGACTCGGACATTGCGGGGGAGAGTGTATCCGACTCGCTGGTGCCGTCGCCTGGGCTAGGCCGTTGCTCCGAAAGGGCACGGCAGTTATGATTTCCCGAAACCAGTCGGTGGACCCCGATGCGCGGACAGTCGTGGTCTACAGCCTGGAGAAAGGGAAAGGGTATACCGAGCTCTGCCGGGGCGGGCAAGGGGATCGGGTCTGGTCCTCGGCCCTTTCCGGCTTCGAACTGGCGGTCGCGGACCTCTTCCCGCGGAAGAAGCAGCTCGTCATCCCTTGACAACTCCGCCCTCAGGACCTACCATGTGGGTCCTTTGCGTCGCGAAGGCGGGTAGGGTACGCCCACGCCGAGGCGATTCTTTTCCCCAGCCAGACTGGAGAGATCGGAGATGTTGAAGAAGACCTACAGCCCGAAGCTCGCCGAGATCGAGCATCGGTGGTACGTGCTGGACGCCGCGGGGATCCCCCTGGGGCGGCTCTCCTCGCTGGCGGCGCGCCTGCTGATGGGCAAGCACAAGCCGACCTATGCTCCGCACATCGACACGGGCGATTTCGTGATCGTCGTCAACGCCGAGAAGGCGGTGCTGACCGGGCGCAAGGAAGAGCAGAAGATCTACCGCCACCACTCGGGGTATCCGGGGGGACTCAAGTCCGAGACGGCGGCGCAGCGGCGGCAGCGCCGGCCCACGAAGCTGGTCGAGGACGCTGTCTGGGGCATGCTGCCGAAGAACCGCCTCGGCCGCAAGCAGCTCCGCAAGCTGAAGGTCTACGCCGGCCCTGAGCATCCGCATCAGGCGCAGCGGCCCGAGACCTACGACGTCGCCGCCGCCCTGTAGCGGAAGGCCAAGGAGAGAGATCGAAGTGAGCCAAGTCCAATATTACGGCACCGGGCGCCGCAAGACGGCCGCCGCCCGCGTGTTCCTGCGGCCGGGCGCGGGCGACATGAAGATCAACGGCCGCGCCCTCGACAGCTACTTCCCGAACGAAGTCTTGAAGATGGTCATCAAGCAGCCCCTGCTGCTGACGGAGACGGCCGAGAGGTTCGACATCTACGTCACGGTGGCGGGGGGCGGCAGCGCGGGCCAGGCCGGTGCGATCCGGCACGGCATCTCGCGCGCCCTGCTCGAGTACAACGGCGAGCTGCGCGACCGGTTGAAGTCGGCCGGCCTGCTGACCCGCGATCCGCGCAAGAAGGAGCGGAAGAAGTACGGTCAGCGGGGCGCCCGGGCGCGGTTCCAGTTCAGCAAGCGCTAGGAAGGCCCAGAAGGGAGTGATCTCTTGGTAGAAGTCACGATGAAGGAACTGCTGGAGGCTGGGGTCCATTTCGGGCACCAGACCCGGCGCTGGAACCCGAAGATGAAGCCCTACATCTTCGGCAAGCGTAACGGGATCTACATCATCGATCTGCAGAAGACCCTCAGGATGTTCAACCAGGTCGCGGAGTTCGTGCGGCAGCTCGCCGCCGAGGGCAAGCGCATCCTGTTCGTCGGCACCAAGCGGCAGGCCCAGGAAGCCATCGCCGAGGAGGCGCGGCGCTGCGGCGAGTTCTACGTCACCAACCGCTGGCTGGGCGGCACGCTGACCAACTTCGTCACCCTGCGCGCTTCGATCGAGCGCCTCAAGGAAATCGAGGCCCGGCTCGGCGACGAGAACAGTCCGCTGACCAAGAAGGAGCGGCTGCGGCTGGAGCGCGAGCGCGACCGGATGGCGAAGAACCTCGAGGGCATCCGCGACATGGACGAGCTGCCGGACGCGCTCTTCCTGGTCGACCCGAAGAAGGAAGACATCGCCGTCTCCGAGGCCAACAAGCTGGGCATCCCGGTCATCGCCATCGTCGACACCAACTGCGACCCGGAGCTGATCGACTACCCGATCCCGGGCAACGACGACGCCATCCGCGCCATCCGGCTCTTCGCGTCGCGGATTGCGGACGCCTACCTCGCCGGCGCCGGCAAGCTGGAAGAGGAGTCGATGATCCGGTCGAAGGACGGCCCGGCCGTGCCGGTCTACGACAAGGACGCCGCCGCGACGGGCGCCGTTCCGGCCCCCTAGCTCGTTACGCCGAGATCAACCCGCCGGCCGGCCCCCGGCCGGCCGGTACGAGGAAGAGGTCAGTCGAGCCCGCGTCGATCTGACCTTTTCTTTTGTCCGCCTGATTCAATTGTCTGCCAATCAGCCGCTTCATCGCGGTTCGCAGAGGAGAACGCTGTCATGGCTGAAGTCACCGCTCAGATGGTCAAGGAGCTCCGGGAGCGCACCGGCGCCGGAATGATGGACTGCAAGAACGCCCTCAACGAGTGCAAGGGCGACCTGGAAGCCGCGGTCGACGCGCTGCGCAAGAAGGGTCTCGCGGCGGCGGCCAAGAAGGCCGGCCGCGTCACGGCCGAGGGCGCGGTCGGCTCCTACATCCACGCCGGCGGCAAGCTCGGCGTGCTGGTCGAGGTCAACTGCGAGACCGACTTCGTGGCCCGTACCGACCAGTTCCAGGAGCTGGTGCGCGACATCGCGATGCACATCGCCGCCGCCGAGCCCCGCTTTGTGCGCCGCGAGGAGGTCACGCCCGACGTGCTGGAGCGCGAGCGGGCCATCTTCCGCGAACAGGCCTTGGCCTCGGGCAAGCCGGCCAACGTGGTCGAGCGGATCGTCGAGGGCAAGATCGAGAAGTTCTACTCCGAGCAGGTTCTCCTCGAGCAGCCGTTCGTCAAGAACCCGGACGTGACCATCGCCCAGCACATCGCCGAGAAGATCGGCAAGATCGGCGAGAACATCCAGGTGCGGCGCTTCGTCCGCTACAAGCTGGGCGAGGGCCTCGAGAGGCGCCAGGACGACTTCGCGGCGGAGGTCGCGGCCCAGGCGGCGGCTCGCTGATGCAGGCGGAAAAACCCAGGCAGGCTCCGGCCCCGGGCCCGGCGTACCGCCGCGTCCTCCTCAAGATCTCGGGCGAGGCCCTGATGGGCTCGCAGCCGTTCGGCATTGACGAAGCCGTGGTGGCCGCCATCGCCGACGAGGTCAAGGAGGTCCACGGGCTAAGCGTCGAGGTCGCCATCGTCGTCGGCGGCGGCAACATCATCCGGGGTCTGGCCGCCAGCCACCGCGGGATCGACCGGGTCACCGGCGACTACATGGGCATGCTCGCCACGGTGATCAACGCCTTGGCCCTCCAGGATGCCCTGGAGAAGCGCGGCGTGCCCACCCGCGTGCTGACGGCCATCGACATCCGCGACGTGGCCGAGCCGTTCATCCGCCGGCGGGCGATCCGCCACCTGGAGAAGGGGCGGGCCGTCATCTTCGCCGCCGGCACGGGCAACCCGTTCTTCACCACCGACAGCGCCGCGGCCCTGAGGGCCAACGAGATCCACGCCGAGGTCCTGCTCAAGGCGACCCGGGTGGACGGCCTCTACACGGCCGATCCGGAGAAGGACCCGTCGGCGGTGATGCTGCCGGAGGTGACCTACCAGGAGGTTCTCGAGAAGGACCTCAAGGTGATGGACACCGCGGCCATCAGCCTCTGCCGGGACAACGGCATCCCCATCGCCATCTTCGACATGATGACCCCCGGCAACATCCGCCGGGTCGTCTGCGGCGAGCGGGTCGGCTCCATCGTGCGGGCCTGAGGACCGCGTAACTCCTTGGATTGACACGCCCGGCCGGCCGGGAAAGAATTTCTCGCCGGACGGCGCGCCAGATCGGGGCCGCCCATCCAGAGGCCAGGAGGGGACCATGAAAGAGGTGTTCAAGGAAGTCGAGACGCACATGAAGCACGCGCTGGACCACTTCCATCACGAGCTGAAGCACCTGCGCACCGGGCGCGCCTCGCTGGCGCTGCTGGAGGGGATCACCGTCGACTATTACGGCAGCCCGGTTCCGCTGAACCAGGTGGCGAACCTCTCGGTGGCCGACGCGACGCTGATCGTCGCCCAGCCGTACGACCCCAGCCAGAGCTCCGCCATCGAGCGCGCCATCCTGAAGTCCGACCTGGGGCTCAATCCCTCGTCCGACGGCAAGGTCATCCGCATCCCGGTTCCGTCGCTGACCGAGGAGCGCCGCAAAGAGATCGTCAAGAAGGCCCACGACCTGGCCGAGCACGCCAGGAACGCCGTCCGCCAAGCCCGCCGCGAAGGCAACGACAAGCTGAAGAAGAAGGAGAAGGACAAGGAGATCAGCCAGGACGACGAGCGGCGCGGCCTCGACGAGGTCCAGAAGCTCCACGACCGCTACATCGGCGAGATCGGTACGGCCCTGCAGAAGAAAGAGCAGCAGATCTTGGAGGTATAGAGCCTCCTGTTCCTCTACGGCTACCACCCCGTCCGCGAGGCCTTGCGGCACCGGCCGCACGAGGTCGCCCGCGTCCTGGTGAGCGCGTCGCGGACAGGCCGGCGGCGCGAGGAGATCGAGGAGGCGTGCCGGCGGCACCGGGTGCCCTTCGAAGTGGTTCCCGAGCGGGCGCTCGCCGCGATCGCCGGACCCGCCCACAACGGCATGGCGGCCGAGGTGCGGGCGGAGGCGGCGGCGCTGGAGCCGGCGGGCGGCGATCCGGACCTGATCGTACTCCTCGAGGACGTGCAGGACCCGCGCAACCTCGGGGCCCTGCTGCGGGTCTGCGAAGGCGCCGGGGTCGGCCGGGTACTGATCCGCGACCGCGGCGCGGCGCCGGTCTCGCCCACGGTGGCCAAGACCGCTGCCGGGGCGAGCGAGTGGCTCTCGATCGAACGCATCACCAACACGGCGGCCGAGATCGAGCGTCTGAAAGAGCAGGGGTTCTGGGTCTACGGCACCGACCCCGCGGGCGAGCCGCCCTGGGAGATCGATCTCGCGGGCAAGGTGGTGCTCTGCTTCGGTGGGGAGGAGAAGGGGCTGCGCGCCCGCACCCGCCAGATCTGTGACCGCACGATCGGCCTGCCCATGCGCGGCCGGGTGGGCTCGCTCAACATCGCCACCTCGGCGGCGGCCATCCTCTACGAAGCCGTCCGGCAGCGGAGTTCCCGATAGGCATAATCTTCGCAGTCCTCTCCGCGTGCTATGGCGAATCCGCCCGAGATCAGCGCGCAGGCCACCTCGGAGTCAGCCCGCAAGAACATCGAGACGGTCGTCAGGCTCGAGCAGGAGTCGATGCGGCGCCGCAGCCTGGGCGAGCGGATCAGCGACTTGTTTACCCGCTTCATGGGCACGATCACGTTCGTCGTGCTCCACCTGCTGCTCTTCGGGGTCTGGGTCGCGGTGAACCTGGGCTGGACCCCGCTGCGCGTCTTCGATCCCTTCCCCTTCGGCATCCTCACCCTGATCGTCTCGGCCGAGGGGGTGCTGCTCGCCATCTTCGTCCTGGTCAGCCAGAACCGCATGAGCCGGCAGGCCAACCAGCGCGCCCACCTGAACCTCCAGATCAGCCTGCTGGCCGAGCAGGAGACGACCAAGCTGCTGCAGAAGATCCAGAGCGTCTTGGACCACCTCGGCGTCGAGCAGACGCCCTTGGACCACGAGGTCCAGCAGCTCAGCCAGGAGACCCACGTCGAGACCCTGGTCAGCGAGCTCCAGCGAAGCCTGCCGGAGGAGTAGGGGCCGGCCGCCGCCGCCCGGGCATCAATGCCCGGGCAGGGCGTGCCCTTGTCAGCCCGTGAGGGAACGGCTAAACTCTCCCGGCTCCAGGAATTTGGAGCGACCGGGCGGGGTTTTCGAGCCTGGGTCGTCACCCGCCGGCATAGCTCAGGGGTAGAGCTACGGTCTTGTAAACCGTAGGTCCCCGGTTCAAATCCGGGTGCCGGCTCCACCCGGTTCCGGCGACGAGTTCTTTGGAGGCGTACCCGAGTGGCCAAAGGGGGCAGACTGTAAATCTGCTGGGCACCGCCCTACGGTGGTTCGAATCCATCCGCCTCCACCATTCCTTCTTCGATTCGCGGGAGTAACTCAGGGGTAGAGTCACAGCCTTCCAAGCTGTTGGTCGCGGGTTCGAATCCCGTCTCCCGCTCCATCGTATCTCTTCTAGAAAAACCACTTAGCTCATTCTGTCACCCTGGATGCCGAGGGCTCCTCTACGGCCGGGGGCGCGCTAGGGGCGCGGCAGGATCAGATTCGCGTGCTACTTCGACCCCGGTAAGCGAAGGATTACCGGCTGCTGAGTTGTAGACTTTACGAACAATCTGATAAGGAGGATACTTCGGCCTAGAAAAGACAACGGCCCCGGTCAGAGGTTCGTGGCCTCCATCCGGGACCTGACCCGAGCAAGGAGGTTACCCATGCCCGTCCATAGAAAGAGATGTCAAGCGTATACCTCCTCTGAGCGCTCGATGAGGTTGGCATCGAACGTCCCGGTCCGGACCACCAAGCCCGTTCGCCAGGGCACGGTCTTCGGAGGGGTGGGGGAAAGGTT
>DASWME010000229.1:0-14842 GCA_036399915.1 Thermoanaerobaculia bacterium
CGCCTCGCGGCTCGTAGTCGACAAGTGCCGGGGCCGGCTCCCCGGGCAGTCCGAGGACCTGGCTCTCGCCGTGGCAGGCGTGCCCAAGCCCACCTCCGCCGGGGCCGCGAAGCCGCAGCCCCGGCCCCGGGAGGAGAGGCCCGCCGCCGCCGTGGCGCCCTTCCTCCGCCGGGCCGCTTCGGCCTGATCCATGCCGCCTCCCCGCATCGCCTGCCTCGTCCTGCCGCTCTTTCCCCTGGCCGCCCGGCTGCGCAGCGAGCCGGAGCTGACCCGGGAGGCCCTCGTCGTGGTGGAGGGCAACGGCAATGCCGCCCGCGTGGTGGCTGCCACCCGCCTGGCCCGGGCCGCTGGCGTGCGGCCGGGTCTCACCCTGCCCCAGGCCCGGGCGATCTGCCCCAAGCTGGTGGCCCGGCCCCGCGACGCGGAGTGCGAAAGGGCCGCGCAGGAGGCGCTGCTGGAGGTGGCGGAGGGGTTCTCGCCACGGGTCGAAGACGCCGGTGAGGGGGTCGCCTGCCTCGACGTGGATGGCATCGAGCGCCACTATCCCGGCCCGTCCCCCGAGCTGGACCTGGGACGCTCGCTGATGAACGCCGCCGAGGCGGCCGGCCTGCCGGCGCGGGTGGGGATCGCCTCCAGCAAGCTCGCGGCCCGGGTGGCCGCCGGCCAGCCGGACCCGCCGGTGATCGTGCCCGCGGGCGAGGAGGCGGCCTTCCTCGCTCCGCTGCCGCTCCAGCGGCTCGCTCCCGAGGTGGACGTCGCCGAGACCCTGGAGCGCTGGGGCGTGCGCTCGGTGGGTGACTTCGCCAGGCTCCCCCCATCGCGGGTGGCGAGCCGGCTGGGCCGGCTCGGCCGCGAGCTGCACTCGACGGCCCGGGGACTCGACCCGCGGCCGCTCATCCCGCGCGAGCCGCCGCCCGTCTTCCACGAGGGGATGAGCCTGGAGTGGCCGCTGGTCTCCCTCGAGCCCTTCCTGTTCGTGGGCCGGGCCGCGCTCGACCGCCTCTGCCAGCGGCTGGAGTCGCGCGGCTTCGCCTGCATCCGCCTGGGGCTGGAGCTGCGGCTCGAGCCGGACGGCCACCAGTCGCGCTCGATCGACCTGCCGGCGCCCACCCGCGACGTCAAGACCCTGCTCACCCTGGTACGCCTCGATCTCGAGGCCCGTCCCCCGGGCGCGCCCGTGGCCGGCTTCACCTTTCTCGCCTACCCGGACCGGCCGCGCGAGGCCCAGCTCTCCCTCTACGGCCCGGCCGCCCTCTCGCCCGACAAGCTGGCCACCACCCTCGCCCGCCTCTTCGCCCTGCTCGGCCCCGACCGCGTCGGTTCTCCACGGCCGGTGGACGGCCACCGCCCGGAGCGCTTCGCCCTGGTCGACTTCTCCCCTCCCCCGCCGCCCGAGGTCCGCCGCGAGCCGCGCGCCGGCCGCGGCCTGCTCGCCGTGCGGGTGCTGCGGCCGCCAGTCGAGATCGAGGTGATCACCGCGGGAGCCGATCAGGCAGCGGAGCCTGCCCAGCTCGCCCCGGTGGAGATCCGCGCCCTGGCGAACGGCGAAGCAGCGAAGCGACCCCGGATCGAAGGGCCGGTCAAGGTGGCGTCCGGCCCCTGGGGGCTCGAGGAGGACTGGTGGGCCGACGACCCCACAGGACGGGATTACTGGGACGTCGAGCTCGCCGGCCGCGGGCTCTACCGGATCTACCGGGAGCGCGCGACCGGCGGCTGGTACGCGGACGGGATCTACGACTGAGTGGCTAGAATCCCGGAAAGAGGTGCTTGGCCTTGCAGGCGCGGTCGAGTTTGATGGCCTCGAAGCCGACGCTGAAGCGGCCGTTGGCATCCATGATCACCGTCACCCACGCCTGCGCCGCCGCGGGATCTTCGGGCGGGTTTGGACCCGCGACCACCACAGAGTCGTTGAGGTTGAGGTACAGCCAGCCGAACTGGAACGGCACGGGCAGGGCGGTGCCGCCCACCCGGGTCCGCTGCGCCGCCGCAGGGAATGGGACGAACGTTGGGGGGGACGGCTGCGGGTCGATGATTGGCTCCTGCAGAAAAAGGGGTTGCTCCTGCTCATCGAAGACGACAGCGAGCCTCGCCTCAGGGTTGAGAGGGAACCAGGGCGGACGGATACCGAGGATTGCTGGGCAGACGAACGCCTGTTGGTTTATCTTGGGGTCGCGCCAGACCACCAGGCTGCTGCCCCCCGAGAACAGGCCGCCGTTGAGGAAACGCACCGCAAAGTTGGTGGACAACGGCTGGCGGTTGTCTGCCGCCGACCAACCCACATAGCGGCCATAGAACGTGTACTGGCCGGCGGTCGAGAGCTCAGGATTCGAAGCGTCGGCCTGGATATGGACCAACGTCTCACCCTGGGCGAAGCTCTCGCCCGGATTGACGTAGAAGTAATCGCCCCAAAGCTCATTCTGGTTGGTGGCGTCGCCCGTGCCCCCCGCAGCGAAATAGCCCGCATCGCCGGGGAATCGCAGTGTGCAGTTGCTCACCACATCGACGGTCACGTAGCCGCGGGCGATGTTGTCCCCCAAGTTGCGCCCGGCGCAGCGGTTGTCGAGGACCGGTGAGGGGCGGCCGGTGAGCGCTAGCTGGAGGTGTTGAATGAAGTTGTCGGGCAGGTTGGACGGCGGCAGCACCCCGGCGCAGCTGGCGAAGTCGCGGTCCTGCGAAAACACCCCCTGGGGGCTGATGTTATCGGAGGGATCCTGACCGCTCGAAGCCGTCGGTGGCAGTGCGCCGCTGATCAGGATGTCGCGCAGGTTGATGGTCTGCACGTCATAGCCGGTCAGGTAGACGTTGAAGCCGAGGACGGGCACCGCGAGGTCCGACCAGATCACGACATGCGCCAGGACCGCCGCGGCCGAGGCGTTGTTCATCGAGAACAGGGTGGTGAGCCCGTTGGGATTGTTGAGATCCACCTCGAAGTACGGCAGCAGCAACGTCGCCGCCGGCGTCTCCTCGATGATGCAAGTCGCTGCGGCGGCCGGAGCGGCCCAGCTCAGCAGGAGCAGGACGGTGAGCGCGAGAGCTTCTCGGCGTCGCTTCATGTGGGTCCCTCCCCATGAGGTGAAGCAGTACGGTCGGCCTGACTATCATATATGCTATATAGGCATAGGTCAAGAGGATATCCCGCGATTCCCGAGAATCGACCCAAATTGGCGAAAAGTGATGAAGAATCAGGTACTTGGACGAGATCTTGGAGGAGATCCCGCCAAAGAGCGGGACCTCCTCATGTCATAGAGACATCGAAAAGGTGCGATCAGGGTCCTGGGGTGAAGTGGAGCGCGCGGCAGGCGCTGTCGAGCTGGACCGCGTCGAAGCCGACGCTGAACCGGCCCGCAGCGTCCATCACCGCCGTCACCCAGGCCTGAGCCGCCCGGGGATCCTCCGTCGGCTGGGCCGGCGTCCCCGCTTGCCCTGGGGGGAGATTCAGGTTGAGGTACAGCCAGCCGAAGTTGAACGGCACCGGGAAGGCGCTGCTGCCGACCCGCGTCCGCTGGGCCTCAGCCGGGCAGATGAGATTGGTGACCGTCGGCGGCGGCGGCGAGACCGGCGGCGCCTGCGGCAGGCTCGGGTTCTCCTCCTCGTCGAAGATCACGACCCCCTCCTGGTTCAGCGGGAACCAGGGCGGACGGGTGCCGGACACCGCCGGACAGGTGAAGGGACCCTGATTGACCTTCGAGTCGCGCCAACAGAGCAGGCTGGTGCCGCCGTTGAACGCGCCGCCGTTGATGTAGCGCACGGCGAAGTTCGTGGCGAGCGGCTCGCGGTTGTCCGCGGCCGTCCACGCCACGTAGCGGCCGTAGAAGGTGTACTGGCCGGCGACCGTGGTCTCCGGGTTCGCGCCATAGGTGTTGAAGGAGCTGGTGCCCGTCCCAGGCGCCGCCTCGATGTGGACGAGCGTCTCGCCCTGGGCGAAGTTCTCGCCGTCGTTGACGTAGAAGTAGTCGCCCCAGAGCACGTTCTGGTTGGTGGCGTCGCCGGTGCCGCCCGGAGCGAAGTAGCCCGGATCGCCCGGGAAGCGCAGCGTGCAGTTGTTCACCGTGTCCACCGTCACGTAGCCGCGGGCGATGTTGTCCCCGAGGTTGCGGCCGGCGCAGCGGTTGCCCAGAATGGGCGAGGACTGACCCGTGAGCGAGAGCCGCAGGTGCGCGACGAAGTCCGCCGGCAGCGGCGGCGGCGGCAACTGGCCGGTACAGCTCGCGAAGGTGACGTCCTGCGAAAACCTCCCCTGGTTGCTGATCGCGGTCGGGGTCGGGTCGAGGTCCGGCTCGTTCTCGCCGGTGTCCTGGGCCGCGGACGCCGTGCGCGGCAGGAAGCCGTCGAGGATGTCCCGCATGTTGATCGTCTGCACGTCGTAGCCCGTCAGGTAGACGTTGAAGTCGAGGACGGGCACCGAGAGGTCCGACCAGAGCACCACGTGGGCCAGCACGGCCGAGGCCGAGGCGTTGTTGATCGAGAACAGCGTGTTGTTTCCCCACAGGTTGCCGAGGTCGACCTCGAAATAGGGGAGCAGCAGGGTCGCGGCCGGCACGTCGTCCGCCGTGCAGATCACGGCGCCGGCAGGACCGGCGGCCAGCAGGCCCAGGAGCAGCAAGACGATCGCCAGGTTCCTCATGAAGAGCCCTCCTTGAGAGTCCGAAATCACGGATCGACGAGCCGAGTATATGCGGAGAGCCTCCCCGGCCGCTAATAACCAGGGCTCTATATGAACGGAAGGGACGCGGCCGTGGCCGCGCCCCTGGAGAGAGATGCTGGGACTGTGGAGGGAACTAGAAGGTCCAGACCAGGCCGCCCTGCACGCCGAAGCCGCCGAGCTGGATGTCGGTCTCCTCATCGACGTTGGGATTCGACAGCGAGCGGTCGCGCACCGTCGCTTCCATGCTGCGGAAGATGCCTTCGATGTTGAACCCGAGGCCGGAGGCGCCGGTGAAGTTCGCGCCGGCGACCGCGTAATAGCCCACCTCGTCGTCCACCTCGCCGCGGTTGGTGTCCAGCAGGTAGTAGCCGGCGCCGCCGCCGATGTACGGGTTGACGTTCTGGCCGGGAGCGAACTTGAAGGCGAGGCCCGCTTCGAGCGGGATCATCCTGAGCTCGAAGTCGCGCCGGCCGGTGTCCGTGGTCACGTCGTCGAAGTAGGTGGCCCGCAGCTCGAAGATGCCGAAGCCCAGCTTGCCTCCGATCCCGAGCCCCTGATCCGCATCCTTGGTGTCCTGATACGCGCCGTACAGCGTGAAATCGCCTGCCGAGGCGGGGCCGGCCAGAAGCGCCAGCGCCACCGCTGCAAACAGAATCGTCCTCTTCATGATGGCTACCTCCGTTTCCGCGCAACCCAACCTGAACGGAGTTGCGTCGTTGATTCCCGCGGCCGGATCCATCCCGGCCGTCCGTTGTGCGCGAAACCTCCCCATCGAGGCTCGCGCGTCCTTGCACAGAACTCTGTGCAAGCGGCGGGCCAGCCCCTCACCCCTGGCCCTCTCCCATCGCCCTCCCCCACCGGCCGGGCGGGGGCTTACACGATGCGGAAACGGGGGTCCGCGATCCGCTCGCTGCGGCAGCGGGGGCAGCGGCTGGGGGCGTGGAGGTGGCGGGCCGGCCGGTCGTGGAACGTGAAGCCGCAGGCAAGGCAGCGGGCGGGCTCGACGCGCAGCCGCTCCCGGCCGCGGCGCAGGCTGCGCTCGATGTGCCGGAGGTCGTCCTCCAGCAGCCGCGCGGGCGCCTCCAGCTCGCGCCGCAGCTCCTCGAAGCCCCACTCCCCCTCGCGGAGCAGCTCGGCGATCCGCTGGCGCAGCGTCGAAGTCGCCTCCTCCACCCCTACTTCCTCCGGTTCGCCGCCAGCACCCGCTTGCGCAGGCGGAAGGTGGCCGGGGTGACCTCGACCAGCTCGTCCTCCTTGATGAACTCGAGCGCCTGCTCCAGGTTCATCACCCGCGGCGGCACCAGGCGCACCATCTCCTCGGCGGTCGAGGCCCGCATGTTGGTGAGCTTCTTCTCCTTGGTGATGTTGACGTCGAGGTCGTTGCCCCGCGAGTGCTCCCCCACCACCATACCCTCGTAGACCTCGTCGCCCGGCTGAACGAACAGCTCGCCCCGCGGCTGCAGGTTCTCGATGGCGTAGGCCGTGGCCCGTCCCATCCGGTCCGCCACCAGCGCCCCGGTCGGGCGGTGGGCGATCTCCCCCTGCCACGGCTCCCAGCCGTCGAAGAGGTGGTTCATGATCCCCGTCCCCCGGGTGTCGGTCAAGAACTCCGAGCGGAAGCCGATCAGCCCGCGCGACGGCACCCGGAACTCCATCCGCACCCGGCCCGAGCCGTGGTTGACCATCTTCATCATCCGCCCCTTGCGGGCCCCCATCTTCTGGGTGACGACGCCGATGAACTCCTCCGGGCAGTCCACGAGCAGCATCTCCATGGGCTCGTGGAGCTGGCCGCCGATCCGGCGGGTGATGACCTCGGGCTTGCCCACCGACAGCTCGTACCCCTCGCGGCGCATCCGCTCGATCAGGATGGCGAGCTGCAGCTCGCCGCGCCCCGAGACCTGGAACGCCTCGGGCGAGTCCGTGGGCTCGATGCGGATGGCGACGTTCATCAGCGACTCCTTCTCCAGCCGCTCCTTGAGCTTGCGCGACGTGACGTGCCGGCCCTCGCGGCCGGAGAACGGCGAGTCGTTGATCGAGAAGACCATCGAGATCGTGGGCTCGTCCACCTGGATCGGCGGCAGCGGCGCCGGGCTCTCGCGGTCCGACAGCGTCTCGCCGATGCTCACCTCCTCGATGCCCGCCACCGCCACGATGTCCCCCGGCCCCGCCTCGGCGATCTCCACCCGCCGCAGCCCTTCGTAGCCGTAGAGCAGGCTCACCCGCGCGGGCGCGACGCTGCCGTCAAGCCGGCAGAGGGCCACCTCCTGCGCCTTCCTCAGCCGGCCGTTGAAGACGCGGCCGATCGCCAGCCGCCCCACGTAGTCGTCGTAGTCCAGCGTGGTGAGCAGGAACTGAAGCGGCGCTCCCGGATCGAAACGCGGCGGCGGCACCGAGCGCGCGATCTCCTCGAACAGCGGCTCCAGCAACTCGTCCGGCCCGTCCGGCGCGCGCCGGCAGCGGCCCGCCCGGGCGTTGCAGTAGAGCACCGGGAACTCGAGCTGCTCCTCCGTGGCGTCCAGGTCGATGAACAGGTCGAACACCTCATTGAGCACCTCGCCCGGCCGCGCGTCCGAGCGGTCGATCTTGTTGATCACCACGATCGGCGGCAGCCCCGCCTCCAGCGCCTTGCGCAGCACGAACCGGGTCTGCGGCAGCGGGCCCTCGCTGGCGTCCACCAGCAGCAGCACGCCGTCCACCATCTTGAGCGTCCGCTCCACCTCGCCGCCGAAATCGGCGTGGCCCGGCGTGTCCACGATGTTGATGCGGATCCCCCGGTAGTGGATGGCCGTGTTCTTGGCCATGATGGTGATCCCCTTCTCCCGCTCGAGGTCGATCGAGTCCATCACGCGCTCGGCCACCTGCTCGTTCTCGCGGAAGATGCCGCTCTGCCAGAGCATCGCATCGACCAGCGTGGTCTTGCCGTGGTCCACGTGCGCGATGATGGCGAGGTTGCGCACGTCGTCTCGGGTCTGCAGGGTCAAGCGGCCCTCTCTTCGTTCTGGGATGAAAGGAGGTTTGCCCGCTGGCTTGTCGTGCTGAAGAGCACCACCATGAAGAGAACGCACCCGAACGCGAAAACCGTCAGGAACCAGCCGTCGATCGACAGCCACAGCCGCAACGTCTCCTCGTCCGGCTTGTAGTAGAAGCCAGGAGACCTCCGATCGAGAAACCGGTAGCCGAAGATGCCGTTGGCGTAAACCCCCAGCACCGAGAGCACCGACAGCCAGAAGTGGCCCCTGGCCATCCTCATGGCGGCGGCGCTCGGGGTACCCCAGTCCGGCAGCGCCCGATACACCAATCCAAAGATCGTGAAGGCGACCCAGCCGAGGAGCACGACATGCCCATGAACCGGCGCCCACGGGCAGGCCACCTTCACTCCTCCCGAGAGGTAGTGGAAGAGAGGGCCATAGCCGGTCAAGAGACCGAGCACGAGCAGGCCTGCCCCCCACCTGATGAACCGCAGAGACAGAGCTTTCACGAAATCACCTCCTGAATGGCATGGATCACAGTCAGCGATGCCAGGGCCTGGAAAGTTTCCATGCGGTCGATCGCCCGGGAAATACTACTAGCGCCGTCCATTGCTCTACAACCTTTCACGTCGGCCCGAAACCAAGACGTCTGCAGAGAGGCAGCACCGTTCTACCCACACCGATGCCAAGAAACACACCAGCGATGATGTCAGCAACCCAGTGGCTGTTGGTGACGATGAGGGCTGCAGCCAGTGCGGCGAGCACCACAGCGCTCGCCCCACGCAGGCGAGGCTGAAGGATGCAGAGCACTGTCAAGGCTGCGCCAGCCACCGCCATGGTTCCAGACGGAAAGGCCAGGTGGGAGGCATCGCCGCGAAGTGGCCGCCACTCGTGGACTCCGTGCACGAGATAGGAGGGATCGGCGGAAGTGCGTCCGAAGAGATACTTCAGAAGGATTGTCGTCAACCCGGCGAGGCCAACGCTCACTGACACGACCAGTGGCGGTCGAGCCCACGAGGGGACGGGACGTGCGCTAAGCCGCCAGCCGCCCGAACCGGCGAGCCAGAGGATTGCGAGCGGTACGATGAGGCGCAGCGGCCCGAGCCCCCGTGAAATCCAACGAGCGAGCGCGGTGTCTCGAAAGTGAGCGAAGGCGTAGTCGGCGACGGGCCGGTCGATCCAGGCAATCGAAACGATGACAAGAGCCGTGCACAGAAGAAAGGCCAGGGGATACCGGCGCTGTTCTCCGGCAGTCGATCCCTCGGTCACGAGCGTTTTCACGGCCGCCTACGTTACCACGCCTCCGAGGTGCCGCCTCCAGGGTGCTTGTCGGCCGGGAGGCGGGAATGCACGCGCCCCGTCCGACCCGGGAGATGCTGCGCGTTGTTGGGCGTCTTGCCAAACAGGGCGTCCCCTTTCCCGAATACGAAATCCGGCGGCCAAAGAAGTGGGAACTCCGCGCGGATGGCCCGTTCGACCTCTGCGCGCTCGCCCTTCGGCACGCAGAACGTCGGATACCAGAGAAAGTCTCTGATTCGCTGGCGCACCATGGGCTCTTGCGAAAGGATCACCTCGATGACGAACTGTGTCCCCTTCGCTTCGCCGAGGTTCAGAAAGATTGAATACATCATGTTCCCGTATACGCGCGTCGGCGTATCGAGCGACTGCAACCGAGAGGAGAAGCGGAGAATCGTGGCCAGCGCCTCCTTGTCTCCGGTGTATACCTTCTTGAGCGTCGGAACGAGCTCAAGTCCATTCGCCGCGGCTAGCGAGATCAGTGTGTCCAAGTCACTCTCCGTGAGATGACCAAATGGAGCACCATCGTTTGCTACACAGGGCCAGAACGGAGGCTCAGATGCAGGGCCGTGAGGCGTGGTGAGCCCGACGGGAATTTGTGGGTCTGCAGCGCCGTACCAGTTGAAATAAAGCCGATGGGGCTTCGGCAACCCCTCGTATGTTACTTCGTAGACCTCGAGAAGGCCGGTCCCGTCGAACCGTGCGCCTGGCGTCTTGAAAGCACAGCAAGTACCAACCCTGGTGTAATGTATTATTTGCCCTTGTGGTCCCGCTAAAGCGTTGAGGTAACGATACACATTGTGCTCGCCCTCGGAGAAACCACCTCCAACCGCGACAGGGACCTTTTCGGAGTAGCCGTAGTTAGCCGATTCTGCGTGCTTGTTCAGGCTCATCGGAGGAAAGCGCCGCCCGATCACCTCGTCGATCATTCCGGACTCTGTGCTCGATGATGTGATCTCAGGTTGAGCTGGTGCTTGAGGCTGCGCCCAGGCATTCGAAGTGCTGGACCAGGCAATCAAAGCTACTCCGAAAAGAGCGGCGGCCAGCGAGCTGAAAGGAATGGCTTTCATCCGACCTCCTCGTACTCCTTAGAGAGAATGTCTCCCGACGCCCCAACGCTATAGGGGCCTAACCGCGCGGCGCCGCGGCAGCGGTGCCGTCCGGTTGAGGCCCCAGGGGTTGGACGGCCTGTTCTTGCTTGATTGTACCACGCTCCGGATGGCACTGCGCCAGAGGGCAACGCAGGCCCGGACCGCGAACCTGAAGGGCCATGGACGATTTTGGAAGAGTGCATCGATCCTGCCGCTAATTCGGTAGGAAAAGCTAATGAAAGGTGGTCGTAAGGACATAGTTGACGCTGACCGGCTTGCCCTCGAGGGTTGCCGGCAGGAAAACCCATTGCCGGACGGCATCCAGGGCTCCCGAGTTCTGGTACCCGTTGATCCCTTGGAGGAGCCTCGGATTCCGCACGCATCCATCCTCATCGATGACGACCTGCAGGACAACGGTGCCGGGGATCAAGGGGCGTGCGCCTCCACCAAGCATAGGTCTCACATAACGGAGGATCGTCCGTCGAGTGACCTTCCCTTCGACCATCAGCGGTTGAGGCTCCGAGGGCGCAAGGGGAGCGTTCTGCTTCTTCTTGCACAACGCGATCCGCTCCCGCTTGGAATAGGCGCGCTCCGCGGCAGGGGGCACGCCTGGCTGCTGCGCCGCGGTGGACTGTTCTGTCGTCTGGGAGAGGGCGGTTAGGACCAGCGCTAAGAAGGGAACGGAAAAGCTCCGCATATAGCCTCCAAGGTGACGCGCGCTTAGATCCTATCATGGTGCCGCACCGGCCAACGGGATCTGAGGGAAGCGGCGACCAGGGCCATTCCTGAGCCGTTAGCGGCCGATGACCTGCCCGAAGCCGATGTCATGATCATCGATGTCCTGCACGCCGAACTCCCTGACGCCATATGCCTTTATCCCGAGGTGATAGTCGATGATGGCGCCGCGCTCGCTGAACTCCTTGTAAATTGCTTCCACATCGTCTACCCAGAAGTAAATATTCCACATCTTGTCCACTACACGCCAATGCGGAACGAGGGGCGCATCGGGAGGCGCCTGACTCAGCATGACCGTATGTCCGTCGCGACGAACCATGCAGAAGTTGGGTGGCTCGCCCCACAGCTGGTCGTAGGAAAACCCGAGTCGATCGCGAAAATAATCTGCTGCGGCCACGACATCTCTGACGAGCAGAACGGGGGCACCCGAGAGAATCTGAGCCAAGGAACTCTCCTTTCCGACTTAGGGAAGGTCCAACGATATGGAGTTCAGCGGCGAGCGAAGCGAGTCCGCTGCAACGACGGGTTGGGCGGGTACTCGCAACCGCTGGTAGAGGAACTCCGGTGCACAATTTAGACCCTTAGCGAGCCACGGAACGCCCTCGCGTCATAGTAAGAGGGCGCGCTGTTATGATACACGAAGACATGGCCGTAGCGGCGATCAGCAAAGAGGGCGCCGCCGAGTTCTCTAATATCAGAAGGTGTTTTCACCCAGCTCGACGTTTTCGTATCGAAATTCCCAAGTTCCTGCAAATCTCGATACTGTTCTTCCGTTAAAAGCTCAATGCCCATGGCAGCCGCGATATCAATAGCGTTGTCTTTTGGTTTAAATGCTTTCCTTGCCTCCTGCCCTTCAAGGTCGTAACAAACACTTCTGCGGCCCTTAGGACTTTCCGCTGAACAATCATAAAAAATGTATTCGCCTGTCTTTTTATCATGACCAACAACATCCGGTTCACCGCCAGTTCTTTCCATTTCATTGAGTGACCAAAGTTTTTCGGCATTGGCTTCCAGCCTTGCCTGGACTTTAGCCCATTCAAGACCTTTATGGCGGTTCATGTTTTTCTCAAAACGGGCTTTCAATGTTCTGAGTAGTTCTTCACGTTGGTTTGCTTCCATGTCTTTTGCTCTTTGCATTTCTGTCCTTGCCTCTCCGCGAGGAAGGGCCTCGTGACCATTTACTTGCCCGCCATTTCCTTGATCTTGCATACGGTTCTCCAATTGCGATCTGTCATCGGCGTGCCAAGCAATTTCTCAGCGCTTGCCGCGAGCTTGGATCTACCCACACCTTCAGGCGCATGTAGATAGAAGACCCGCCCACTCAGATGAAACCGTTCGCTTTCCTTTCGAAGGTTGTCGAGCTTTTGTAGGTTGGGGTTCTTGGGCGCAGAGGCCAAAAAACCAAGATGCAAACTGCTGGGGTCTGCTTCCGCCTCCGGAAACGGATTATCCGCCATTGCTTTTTCTATTGCGTCAAGCCCGACAATGATGACGTGGGGCTCGAAACCACGGCGCTCCTTGATTTCAGCCGTTAGTCGCTTCGAGAATTGTGACAGGTTCTTTTCAGCACTCTGGAATACGGCATTGCCGCTTTGGATATAGGTCTTGATCTTTCGGGCACCCATACTTTCAAGAATGACAACAAGCTCTTTCATCGGCAAGGAGTTCTTCCCGCCAACGTTGATGCCTCTGAAAAGTGCAATGTAAGTATTCACTCGACTATCGATTGTGTTGTGCCGCCAGTGACGCCCAACGATTTGGACTCAGCGGCGGAACCGCGCCTTATGCGGTTTCCGTCCACTGCAGGCCGGTGTTCGGCGTCTTGGTTGGCCACATACCCAATAGGGCTTATTGCACTCTCCCCTACGCCTGCGTCGCAACACCCAGTCGCAGAACCCGCTCCGCGTTCTTGTAGCAGAGCTTTTCGCGCTGTGCCTCATCGGTCAACGGAGTGCCTTCGATCCACTCAGCGGCCTCTTTCGTATCCTCGTAAGGGTAATCGACCGAGAACAGCACACGGTCGTCGCCCATCTCCGCCAGCGCGCACTGCAGCGCTGAATCCTGGCAGAGACCGGTCGTCGTGATCATGAGGTTCGAGCGGAAGTAGTCGGAGGGCTTCTTCTTCAGGGGGGGCCTGTCCGGATCGCCAGCCGCCGCATAGCGGCTGTCGATACGCCATGCGAAGTATGGGAGCGTCTCGCCCATGTGTCCCAGGATGATTGTGAGCTCGGGGAAGCGGTCGAAGAGGCCACTGAAGAGCAGGCGCAGGAAGTGCGAAGAGTTGTCCGTGCTCCACCCCCACACCGCGCCTTGCATCACGGTATACCCTTGGAGGACGTACGGCTGGATGTGAGGGTTGGCCGGATGGATGTAGATCGGCACGTCGAGTTGGACGACGCGCTCCCAGAAGGGCTGGTAGCAGTCGTCGTCGAGGTAGACGCCGTTCGTGTTACCGTTGATCATCGCGCCGAGGAACCCCAGTTCCTCCACGCACCGCTTCAGTTCGTCGCCAGCCGCCTGCACGTCCTGCGTCGCGAGATGCGCGAAGCCACGGTACCGATCCGGGTGCCGCTGGATCTGCTTATACAGGTAGTCGTTCGCCTCGCGCGCCCGCTGCACCGCGACACTTGCGTCCTTCTCTGCTTGCACGCCGGGGCTCGTCTGCGACAGCACGAAGATGTCTATGCCGGCGTCATCCATCGTGGCAATCCGCTGGTCGAAGTCTTCGAGCTTTTGAATCAAGCCGGCCTTGGCTTCCTCCGTGGGGACGACGTTCACCGTGATATCCAGATACGCTTTCGTCGACGGCGCAGTGAATGCTTCTTCCAGCGCGATCTTTCTCATCATTACCTTATCCCTCCTATTTCCTGGTGTCCGTCGAGCTTCGTCAGAGGACGATGGAACCGTCGGACCCGACTGCCACTGCTTCGCCGATTTATAGGTGGACTCGAACCCCTCCCGCACTCGGTCTCGATGAACGCCCGAATCCCTTCGAGCGCTTCCGCCATCGGTCGGCTCTCGGCCGCTGCCTTTTTCCTTTTTGATTATACAACGGACCTGCCCGGTCGGTGAAGGGCCAGCATCCGAGTCCTCGACCGGCCCTTCTGGCCACGGATCGCCCTCTTGTACCCCACGAAGTTCCCGACCACTCGGCCGCAGACCGGGCAGGTTGGCCGCAGCGAAGCAGAGGCCAAGCTGCATATTCGGGGACTGGAGCCGAAACGACCGTAGCGAGTTTGCGAAGCAATTCGCGAGCCCGACCACGGCACTCGGGCTATGCGCTGCCTGCTCGGCAACGGTCGCCTCCAGGACCTACCCCCGTTGCGGCGTCTATCTTTGTAGGGGCTCTACACTTGCCTGGAACCTATTCTGGCGAAAGGCCCGGGCAGCGGGGCTCCCCCGGCACCCTAAAGCGGCCGGAGGAGCTAGCGGGGCATCTTCACTGATATTCGGTTGCGCACTGACAGTTCGGGCGACCGTCAGCGCAGTACCCTCCCCAAGGGGGAATGCACCAGCCCCAGAAGCCTTGAAGGGTGTCGTAACAGGAAGCTCCCACATTCCTGTTGTCGCAAAGATCTTGACCGCAAGTTCCACAGACCTCCACAGCTCGATTCAGGGCCGGGGTTGAGCCGGGAAGCTCCAGAGCGGACGCTTGGCTCAGATTGCAGAGGAACTCCTCAGAGGAGATCTCGACTGCGGCCGGAGCGCCCGCCGCGGCCAGGATTGGCGGGGCCGCGGCTAGCTCCGTGACGGAGACGACAGTCAGCAGGGCAAAGAGGACCGGGAAAAGGACTCGACCTTTCTTCATCTGAGCTCCTTGGGTGTTAGCCTCTTCGCGACAAGCTTGAGGCGTCTCTATCAATACAAGGTGCTCCGCCTCGGGTGAAGCGAGTCACGTCGACCCTGCTCGACCCTACCTCCGGTCCAGCATCCACGAACACCCGCCGCCAACGCCGCAGAAGGTGAGTGATGGGATGGACTCCTCCTGCGACGCCGGCCTTTTGTGCCATAGTCGCGGGTGGTCTGCAAACCAAAAGGAGGAGTCCGTGAGAAAATCTACCACAATCGCTGTCGATTTGGCAAAGAACGTGTTCCAGGTCGCCATC
>DASWME010000230.1:0-4767 GCA_036399915.1 Thermoanaerobaculia bacterium
TGCCGGCTCTGGAGATCTCCTATCTCGACTGGGCGCGCGCGCTCGACGATTTCCGCGCCACCGCGACCTACGAGCGCTGCCGCGCCTACTGGATGGACCGCCTCCCGACGCTGCCGCCGCCGCCCCGCCTGCCGCTGGTGCGCGACCTCGGCCCCGAGACCGTGCCGCGCATCGAGTGGCGGCGGCTGCGCCTGCTGGAGGTGGATGACTGGCTATCCCTTAGGCAGCGCGCCGCCCAGGAGGGGCTCACCCCCACTGGCCTGCTGACCGCCGCCTTCGCCGAGGCGCTCGTCGGCTGGTGCGCCGCGCCGCGCTTCACGCTCGGCATGATCGGCGTCTACCGGCCGGAGGTCCACCCGCAGATCTCGCGCCTCCTCGGCACGTTCAACAGCCTGCACCTGCTGGCGGTGGAGGGCGGGGCCGGGATGTCCGGAACGTTCCTCGCGCGAGCCCGACGCCTCCAGCAGCGCTTGGCCGAGGACCTTGAGCACCGACACTTTCCCGGCTACCGGGCGCTGCGCGAATGGAACCGCCGGCGCGGCTGCGGCGCCCGCGCCCTTCTGCCGGTGCTCTTCGACAGCATCGTGGACCAGGCCCGGACCGCCCCGCGGCAGCCGGAGGCCGAGACCGGTGAGGCGCCTCGCTTCGACCTCGACCTGACCCAGACCGACCTGCGGATCTCGCTCCCCCAGGCGCTGCTGCTCTGCGTCACCCTGGAGGACGGGGAGGGGCGGCTGGACCTGATCTGCCAGGCGGTCGAGGAGGTCCTCCCCCCGGGGATGGTCCCGGACCTGCTCGCGAGTTACCGCCGACTGCTCGAGCGGCTGGCCCGCGAGCCGGAGAGCTGGGACGAGGCGTCCCCGGCGCCCGCTCCCGGCCCGTCCTTCGAGTTTCCGCCGGAGCCGCTCCCCGAGGCGCTGGGCTACAGCGCCGACCCGCGGCGGATCGAGGCCGCCCTGGCAGGCCATCCGCGCGTGCGCGAGGCCGCCGTCGCCTGGCGGGAGGGCGCCGGGGCCGGCGGGCGGCTGATCGCCTGGCTGGCCGCTCCCACGGACCGCTCCCCGTCCGACGACGAGCTGCGGAGCCACCTGCGCGCCCTCCTGCCCGCGCACCTCGTCCCCGATGCCTTCGTCCGTCTCGAGGCGCTGCCGCGCACGTCCGGGGGGGACATCGACCGCGCCGCCTTGGCGGTCCCGCCGGAGCCGCCGGCCCGCGCCGCCGCGAGCTGGGACGAGGTGGAGACCGCTCTGGCCGATCTCTGGGAGGAGCTCCTGGGCCGACGCCCCGAGAGCTCGCGGGACGACTTCTTCGCTCTGGGGGGCGACTCGCTGCTGGCAGTGCGGCTTCTGGCGCAGATCGCCGGGCGCTGGAGCTATGAGGTCCCCGTGGCTGACCTCTTCGCCCGTCCCACTCTGGAGGGGGTGGCCCGGGTGATGCGAGAGAGCGCACCGCGTCCCTCCGCCCTCCGGCGGCTCGGCGGCTGGCTCCGCGGCGTCATGTCTCCCAAAGCGGGCAGATCAGGATCGTAGGAAGGAGAACCGATGGCAAGGAAGAGCGCATCGCACGGGCTGGGGATCTACGGCACGATTTGGACCGGGCAGACGATCTCCAACCTGGGCACCGGCCTCGGCAGCTTTTCGCTGGGGGTCTGGCTCTACCAGCAGACTCAGTCCGTGACCCAGTTCTCGGGGATGATGCTCGCGGCCACGCTCACGGCCCTGGTGCTGACCCCGGTCGCGGGCTCGGTGGCCGACCGCGTCGACCGCCGCCGCGTCCTGATCCTGTGCAACTTGGGCTCTGCGGTCATGACGTTGCTCATGGTCGCGGCCCTGTACACCGGGCGGATGCAGCCCTGGTACGCCTACATCGTCGCCGTGGTAATGACCGGCTTGGCGATCGTCCAGGGACCGGCCTTCGTCGCCTCGGTGAGCGTCCTTGTGCCGCGCCACCTGCTCGTGCGCACCAGCAGCCTGTCGCAGACCGCCGCAGCCATCACCGGCATCGCGGCCCCGTTCCTCGCCGGCATCCTGATCGGCAGGATCGGCGTCCACGGCGTGATCTTCCTCGACTTCTGCACCTTCCTGATCGCCGCCCTGTCCGTGCTGATCGTGCGCATCCCGCGGCCGCCCGCCTCTGGAATCGGCACCCAACCGTTCTGGCACGACGCCCTGCTCGGCTGGCGCTACATCCGGGAGCGCCCCGGCCTGCTCAGCCTGCTCTTCCTGTTCGGCTCCGCCACCTTCAGCGTCGGTATCGTGCAGGCCCTCCTGACCCCTCTCATTCTCAGCTTCGCCACCCCTCAGGAGCTGGGCACGGTGAGCTCCGCCGGCCCCGCCGGCCTCCTTCTGGGGGGCTTGATCCTCACCCTCTGGGGCGGGCCGAAGCAGCGCGTCTGGGGCATCTTCGGAGCCCTCGTCGCCCAGGCCCTGATCCTCTTCCTCGGCGGCCTCGAGCCGAACGTGCCCCTGGTCACCGCGGCCGTCTTCGCCTTCATGTTGACCACACCGTTCATCGGCAGCGGCAGCCAGGCTATCTGGCAGAGCAAGGTGGCCCTCGACCTCCAGGGCCGCGTCTTCGCCATCCGCGGCCTGATCGCCTCCGCCTCGCTGCCCTTGGCCTATGCGGTCGCCGGCCCCCTGGCCGACCGCGTCTTCGAGCCGATGCTCGCGCCCGGCGGCGCGCTCGCCGGCACCGTCGGGCGGTTCATCGGCGTCGGCGACGGGCGCGGCGTCGGCTTCCTCTTCATGGTCCTGGGTGCGTTCCTGCTCGCGCTGACCCTGGTCTCGTTCCTTAATCCACGTTTGCGCAACGTAGAAACCGAGCTTCCGGATGCCACGCGGCCCGAGGAGGAGCAGGGGGCGGGGCCGGCCGAGGAGGCGCCCAGACCTGAGCCTTCAGCCGCCAGGGGCTAGCTCCGAGGACGGGCCCATGACCGAGGTCAGGTGGATCAAAAACAGCAAGACCACGCCCATGGAGTCGGACCATGCCAATTCCAAGAGTCACCATCATCGGAGCGAATCTCTGCGCCATCCCGCTTGAAGGATGAGCCGGAAGTACCATGGCAAGAGCGAATCTGGGCGTCCTGGGCGGCATGGGGCCGTTGGCATCGGCCGAGTTCCTGCAGACGATCTATAGGCTCAATCTCGCACTCCCCGAACAGGGTTCCCCGGTCTGCATCGTCTGCTCGGACCCGACCTTCCCTGACCGGACGGCCGCGATCGTCAACGGTTCTGTGCAAGCGCTTGGCGAGCGGCTCGCCCGAGCCCTCGAGAGCCTCGTGCGGATCGGCGCGACGCGTCTGATCATTACCTGTGTAACGGCACACTATGCGCTGCCCTTCTTGCCGCCGACTCTCCACCGCAAGGTGATCTCCCTGGTCGACCTCGCGGTGCAAGAGCTCGCCGCCTTCCCCAGGCCACGTCTGTTGTTGGCCTCGGATGGTACCCGCAGGGCACGGCTCTTCGAGAGCCACGAGCGGTGGCCGTCGGTCGCCGATTGGGTACAGTTCCCAGACGCCCGGCACCAGGCTGAGCTGCACAACTGGATCTTCCGGCTGAAGAGCGGTGAACCCGCCGCAGACTGCCTCTCCTGGCTCGACAGGCTGAGCGCGCGCTACGGCACCGATGGCTTCATCTTCGGTTGCACCGAGTTCCACCTGCTCCAGAGGCCGCTTGCTGAGATCGGGGAAGGAGACGTGCAGGCGGAGCGGGGGGTCGTCGATCCCCTGTGGATCGCCGCCCGGGACCTACGGAAGCTGCTGCACTGACGCACCCCGGTTCATCGACTTCCGAGACCGGCTTACGAGGAGCTGACGCTGAAGACCCTGAACCAGGCCCTGACTCATCGGCGGCCGAGTGCAGGTCTACTGCATCATAGTGACGCGGCAGCCAGTCCGCCGCCCGCGGTTATCGGAAGAGGCTCGCTTGCCATGGTTTGCGCGTCAGCATGAGTCGGCGCGGCGACTGCTGGGACAACGCGGGACCGTCGTCCGAGGGGAGGATGCGCTCGACGGCGGCGGCCAGGACCCTCCGTTGCTCAGCGGTCAAGCCGTGGACTCCCGGTCGAGGATCGGCTCGCCTTCGGGTTCAATCGCTTCCGAGGCCTGTGCCAGCTCAGCATAAGTTGGGCTGCGCTCCAGGAACTCCCGGTGCGTGCCTTGTGCAGTGATCCTGCCCTCCTCAAGAGCCAGGATGCGGTCAGCGTGGACGACCGTGCTCAAACGGTGAGCGATGACGACGTGCGTGGCCCGCAGCCGGCGCAGCTCCTCATGAATCCGGCGCTCCGTCACCGTGTCGAGGGCGCTGGTGGCCTCGTCGAGGAGGAGGATCGCCGGCCGGTGCAGCAGCGCCCGGGCGAGCGCCATCCGTGCCTTTGTCCGCCGGACAGCGTCATGCCTCCGTCGGCCAGCAGGGTGTCGGAACCCATCGACAGCACCTGGATGTCCTTGTGAATGCCCGCCATGCGAGCCGCCTCGATGATCTCGACGAGGGAGGCCCCGGGATCGCTCAGGGCGATGTTGACCCGGATGCTTTGCCCGAAGAGGTAGGGCTTTGACTCACGATGCCGAGGCTCAGCTCGACCGAATGTGCCGCCTGGCGCCGAGTCTCGCCCCGACTCTTGCGAGAGAAACGCGATCCCGGCCATCGCGCTCCGGCTCCCGGAGCCGGGCGACGTCGACATTCCCGGGCGCGGAATCCGCTTCGGGTCCCAGCCCTCCCCGTTCTGCCGGGCATCTGTGGTGTCGTCCGCCCCGCACGTCCGTAGTCT
>DASWME010000231.1:0-27693 GCA_036399915.1 Thermoanaerobaculia bacterium
TTGTGGGAATGCGACCAGCTTTCCGCTACGCTCTGCCATGGTGGCGTACCTCCTTGCCCCTCGGGGCGGATTGGGTGCGTCAAGCACACCCAGGGTACGCCGCCTTCTCTCGATCTCAAACACAACTTCTGGTCATACCTCCCCGGTCTTCTCGTGGACTATCAGCACCCAAGCGGCGGCCGGTTCCTCTCGTGGGCCGACTAGCCGGACGCGGCCAACGCCTCTGAACCCGGGAGAAAACAACCATGTCCTCGGATCCGTCCACGCCGACGACCGCTTCACCTCACCGCGTCAACCATTACCTCCGCTTCCACGCGCCGCACCTCCACCTGAACTCGGCTTTCGGCAACGACTGGTTCGGCCGTAAGGCGGAACGTTTCGCCCGCTTCTTCGGCACGCCGACCTTCCTGATCACGCAGACCCTGATCGTCGCCTGCTGGATCGCCCTCAACGTCTGGGGGATCACCCACTTCGACCGCTATCCGTTCATCCTCCTGAACCTCGCCTTCAGCCTCCAGGCGGCCTACGCGGCGCCCCTGATCCTCCTCGCCCAGACGCGGCAGGCCGACCGCGACAAGATGATGTCCGAGGCTGACGCCCAGCACCGGGAAGCCCTGGCCGCCGCCAGCCTCGAGCGGCAGGAGATCGCCACTCGCCAGCAGGAGCAGATCCTCACTCTCCTCGAGCAGAACACCGAGCTGACGCGGATCACGCGCGAGCTCAGCCAGCGGATCGAGAAGCTGACAATGGAGATCCACCAGCGCACCATTGCGGGTGGACATCCGCCTATCTGACCGGCTCCTAACTCTCGGAACTCGAAGAAAAGGGGAGCGTGCCGGACGCTCCCCTGAAGATTGGGGCCGGGGCTGCGGTACGGCTCGATCACAGCGACTTCAGGAACTCGACCAGGTCTCTCTTCTGCGGCTCGCTCAGGTGCAGGCCGAAGTGGCCGTCGTAGTGGTCCACCACGTCCCGCAGGGTGGCGAAGCGGCCGTCGTGATAGAAGCCGCCCTTGCTGTGGGCCGAGAGGCCCTTGAGCGGCGTCGTGCGGTAGTGGCCGTCCGGCGAGCGGTCGGCCTGGAAGGAGTCGATTCCGATCTCCTCCGGCTTGTGCCGGTTCCAGCCGGGCTCGGTATAGAGCGGCGGCACGTGACAGCGGGCGCAGCCCGCCTCGGCGAAAACCACCTTGCCGCGCGCAGCCGCCGCCGGGTCGAAGCTGCCGGGCCGCGGCGCCGGCGCTGGAATGGCGAGCTGATAGAACTGCAAGGCCGCGAGCTTGGGCGTGATCCGGTCGGGGTCGCTCCGTATATCGCCGAAGCCGGCGCGGGCCGCTACGGGGAACTTCACCGGATCGTTCAATCGGGGGTCCCAGAACCTCCCCTGGCCGTGCATCTCGAGGTTCGCCACGAAGGCGTTCCAGTAGGTCACCGATCCCCAGCCGGTGAAGGTGTGGCCGTCCACGCCGGCGAGGCCAAAGGCCGGCGGGATCAGCGTGGCCGCGCTTTTGCCATCCGGACGGAAGGCCTTGCCGTCGAGAAACAGCGAGGCATCGAACTTGCCCGGGCCCCAGCTCTGCAGCACGGTGCGCACCGTGGCCACATCCACTCCCAGCAGGTCGGCCACCGGCTGGAGATTGGGGGCGAGGTTGACGATGGCGCCCACGTTGAGGTCGCGGTTCGGCCAGCCGTCGAGCCGCTTGCCGATCCCCGGCGCCACGGAGTCGTCCACCGTGGAGTGGCAGAAGGCGCAGGTGATGCCGACCTCCCGCAGGGTGCCATCCGGGTTGAAGGACCCGCGCACGCCGACCACGGCGTTGCGCCGGAGCAGTTGCGCCGTCACCGCGGGGTCGTCGAGGTCCACGGCCTTGCCGTGGGACCTGACCAGGGCCGGCGCGCCTCGCTTGAGCTGAGCGAGGAGCCGGGGCGGCAGGGCCGCGGCGTCGACCTTGAGGCCCACGGCGAGGGCTGTCCGCGGGCTCACGGTCGCGAGGGCCTGATGGATGCCGAGCGTCTGGCTCCAGAACGCCTCGTCACCGAACGTCTCATAACGGAAGGTCTGGCGCCCCTCGGCCAGCATCCGCTGGGCGTTCGAGGCGATTTCGTCGCTGGCTGCCCGGCTCGCTTCCGTGCGCTCGTCCGCCGGGACGAGCGGGGAGAGGGCGAGAAACAGCAGGGCTCCCGCCGCCGCGACCTTCGAGATCAGAAGAATCCTCTTCTTGTGGTGCATGATGACTCCTTGTCAGGTCCTGCGTTCCGGGGTCCGCGCTCAGGCTGGCCAGCCTGCTATGTCTGAGAGAGTCGAAAGGGAGGAAAACGTTACAGGTCAGAGTCTGCCTGCCTTGCCGCCATGCTAACCTCCGCCCACCCGGCATGCCCCCGCTGCGCATCCATCCGCTCAATCCGCGCTATTTCCAGAGCGCCGACGGCCGCGCCGTCTATCTGACCGGCTCCCATCACTGGGACGTGCTGATCGACAACGGCGAGCGCCCCGGCGGGTTCGACTTCGAGGGGTACCTGGAACGCCTGGAATCCTGGGGACACAACTTCATCCGCCTGTGGGCCCATGAGGCGTGGACGCACGACCTTCATCCCCGGCCGTACCTGCGCACCGGTCCCGGCCTCGCCCTCGACGGCCAACCGCGGTTCGACCTGACGCGTTTCGATCCCGAGTACTTCAGGCGCCTCCGCCAGCGGGTGGTTCGCGCCGGCGAGCGTGGCTTCTACGTCTCCGTGATGCTGTTCAACGGCTGGTCGATCCACGACAACGGCGAAGGAAACCCCTGGGACCGCCACCCCTTCAACCGGCTCAATAACGTCAACGGCATCGACGGCGATCCGGACGCGCGCGGGGACGGCTCTGACGTCCACACCCTGCGCATCCCCGCGGTCACTCGCCTGCAGGAGGCCTATATCGACAAGGTCGTCGAGACGGTGGGCGATCTGGACCCCGTCCTGTGGGAGATCTCGAACGAGAGCCCCGGGGGATCCCGTGACTGGCAATATCACCTGATCCGCCACCTGCGGAGCGCAGACGGCGGCCGGCACCTCGTCGGCATGACGGCCTGCTTTCCCGGCAATCGCAACGAGGACCTCTTCCGCAGCCCCGCCGACTGGGTCTCCCCCGGCAACAAGGGCGGCTGGCGGCGCTCCCCTCCCCCGGCGGACGGCTCCAAGGTCGTCCTCGTCGACACCGACCATCTCTGGGGCATCGGCGGCGGCCGGGACTGGGTCTGGAAGACCTTTCTGCGGGGGCACCACCCGATCTATATGGACCCCCTCGACGACGACCCCGTCCGCGAGGAAGCCCGCCGCGCCATGGGGGACACGCTGCGTTTCGCGAAGCGGATCGATCTCGCCGCCTGCGCACCGGACACCAAAGCCTGCTCCTCAGGCTACGCCCTGGTGAACCGGACGCCGGGACGGGAGGAGGTCCTCGCCTGGCTGCCGAAGGGCCGGGGGAGGATCGATCTCTCGTGGACTTCGGGAGAGCTCGCCGCGGAGTGGCTCGATCCCGAGACGGGCAGGACGGTGGACGGAGGAACGCTGGACGGGGGCAGCACGAGGCGGCTCGCAGCTCCCTGGAAAAGGGAAGCGGTCTTCCTCGCATCCAGGCCGGCCCGCTAGCGGGCGCCGGCCAATTTCAGGCGCTCCTACTGCTCGTATTTCTCGACGACTTCTTCACTCCGGACCTTCGCCTGGTCGGGGTCGTCGCCGAACTCCCGCCGCGCCCGCCGCTGCCGCAGGAGGTCCCAGCACTGGTCGAGCTCGACCCTGAGGTCGTGGTAGCGCTTGTGGTCTTCGGGCGAGCGGTCCTGGTGCTGGTCGAGCCGGTGCTCTTCGTCGACGAGGTGCTGGATCCGCTGCAGGATGGTCTGGTCGTCCATGGTGTCCTCCGATCCGATGTGTGCTCCCCGCCCCGCTCAGCCAGGAGAGGAGGAGATAGATTGTAGGGTCCCCGCCACCGTCTCCGCCATCAGGCGGTATCCCGCCGGCGTCAGGTGCTGGTCGATGGGATAGTAAATCCTCTCCCCCTTCCGCAGCGCCTCCGCGAAGGGTCTCGTCAGGTCCAGGACGGGGATGCCGTGCCGCTCGAAGATCCCCCGGAAGAGGTCGTTGGGACGGTTCCGGTCGTACCGGGACGGATCGCGGCCGAACCGCTCCAGGCTGGACCGCCAGCGGGCAGGATCGACCTGGATCAGCGAGGGGATGATGACCGCCAGGACGCGGACCCCTCCTGCGCTCCGGGCCAGACTGGCGACGGCCCGCTCGGTCGCCGCCGCCCCCTGCCGAGCGGACTGCGGCAGGCGGTCCTTCGCGTAGAGGTCGAGCTCGGTCCGCAGCTCTCGCGTCTCCAGCGGCTCGGGCGAGCCGAGAAGCCGGCGGATCGCCCCGCCCAGCGCCGAGGTCTTGAGGAGCACATAGAGGTGCGAGTGGTAATAGAGCCAGCGCGAGAGGCCGCTCTTCTTCTCCCCCTGGATCATCAGCTCGCCGTCCGCCGCTACGGCCTTGGGTCCACCGGGCGCGGCGTCCTGGAGGTCGTTGGCTACGAAGACCGCCAGCACGACCGCGTCCGGCTCGAGGGACCAGCCCCAGCGCTGGAACCAGGCCACCTCGTCGGGGACCCCGAAGCCGGGAGCGCCGGCGTTGAGCACCTCGGCCCGCAGGCCGCGCGAGCGTAGGAGCTGCTGCAGCCGCGCCGGCCAGGTCTCCTCCTCCCGGGCGCCGACGCCGAAGGTGAAGGAGTCCCCCAAGGCCAGGACGCGGAACGTGCCTGGCGCCTTCGGTCCGATCTCCGGCCCCCGGAGCCCCTCGTGGTTGATCGAGACTTTGGTGTCGAACTCGACACGGTTGGTGACCGTCCCCCGAAACCCGGGCTGGAGCCGATACCGGCGCGGCGGATCAGGAGCGTAGAGGCCGCGGGAGACGAGCATCACCGGCTGGGGCCGGACGAGGCGGACGGCGAGCTCGGCGACGAGCAGGCCGACGACGACGCTGATGCCCAGCAGGAGAAGACGCGCGGCGACGCGGCGGAGGGCGGGGAGGGGCATGGCCGGGCGGATGGTATCAGGTGGGCACGCCACGTCGCGTCCCGCCGCCGCCCGGGCATCAATGCCCGGGCGCGGGAGGCGGATTGGTGCTGGCCTCCCCGCCAAGCCTGTGGTTCAATCCAGGCAATGCCGGAGCCCCTCCCTCGCGTCGCCGCCGTCGTCCTCAACTACAACGGCAAGGAGGTCACCCTGCAGGCTATCGACAGCCTGCGGCGGATGACCTATCCCAACTTCGACCTCGTGGTCCTCGACAACGCCTCGACGGACGGCTCGCCCGCGGCCATCGCCGAGGCCTATCCCGAGGTCCGGCAGGTCCGGGTGGAGGTCAACCGCGGCAGCGCCTCCGGCTACGCCGCCGGGTTCCGCTGGGCCTTCGAGAACGGCTACGACTACGTGCTGCTGCTCAACAACGACATCGAGGTCGAGCCGGGCATGCTCGACGAGTTGGTCCGGGTGGCCGAGTCGGCTCCGGACATCGGCTGCGTGGGCCCCAAGTGCTACTTCCACGGCGACCGGCGGCGGCTCTGGTCGGCCGGCGGCATCCTGCGCTTCCGCGAGTCCATCACCCGCGAGCGCGGCTACGGCGAGATCGACCGCGGCCAGTACGACCGGGACGAGGAGGTGGACTACGTCAACGGCTGCGCCATCCTGATCCGGCGCGCCGCCGCCGAGGCCGCCGGGATGTGGGATGACCTCTTCTACATCTGCGTGGACGACGCCGACTTCTGCACCCGGGTCCGGCGCCACGGCTTCCGCTGCGTCTTCGCGCACCGGGCCGTGCTCTACCACCGGGTGGCCTACACGACCGGCGGCTACAGCCCGGGGCGGAACTTCCAGTTCGGGAGGAGCGGCGCCATCTACGTCCGCCGCTACGCGAAGCCCTGGCAGTGGCTCACCTTCCTCGCCTTCACGGCGGCCGCCTTCCCCGTAGCCTGGCTGCGCGAGCTGCGCCGCGGCAACCAGGCGGCGGCGGTGGCGAAGCTCCAGGGGATCCGGGAGGGGATGCGGATCAAGCTCCCGCCGCCGGCGGTTTGTAGACCAGCCCCTCGCGATCCGCGGGCGGATTCGGATCGTAGAGCCGGATGACCTCCTCCGGCACCGGCGAGAGGTCCGAGGCCCGCCGCAGCTCGAACAGGGTCGTGCCCGTGCAGTTGCGGTCGATGCTCGGCGCGCCCCCCATCGTCGCCAATTCGTCGAGGTGGGCCGTGCGGAAATCGATGCTGAAGCGCGACCGGCCCGAGGTGTTGGGCACCGTCGAGTGCAGATGGGCACCCGAGAAGAGGATCAGGCCGCCCGGCGGGCAGACGACGCGGAACTCGGGCTCCAGCTCCAGCGGCTCCAGCGGCTTGGGCTGCTTGCGCGTGTCGGTCTTGACCTCCTTCGCGGCGTTGGCCCGGCCGACCTTGTTCCACTCGTAGTGGTTGTACTCGTTCGAGGAATTCTTGACCGGAACGTCCCAGTACCGCGGATGGAACGCGAACGAGCTTTCCGACTCGAAGGGGTAGACCGGCAGCCACCAGTTGAGCTGGCAAGGAGGCGAGGAGTACCAGATGTCGCGGTGCGGATGGAGCACGTAGGCGACACCGGCCGAGAGATAGCCGCCGCTGGTCGCCACCCGCATCCGGGGCACGTCGAAGTAGGTCTTCTCCAAGTCGCACCCGAGATCGCGAAGCAGCTCCAGAAGCAGCTCCTTGGTCCGCGGATGGTGAATAAACCGCGGCTTCAGAGGCCCCATGATCTCGACGAATTTCTCGACGGGCAGGCTCTCCTGGGCCTGCTGGGGATCGAGGGGACGGAACGCCTCCTCGATCAGCTCGCGGGCGAACTCAGTGAGCGCCTGAGTGCTCGGACGCGGCGAGTAGACGAAGACGTCCCCGGCATAGAGGCGGCGGCGCCGCTCCTCGTCAGGGAGGTGGGAGTCGAAGTAGAGGGTGGTCATGGTGATTCCTGGTTCGAGAAGTCATTGAAGGAGAAGGATCTTTCGGCTGGCGCAGTATATGAAGGGAGGCGTAAGGGGTCAATCGGGCGGCTCTATTCGGCACGAACGATGCCGTGAAGATCAAACTGCTCCTGCTGCGCTCGAGCCCAGCGAATCCACGCTTGTGCCTTCCCTCTACCGTGGCGCACCACCTCCCGAAAATCCCATCGAGAGTGTTCCTCGAACACAGCAAACGCCTGATCCCAGCGTTGCCAGTACTCGATTCCTGAACCTCTCTGTGCACCGGAGGTTCTGAAAGCGGCTAGTGCGATGGCCTCCGGAGAATAGCCCGCATCCAGAGCTACCAGAGCGAGTTCCCTCCAATCCGCATTTGGCAACCCACCGAGAGGATCGAGATGGTAATCCTTAAGAGATCCAATCGCCAACAGTCTTCGATAGGATTCCGCATTAGTTCCAATTAATAAGGGAAGCAGGGATCGAAGAATTCGAGCCGGCGCAAGCTCTTTCAACAGACTTTCCTTCTGTTCTTCTCGTAGCGCACGAACTGCACGGACAAAGACGCTGTCTTTCATGAAGTAAGATGGAAGATCGGAATCCTTCAATCGGGACCGTAGCCAGTCGAGAGCCAGATCCGCATCACTGGCGAGAATGACCCCCAGCCAATACTGAAGTCCAACGGCTTGTCTCGACTCATTGTAGTCCGCGGTCTTGGCTCGGAGGATCGCATCACGCCACTCGGGCCGGATCTCCTCCCTGACCTCGCCTTGAGGCTCTGCACACCACTCCCCCACGGCAGCAGCGAGCGTTGTCTCCCAGGAAGGAAGGCGGAAGAGCAATCTCAATGTAGGCAGAGGAGCCTTTTTCCGAATGCAAATTCCCTCAACCAGCATCGCCTCGTCCCGCACCTTGACGAGTGCACGGTCGAGCAACCTAGGTGGAGGATCCGGAAGCGTGAGGATCAGTGAAGCAGCGGACCACATGAGGTGGTCGACATCGAGAGAATCCTCTAGCCGCCGCTCCCAGCAGGTTCGCCGTAGCTCTACGAGCCTTGTGAGAAACGGGCTGAGCAGGATTTCTCGAAGATTCTCCTTCAGGAGTACGTCGAGCCACTCCTCCGGCGCCTCGACCGACTCGGCCAGAACTCGACAAAAATCAGACATACTATTCATAAAGCTATAGCCGATTCGCTCGGCCTCTTGTTCATAAAAGGCAATCCTCCTCGCAACCTGCTGAGGCGATTCCTGGGCCCATTCCGTAGCGAGCCTCTTGACAGCTTCGTCGAGGTATGCTTGCCTCTCCCTATAGGTTCCCAGGGGAGGATAGAGAAGTTCCAAGACTTGGTCTTGGCCCACTCTAAGATCAACTCCAAACTCTTGCGCAAGACGGGCCAGCCCCGCTTGGAGACCAAGACTGCCTGCCGCCTTGGGCACCAGGTCTCTCAGCACCCTCTCCACCAAAGAGTGCCTGATCTGCCGTTCCTCTTCCCAGATCTCCGTCCGCCGCGTGAAAGGGAACCAATCCCAAAGCGTGCTCAACAAGTGCTGCCAGGACGCTGCGTCAATCTCCTGGATGGCATCTTTGACCTCAGCCCAAATCTCTGCGATCTCTCGAAGGCTTGCACCAGGCAGTTGGTCGGTCCTCTCTGTAATGCTGCTCCTTCCAGGATCAAGGCTGCTTCCCCGAAGTTGGCGGCTCAAGCCGATGCATATCCCATGAACGCCAACCCCTGGCTCGCCTCCGCTGAGGAGAAACTCCTTGGCCGCTTGGGCGACCAGACGACGACGTCTAATCAATTCCCTTGCTCCGGCTTCGATGTCCTGAACCCAGGACGACAAGATGCTCATTGGAGCATCAGGCCGCAATTCCCCCTTCCTTGACACCTCGGAGGCCCGCTCCAAAATTCTAGGGATGACTGCTTCTGGGACCCGGTGTAACAAGGCCTCCGCAATATCCAGCACGTCACCTGGATATGACATTAAGACCCAATGAGCGTCCCCTGCGCTGACAGCAGCTAGCAAGTTCCATAACTGGGGTGTCTTGGAGTTGAAGACCAGTTCCCTCAGCTCGCCGCTTTCGATACTGGCACCATAGAGTCTCGCCGCGACGATCGCCTCGACGGCGCGGTCGTAGCTCGGCACGGACTGGAGAAGCTTCCGATAGTCGTGCGCTGTCGGACGGCCTGAGAAGAAGACTTCCCGGAGAAGGGCCGAGCGCAACGGCTCCGGCCTCACAGAGAGCGAGTCCCGATCGACTACGGAGAGGACGCCACCGGCAGAGAGACCGGCTGTGATGCGCTCGATCTCGCCAGGCGGGCGTTCCAGGAATTCTCCCACGGCTGCCGGGCGCACCCCTTTCACTCCTCCCAGGCTGAAGGAAGCGAGCACCTCTGTCGTTTCTCTTCCCACGAGGTCGCTAAAGAGGCTCAGGAGGGTGCGGCTCAGGACGGTACCATCGAGAATTTTCTGCCAATCTCCCTGGAGCCAGAGCCTGGCAATCGTGACGGCGAGGCCCAGCTTATTAGAAGATTGGTCCACAAGGCTCCGGAGCACATCATCGGGCGCTTCCACGCCGACCTGCCGAATGACATTGAGAATCTGATTCCGGGTCAGCAACTCCAGACGATGCACCTTCGACTCGGGGCACCCGAGGGCTTCCAGAACGCTGTCAATGGCGCCCGGCCACGTCGAAGCTACGATGTCGAACTCTCCTCCGATCTCCTGGCGCAAGCGACGGAGGGAGGCGAGCCGGTCCGGCGCCACGTGGGCATCATCCACGATCACGATCCCTGGCTCCTGATCCCGCAGGGCGTTGGCAATCTCCGTCTCGTTGTCGCTGACCAGGAAGAGCGCAGGCCATCCTTCGCGAATGAGCGAGGAGAACAGATAGGTCTTGCCGGAGCCGGGCTCCCCCACGATCACGCGGTCTCCAGACGTGTTCCGCAGCCATTCGGCGTCCGCCTCCCGACCCACCAGCTCGATCTCGACGAAAGGACGGCGGCTCAAGGGGACGACGGAGAGGGCTGAAGGCGCACCTACCAGATGGAGCAGCCGCTTACACCAGACGCTATTTCGATAGAGCCGGTCCGCTATTGCGCTCCGCTCGAAAGGCCATTGTACTAACGTGAATCCCTTCTCCTTTGCGAGGTCCCGAAGCCTACGCATTTCCGCCGTCGTAAGGGTTTGTGAGGTTGCAAGCGCAACGGACCGAGAAGACGGTCCTCGTTCCAAGAAGGACTCGAGACTTTCCTTGAAATTGCGATGGACGTTCTCTGACGTTGTACAGACGAGAGGGAAGGGCTCTCCCTTGCCGCTTGCAATGGCAGCGTCCATGCCTGCGTCGTTGCCTCCCGGCACCGGCACGAGACCTGCGAAATCGGCCTGCAGCAGATCCCCCATGCAGGCCTCAAAGACCTCCGGATCGAGATGCCCGCCCAGCGCGTCGAGGATCTTCTGGTGGAAGGGATCCTTCGCGATCCTCTTCCGTCGCTTCGTCGTTTTACTCATCCAAGGAGTCCATCAATTTCCCGAGTTCGGCGAGCAGGTCCTTTCCCTCATGGAACCCACACGCTTCGATCAATTGTAGTGTCTGGCGAGCGGATTGGAGTTCGGCCACATCGATCTCGCGCAGCAGGGCTCTCACATCCTCCAGATCCTGGGCACGGCCAGCGAGGACCTTCATGGCGATGAGGTGCTCCGGCCGGGCCACTGGGATGAAGGTGTTCGGCAGGACCTCCAGAAGCTCCGCCGCCGCGATGATCTCGGCCTCGACCCCGGAACAGCCCAAGAGGAGATCGACGATGGTCTCGGCATCCTCCTGATCGTCCAAAAGAGGAGAGATGAGACGGAGGCCGAAGAGGCGGCCGTCTTTTCGCAAGAGCATGGGTTTCGTGGGGTGATCGCGGTAGCCCCTGGATCTCAGACCTCGCACGGCTTCGTCTGTCTGGGAGTCTCCAAGCGTAGCGAGAACGATGTCGAGATCCCGGGTATTACGGGATTCGGAGCGGAGCATCACCGCGAATCCGCCAACGAGAGCCCATTTCTGACCCAGAGCCCGCAGGTCGCTATCCAGCCGGATCAGTGCCTTCTGGAGGCGAGTAAGGGGAAAAGGAGACACTACGCTTCGGTATTCGGCGGAGGCTCGGTGTAGGGCCGCTTTTCCAGCCAGGCCACGAAGCGTGCCAGGATTTCCTCCTCACTGGCCTCCGGATGCTGGCGGCGGAGTTTCTGCCGCATCATGTTCTCAGCGGTCTGGCAGAGATCGAACGCCGCGGCTGCACGGGCTAGGACTTTGGGATCGCGGATCGGCTCCATACGCCTATTTTACACCCTTACGGCATCCGGTGACCCTCGGGCTGGTTTGGGAACGGCCTTAGGGCTGCGCTAGACTGCCCCGCCGTGAGCCGCAACGTCAACCTGGCCCTCGCGGCGGTCACGGCGTTCCTCCTGCTGGTGCCGCTGGCGCTGGGCAAGCCCGGTCTGCCCCCCCACCTCAAGGCGGACGAGTCGGCCTACTACCTGGCCGCGCTGAGCCTCGCCCACGACCGCGACCTGCGGGTAGAGCCCGGGGACGTCGACCGCGCCTTCCAGGAGTACCCCTTCGGCCCGGTCAACAACATGATCGTGATGACCGACGACGGCTGGCGCACGGTCTACTTCGGCAAGCCGTACGTCTATCCTCTGTTCGCGGCCCCGTTCGCCTTCTTCTTCGGCGCCAACGGCCTCGTCTTCTTCAACATGCTGCTGACGATGGCGATGGTCTGGATGGGGTACCTCTACCTGCGGCGATACAACCCGCCCGGGCTCGCGGCCCTGTTCTCGGCGTCGTTCTTCCTGCTGAGCGTGGGCTTCTCCTACGTCTTCTGGATCCAGCCCGAGGTCTTCAACATGGCGGCCGTGGCGGCCTGCCTCTTCTTCGGCCTGCCGCGCACAGAGGAAGCCGGAGGGCCCGACCGCCGCCGCGAGCTACTCTACGCGGCTCTCTCCGGTGCCGTCCTGGTGCTCGCCGTCTACAACAAGCCCATGTTCGGGGCCGTGGGGCTCGCCCCCCTCTACGCCTACGCACGGGAGCGCCGGTGGAAGACGGCCGGCGCCTGGGTGCTGGGGGCCGTGGTGAGCCTCGCCATGGTGGCGGGGATTGCGACCGCCCTGACGGGCCACCCTTCGGCCTATCTCGGAGTCAGCCGCCAGGGGGTGACCCTCTGCGAGCCGGGCAAGGTGCCGATCGCCCCCGCTCCGGAGGTCCCCAGGGCCGCGGCGGGACAGGCTGCCGGCGGGAAGGTCCCGGGCGGAGTCGCCGTGCCCAACTCCACGACCGGCAACACCTGGACGTGGCTCGTCCGCGCGCCGGACGTGACCCTCTACGAGATGGCCGAGAACATCGTCTACTTCCTCATCGGGCGGCACGCGGGCATGCTCGTCTACACGCCCTTCGCGGCGCTCGCCGTGATCTTCTTCCTCCTGCCGGGCCAGCGGCGCCCGGGGGAGTGCTGGGTGCTCCTCGCGGTGGTCGCGGCCGTGGCCCTCTACTTCCTGACGTTCATCGCCTGGAACTGGCAGGGGGGCGGCGGCTTCCTGGGCAACCGCTATTTCATCAGCGCCGTCCCGGCGTTCCTCTTCCTGGTGCGGGAGATCCGCCCGCGCTGGCTCGTCCTGGCCGGGCACGTCGTGGCCGGGCTCTTTCTCGGCCCGCTGCTCTTCACGCCGTTCGGGGCCACGGTTCCCGAGCCCACCCTTCAGGCCCACGTGCGCGGCGGGCCATTCCGGTTCCTGCCGCTGGAGCTCTCGCTGCGCAACGTGCCGGGCTACGAGCGGGTCCAGCTCGGCGATCTGCGGATCGTGGGGCGCAAGGACGTCTTCGTGCCCCAGGGCGACCAGATGTGGGTGGGGGGCGCCAACCGGGTCGAGCTGTACTTCATCGGCTCGCGGCCGATCGACAAGGCGGTCTTCCTGGTGACGAACTTCGCGCCCGGCAACCACGTCGAGATCGAGATGGGGGACGCCCGCGAGGCGCTGGATTTCGGCAAGGACGAGGAGGCGCGACGGATCCGGCTCGTGCCGGGCGAGCCCTTCCGGGTGCGCCGGCAGAAGTGGGCCACGTTCTACGTCTACAAGATGATCGTGACCTCGCGCTCCGGCCGCGTCCAGCACTGGGTGCGCGAGTACCCGCCCAACGCCTGCCCCTACTTCACCCAGGACGACCGCACGCAGGAGAACTTCTACACGGGGGCCTCCCTCGCCTATCTCGGCACGGGCGGGCAGCTCGAGACCGACCTCTACTCCATCGAGTGGGGAAACAGCGTCGTGCCGCCGCAGGTCCAGGTCGGCCAGGCGTTCACCGTCGCCACCCGCCTGTTCAACCGCAGCGGCCATCCGTGGACGGCAGAAGGCGTCGCCCGCGTGAACCTCGCCTATCATTGGCTGGACGAGAGCGGCAAGACGATCGTGAAGGACGGCCTGCGCACCGAGATCCCGCTGCCGGTCCTCCCCGGGGGCGCGGTCGACGTCCAGCAGAAAGTGCTGGCACCGCAGGCCCCGGGCCGGTACGTCCTGGAGCTCGATCCGGTGTTCGAGACGGTCGCGTGGTTCTCGGAGAAAAACGGCGGCAAAACGTTCCGCGCCCCAGTCGAGGTGCTGCCGCCGGGGTCTCCCCAGGAGGGCGGCGGTGTTCGATAACCTCAAAGAGGACACCCGCCGGCTTCGCATGCTCAAGACGAAGCCGTTCCCCTGGTATGTAATCGAGTCGCTGCTGTTCGAAAACGGTTATCAGGCGGTGGTGCTCCACCGGATGGCACACTGGTTCAAGAGCCGGGGCATCCCCGTGCTCGGGCCGCTGATCGCCCGCTGCAATCAGTTCCTGACGGGAGTGGAGATCGGCCCCGGCGCGGTGATCGGCCCGGGCCTGCTGATCAGCCACGGCGTGGGGATCGTGGTCGGCGGCTACGTCCGCATCGGCCGCGACGCCATCCTCCTCCACCAGGTGACGATCGGCTCGCCCGACCCCAACCGGAAAGAGCAGATGCCGGTGATCGGCGACAACGTCTTCCTCGGCGCGGGAGCCAAAGTGATCGGCCCCGTCACCGTGGGCGACAACGTCTTCATCGGCGTCAACGCCATCGTGACCCGGGACATCCCCAGCGACAGCCGGGTGCTCAGCAAGGCGGGGATCGATGTCAGTCCGCGGCGGGATCTCGAAGCAAGAGCCGACTAGGGCTCCTCCTCGTCCAGTCTCGCAAGCTGCTCTTCGATCTCCCGCCAGAACTCAGCAATGTCCAGGGAGATCTCGGGGAGAGCCTGGGAGCGGTAGACACCACCCTCGGGCAGGGCGACGACGAACTGTCCAGCGTCGTTGCGGAGAAACTCGATCTGGCGTTCCGGCAGATCGAAGATCCAGTACTCCCGGATTCCGGCCTCGGCATAGAGCCGGAGCTTCTCGCCACGATCCCGGCGGGCGGTGCCGGGAGAAAGGACCTCCACAACCAGATCCGGAGCCCCTTCGATCCGCTCCTCGATGATCCGGCGGCGTGCAGCCGAGATGTACAGGATATCGGGCTGTGCGACAGAGTGCTCGAACAGATTTACGTCGAGCGGCGCCACGAAGACCCAGGCTCTGGCCTTCTGCGCGATCTGCTGCAATTTCCCAGCGAGCAGTAATACCACTATCTGGTGCAGCACCGAGGGGCTCGGACTCACGTAGAACCTCCCGTAGATCAGCTCGCAGCGAGGCTCGTCCGGCAGGGCCTCATAGTCCTTGCGCCGGTATGGACCCAGATCGGCGGGAGGAGCGAGCGGGACGTCCTTCAACAGAGGAATCGCCATACGGGAAGTATACCCCTACCCCCGCATCGGCCGGACATGCAGATCCGTAACCTCGGCCGTGCGCGGCAGGGCGAGGGCGTTCAGCACGGCGGCGGCGATGTCGCGGGGCTGGATGAAACGCTCGGGATCGTACTCATTTCCCTCGTAGCGTTGGACCTCCTCCTGCATCGGCGTTGCGGTGCGGCCTGGGAAGACCGAGATCACGCGGACACCCTTCGCGTGTACCTCGTCGCGCAGACCGTCGGCCACTGCCCGCAGGGCGTGCTTGGAGGCCGCGTAGGCCACCCAGCCCGCGCGGGCCGGATGGAAACCGCTGCCCGAGTTCACGAAGACGACCTGCCCTTGGCGCGAGATCAGGGAGGGCAGGAGGATCTGGGTCAGAGCGTAGGGGACGCGGGTGTTGACGCGGTACTGGCGGTCGAGGTTCTCCACGGACGTGGCCTCCACGAGGCCGGCGAGGAAGAGGCCGATGCTATGGATCAGGACGTCCACGCCACCGAACGCGGCGAGGGTCTGCTCCGCCAGGGCGCGGACCTCGTCGTCGTCCGTCAGATCGGCGACGAAGGTTTCGACGTCCGGCGAAAGGGCTCTGGCCCGCTCCGCCACGAGTTGCAGCTTTTTGGCGCTGCGCCCGGCGAGGATCAGCCGCACGCCCTCCCGAGCCAGGGCCATGGAGATGGCCTCGCCGATGCCGCCGCTGGCCCCAGTGACCAGCGCGACCGTCCCCTGAAGCGCGCTCACGCATCCTCCCCCGTCTCGCGCAGGAGCCCAACCCCCAGCAGCGCGTCCGCCGCCCCCCGGATGGCTTCGAAGCTCATACCGGACCGCTCCGAAATGTCCAGCAGGTCGTTCTGGCCGTCGGAAAGGTTGAGCACCCACAGGAGAGCCAGCTCGCGGGTGCGGCCGGCATCGTCGCCGCCGATCGTCCGGTACAGCCCCCGCCGGCCGAGTTGGGGCTCGCACTTGGGGTTCAGATTGAGATAGCGGCGGTTGCCCTCCAGCACGTCCACGACCGCGAGATAGGTGCGGAGCGAGCCTTCCAGCGCCTTGGGCCGGACAAAGTCAAGATTGTCCGCCGACGTGTGGTACTGGGGATAGCGGCCCCAGGGCGTCCGGGTCAGGGATCCCACGGGGAGGTTGAAGCCAGGGGAGCAGTACTGCCGCTCGTCATAGCCGAAGGGGACGAACTCCTCGACGCCGAACTCCTCGCCCGAGGCCTGCAGAACGGCCGTCACCGCGCGGTCGATCCCTGCGTTCCCCTGGCGGCTCCTCTTATAGTGGAACTTTCCGGGATCACCGAGATTCGCCGTCACCAGGCCGTGGGCGATCCGCCCCGTCCGCTCCTCGTTGCGCGCCAGCCAGGTGATCGAGCCGATGGTGCCGGGGATGAAGAGGAAGCGGTAGGAGTACCGCCGCTTCGGACGATCCTGGAGCTCCCGGGCAAGCCACGTCATCACCGCGATCCCAGAAAGGTTGTCATTGCAGAGCGAAGGATGGCAGACGTGGGTCGAGAGAAGCACCTCGCGCTCGGACTCTCCTGGCAGGAAAAACTCGCCATAGGTCAACGATCCCTCCGCGAGGCTCGAATCGATCAGGACCTCATACTCCCCCTCCGGCAGGGTCTGGAGTTGGTTGTGGCTGAGACAGAATCCCCAGGCTTCCTTGTAGTAAGAGGTCCGGTACGGGATGAGGTCCGGCTTGTCCGGCAGTGTGAAAAGGTGCTTCTTCAGCTCCTCCAGCGGCAGCCTCGCGTGGACGGGGACGCTGTAGTTGAGGACGTGGAGATTGCATGCCTGGAAATCGATCACTTTGTTGCCATCGGAGTCCTTGGTCCAGGCGTCACGGATGTTCCACTCCTTCGGCACGGTCCAGTCGAAGACCGGCGTGCCGGAGGGGACCTCGTGGACCTCCAGAGGGATGCGCTCGCGGATCATGGCGAGCGTGCGGCGGACGCCGTCGCCGGTGATGCTGCGGCAGATGGGGTAGGCCTCCGCGATAAAGCGGTGCATCTCCTCGCCAGCCGTCACCGCCCAGCCCCTTCGAACAGCGGCAGATTGCGGTCCTTCTCCGAGATCACGGCTGGCGGCTCGGGCCAGGGGATTGCGAAGGTGGGATCGTCCCAGCGATATCCGCGGGCGGCTTCCGGCGCGTAGAACTCGGAGATCTGGTAGAAGACCTCGGTCCCGTCCTCGAGCGTCTGGAACCCGTGGGCGAAGCCCTTCGGGATGTAGAGTGCGTTGCCGTCAGCCGCCGACAGGACGACCGAGAAATGCCGCTTGAACGTCGGCGATCCAGGACGCACGTCCACGATCACGTCCCAGGCGGTGCCCCGGGTGACCCGCACGAGCTTGACCTCCTCGTGGGGAGCGCTCTGGAAGTGGAGCCCGCGCAGGGTCCCCCGCCGGTGGTTGTAAGAGACGCTGCACTGGGCGATGGCGGAATCGAGCCCGCGCGCCTCAAACTCGCGGCGGCAGTACGTGCGGGCGAAGAAGCCCCGCTCGTCTTCGAACCGTTCCGGCTCAAGGAGCCAGGCACCAGGGAGCGGGGTCCCGCGGAAGATCATTCGAGCACCCGGACCTCCGGGACCGCCACCACGAAGCGGCCGCCCCAGGAGCGGACGTCCGCCATCTGCTCCACGATCTCCTCCTTGAGGTTCCAGGGCAGGATGAGCACGTAGTCCGGCCGCGTCTCACGCAGGCGGTCCGGCGCGTGGACGGGGATGCGCGTGCCAGGGAGATACCGGCCCTGCTTGTGAGGGTTGCGGTCTACCGTGTAGTCGAGAAAATCGGTGCGGACACCGCAGTAGTTGAGCAGCGTGTTCCCCTTGGCCGGCGCGCCGTAGCCCGCGATCGACTTTCCCTCCTCCTTCGCCTGGATCAGGAAGCGCAGCAACCCTCGCTTGACCCGCCGGACCCGCTCGGCGAAGGAGCGGTAGGTCTCCAGGCATTTGAGCCTGGACACCTCCTCCCGAACGAGCAGGTCGCCCACCCGCTCCCCTACCGGTTTCGAGCCATCCTCCTCATGCCGGGCGTAGATGCGGAGCGAGCCACCGTGGGTGGGCAGCTCCTCCACGTCGAACAGCGCGAAGCGGTGGGCGGCGAAGACCTTACGCACCGTAGTGAACGAGAAGTACGAGTAGTGCTCGTGATAGATGGTGTCGAACTGGTCCGCCTCCATCAACCGCAGGAGGTGGGGAAACTCCATCGTGAGCACGCCGGTGGGGGCGAGCAGGACCTTGAGGCCCGCCACGAAGTCGTTCAAGTCTGGCACATGGGCGAGGACGTTGTTGCCCACCAGCAGGTCGGCTCGCGTGCCCTGGGAGACCAGCTCGCGGGCCGTGGCCTCGCCGAAGAATTTCACGAGCGTGGGGATGCCCGCGGCCGCGGCCGCCTCGGCGACGTTCTTCGCCGGCTCGACTCCGAGCACCGGGATGCCCCGCTCCTTGAACCAGCGCAGGAGATAGCCGTCGTTGCTCGCGATCTCGACGACTTGATGGCCGGCTCCCAGCCCGAAACGCTCGATCATCGCCTGAGCGTAGTTTTCGGCGTGACGCAGCCAGCTCTCGGAGTAGGAGGAGAAATAGGCGTAGTCGGAGAAGATCGCCTCCGGCTTCTCCTCCTCCGGGAGCTGCACCAGGAAGCACTCGCCGCAGACGTAGACGCAGAGCGGATAGAACGACTCCGCTTTCCCCAGATCCTCCGGCTCCAGGTAGGAGTTGGCGAGCGGCGAGGCACCGAGGTCCACGAAGACGTGGGAGAGCGGCGCGCCGCAGAAGCGGCACCCAGGGCCGGGTCGACCGCCGGGGCGGCTCACCAGACCTTCCAGGGCGTCTCCCCCCGCTTCCACATCTCGTTCAGGTGCAGGTAATCGCGGTAGGTGTCCATGGGGTGCCAGAAGCCCTCGTGGAGGTAGACGGAGAGCTGGCCGTCCCGCGCCAGCCGCTGCAGCGGCTTCTGCTCCAGGAACAGTCCGGGGTCCGCGTCGAGGTAGTCGAAGACCTCGCGCTGGAAGACGAAGAAGCCGCCGCTGACAACCCCTTCGGCGAGGGTGGGCTTCTCGTCGAACTCCAGCACCCTGGGGCCGGCGACCCGCATCTCGCCGTAGCGCGAGGTGGGATGGACGCCGGTGACGGTGGCGACCCGCCCCTCGTCCCAGTGGAACTCAAGGAGCTTGCCGATGTCCACGTCGCCCACCGCGTCGCCGTAGGTGAGGCAGAAGGTGGGCGTGCCGATGTAGTTCCGCACCTGCCAGAGGCGCGCGCCCGTGGCGGTATCGGCACCGGTCTCGGCGCAGGTGACCCGCCAGGTCTCATAGCCGTCCTGGTTGTGGATCTCGAGCGGCCGGGAGCCGTCCATGGCGAGAGTGAAGTCGCAGTGCATCTCCTTGTAGCGGAGGAAGTACTGCTTGATCTCCCAACCCTTGTAGCCGAGGCAGAGGACGAACCGGTCCAGGCCGTGGGCGCCGTAGATCTTCATGATGTGCCAGAGGATCGGCTGCGGGCCGATCTCCACCATCGGCTTCGGCCGGTACTCGGTCTCCTCGCGCAGGCGGGTGCCCTGGCCTCCGCAGAGGATCACCACCGGCATGTCGCGCTTCGCAGGATCGCTCATGGTTCCGGCTGATTCTAGAAGATGTACCCGAGGCTCCGCAGCTTCTCGATCTCCCGCTCGTTCATCTCACCGCTGCGGCGGGCGCCGGGGAGCCCCGGGGAGAAGCCCAGGCCGGCATAGGATGGGACCGTCCGCACCGGATGCAGCCGAACGAAGCCTTCATCCAGGGCTCCGAGGAGGACCTTGCCGGAGACGTCCCGTGGCACGGGCAGGCCGAGGAGATAGAGGACGGTCGGATAAACGTCGTAGATATCCCCTCCCCGGAAGGCGAGCCCGCGTTTGACCGGCCCACCCCGCATCAGCAGGATGCCCGGCGGACCGTGCCGGTGCTGGGTGTAGAGGCTGTGGACGATCGTCGGGCTGTGGCCGTGGTCCGAGGCCACGATGACGACGGTGTCCGGCCCGACCGCGGCGAGCAGCCGGCCGAGGAAGCGGTCGAAGTCCCGGTGGAGCCGGGGGATGCGGTCCGCGTTCTCCCGCAGGCCGCGGTCCGTCACGCCGAAGAACTTCCCCGGCTCGTACCACTTCCAATACCAGTGCTGGAAACTGTCCGGCTGGTGGGTGTAGAAGTTGACGAAACGAGGCTGGGGCCGCTCCGCGAGGAGCTTCAGCAGGACGGCGGACTGCCAGTAGAAGTCGCCGCCCTTGAGCAGGGGCCGGACCTGGCGGAAGAGCCCCTTCGGCTGCACGAACAGCTCGGCGCGCGGCGACGGACGGGCGGCCAGCTCGTCGAGCCCGTAGGTGAGGAACCAGCTCTCCGGCCGCGAGGAATGCAGGGCGGGGAAGGAGAAGAAGTAGCCGTCCACCACCCCGATCGAGAACCCCGCCCGGTCAACGACCTCCCAGAGGGGCGGATTGCGCAGGGAGAAGCGGTCCACCGGGGTCTGCCGCGCGAGCCCCAGCGGCGCCACCAGGTCGGTCAGCTCCTTGAAGAAGGTGCGGTGGACCGGGAAGATCCCCTGCGACGCCATGCCCGGCAACCGGATGCGGTAGAAGTCGAGCACCCCGTGCCGGGCGGGCGTCGCGCCGGTGTAGATCGAAGCCCAGATGACGGCCGAGTTGGAGTCGTGGATCGTGGCGAGATCGCCGCGCGCACCCTCCCGCACCAGACCGGCGAAGGCGGGCAGCTCGCCTTTAGCCATCAGCGGCCGGATCACCCGCCAATCCGCTCCGTCGAAGCCGACGAGGACCACCTTGAGGCCGGTCTCGACCGCCTGGACCGGCGGCGGCGAACCGGCGCGCTTCCGCTCCGCCTCGCCGGCATAGAGCGGCGCCGCAGCGTGGGCCACGAGGCCGGTCGCCAGCGCGGCGAGGGCCACCCACTTCAGGGCTCCCCGGCGCCGGATCCCTGCGAAGAGGCGGAACAGCAGCCAGGAGGCGACCGCCACACCGGCGGCGATCAGGATCGCAAGGCCGATCAGGACCGCCGCCATGCTCCACGCGCCGGACGGATGGAAAGGCGCCTGGTCGTAAGTCAGCCCATAAAGAAAGAAGACCTCCCAGAAGAAAAGGTTGTACGCGAGCAGCCCGGAGAGGAGCCCCCGCCTGGAAGAGAGACCTGCCGCGAGGCTCGCCAGCCCGAAAAACGCGGCGGCCCAGAGGCCGTACAGCAGCCCGGAGACGGCGTAGGTGATCAACGCGTCCCGGGCCGAGCCGAGATGGTTGTAGACGACGTGGACCAGGGAGATGACAGCGCCGTAGAGCAGCGAGCCATAGAGGAAGCCGCCGAGGCAGGCGTCTCGCAGGGCTCGCAATCTCATATACCAGGGAATCGAAAGGTCTACGGAGCGGGGCGCGCCCGGATCCGCGAGACGGTAGCAGATAGGCGCTACGCCATCAACCGGTGGTAATCGCGCGTCGTCTGGGGCAGCGGCGCCACTCTCAGCTCGTCGAGCAGGAGGCTGCAGAGCTTGTCGTACTGGCGCCGCACGAGGTCGCGGCGCCCCTGGGCCGCGTAGAGGCGCATCACGGCGAGGTGGATGCGCTCCTGGAGGGGGTCTTCGACCAAGACGGTGCGGTAAGCGTCCATGGCTTCTTCAGACTTCTCCAGACGGACGTAGAGGTCCCCCAGCTTGCTCAGCAGGTCCAGGTAGAGCCGCTGATAGTTCTCCCGGTGGGCGGTGACCCAGCCTTCATAGTGTCCCTGAAGGAAGGGGCCACGGTAGAGCCTCCAGGCCCTCCGCCAGGCGTCTGCCGCCGCCTCCAGCTCGCCGCGGCCGGCCCTTTCCCGTCCCTCCTCGGCGAGACGGCTGAACTCGATCACGTCGATCTCCCAGGTGACCTCCGGGTTCAGCCGGTAGACGCCGCTGCGGAACAGCAGGGGCGCCGGCCGGTCCTTGCGGCCGCCCTCTAGGGCCCGGCGGAGATGGCTCAGCGTGGGATGAAAGTTGCGCTCGATCGTGCGCTCCCCCTCGGTGGGCCAGACCGCCTCGATCAGCTCTTCGCGCCCGGCCTGCAGGCCGGGCGAGGAGGCGAGGAAGGCGAGGACCTGGAACGAGCGGCGGAGCTTGCAGTCGAGCTCGCGCTCCCCCTCCTCCCCCCGCTGCCGGGCGATCGGGCTGCCGAGCAGGCCTAGGACATAGACCGGCCGATCCCCGGCCCTTACCGTCTCGACCGCAACGGCCGGCTGCGGCGCGGCGACGGCGCGGGAGCGTGCCGGCCGGCGGCGCTTGCGCTCGCGTCCGAGCGCCGCGGCGAGGAGATGCGGCAGGCGGTCGCACTCCGGACCTTCGACCCACAGCCCGCGCTCGTCGAAAAGCCGCCAGGCGCCCTCCCCTTCGCCGCCGACCGCGGGCCGCTCCTCCGGCGCTTCGAGCAGGAGGTCTTTCTCTTCCGGAGAGAAGGCGTCCAGCACCTCGTGGCGGAGGAAGAGGCGTACGGCCGGGATCTCCAGAACCTCCTCCGGCCCCGCCTCTTCCAGTCCCGCTCCCCCCGTGGCTTCCAACGCCAGGCGGAGGGGGCGGTACCAGCCATCGGTCGCCTCACAGAGCGAGCGGACGGTCTCCGGTGCCAGATCCTGGCCGGTGAGGAGATGCCAGAGCGAGATCAACTCGCCCGTGTCGAGCAGCAGATCCTGGGGCGCCACGATATCCCGCGGGACGGTCCCCGGGCTGCGCCGCCGGTCCGTGGCGAAGACCAGGCGCTGCCCGGGGCGAAGCCAGCGCTCGGCTTCGGCCAATCGCTCCCCGGCGGGCCCTCCGGTCGCCACCAGCCAGCGGACGCCGACCTCGTGCGCCGCCTCCAGCGCCTCCCGGAGGGTCTCCTCGCTGGCCACCGTCGCGAGCGGCAGCGCCACGGCGCGCTTGCCATGCTGCGCGAGCAGCGCCTCCAGCACCGCCATCTTGCCGCTGCCCGGCCAGCCCCAGAGCTGCACGAGCGGAGACTCCGACGCCTCGATCCTGCGCAGCAGACGGTCGATCTGTGGGAAGAGATGGACGGCCTCAGATCTCATCATCGACATCCAGGAACCGCCGAAGGAGGCCCGGACCGGGCCACCGCTCGGGCATCCTCTACCGCCGCGTCAGCGGGCGTGCTGGCGAGTCCTGCGATTTGGAAGCGGAAAGCTCCTCCGACACACCGGATGCCAGCAACTCTCGGGACAGGGCTGCCAGACACCTCGTCGTGATCTTGCCAATGCTCGAGACCCGGTACCCGAGCTTGCGTGCGACCTCCAGCGGCTCGTACCCCAACTGGAACCGGAGCCGCAGCACTAGGCGGCAGCGGGACGGCAGACGATCGATCAGGTTCTCCAGATCCGAGAGGAGGTCCGAGCGCTCCTGAGTGGGAGCGATCGGCTGGGAGAGCCACTCCAGGATCGTCGAGTCCACGGCCGAGTAGATCCGCCGCCGGCGGGTGCGCCAGTACATCAGGCAGTGCCGCCTCACCGTGCCGAACAGCCAGCTCTCGGGATCGCGCACCCGCTCCCATCGGAAGAGCAACGCCAGCAGCGCCTGCTGCAGCACGTCCTCGGCGTCCACGGCCGGGATGCGGTACGTCGCCAGCAGTCCCTTGAGCTTGGGCTCGACCGCCTTGAGGAATTCCTCGAAGGGGGCGGCGTTCTCGGTAGGGTCCGGATTGAGCATTCAGACCTGAATGAAGTCGGGTTTGTCCAACTTAGCATCCTTCTGGAGGGCTGTCCAGCTTATAGCTGTTTTGGGATCAGGTGTCCTTCCGATCAACCGGTGCGAAGAAAATCGCGCACCTGCTGCATGTCCTCCCAGGTGGGCCGCTTGAGGGCCGGGTTCCGCAGCAAGGCGGCCGGATGGTAGGTGACCATGGTGGGGACGCCCTGCACCCGGAACCACTGACCACGCATCCGGCCAATAGGCGCGTCGTTGCCGAGGAGGGTCTGGGCCGCGATCCTCCCGAGCGCCACGATGACCCTCGGGCGGACCAGAGCGATCTGCTTCTCGAGGTAGCCGCGGCAGGCCGCGACCTCCTCGGGCTGCGGATCGCGGTTGCCGGGAGGACGGCATTTCACGACATTGGCGATGTAGACTTCGTCGCGCGTCATGTCGATAGCCTGGATGATACGCGTCAACAGCTCGCCGGCCGCGCCGACGAAGGGAAGCCCCTGGCGGTCCTCATCCGCCCCTGGGCCCTCGCCGATGAACATCAGGTCGGCACCGGGGTTGCCCGAGCCGAAGACGACCTTGTTCCGGCTCTCGGCGAGGCGGCAACGCGTGCAGCCCGCCGCCACTCCCGCCAGGGCGGCCAGCTCGGCGGCTTCGCCCGTCGGAGCGGCCGCCCGCGACGGTTCCGGAGCGGGCTCCAGCTCGGCAACGGACAGGGCCGGGGCCGCGGACCGGGAGGGAGCGAGATAGAGATCGCCGTACCCCATCTCGCCCAGGTAGGCGAGCAGGTCAGCGAGGGCTGGCTGCAGGTTGCCGCTCACGATCGAGGAGTGTAGCCGTGAAAAGGTCGAAGAGCGAGGCTGCCAGCTCGGATTTCGGCCGGCGCGAGAGGAACACCGGCGGACCCTCGCGGCGGAAGACGGTGACCTCGTTGTCGTCGCGCTCGAAGGCGATGTCGGGACGGGAGACATCATTGGCGACGAGGAAGTCCGTGCCCTTGCGCTCCAGCTTGGAGCGGGCGTTCCGCTCCAGCTCCTCGGTCTCGGCGGCGAAGCCGGCGAGGACGGCACCCGGAGCCACCTCGCGCAGGCCGGCGAGGATGTCCGTGTTCTCTTCCAGCTCGATCGCCGGCAGGCCCCGCTCCCTCTTGATCTTGCTCGCCGCAGGCCGGCGCGGACGGAAATCGGCCACCGCCGCCGCCATGACGATCAGGTCGGCCGCCGGAGCGTGCTCGCGCACGGCCCGCTCCATCTCCCGCGCGGTGACCACGTCGACACGGGTCACCCGAGGCGGAGTCGCCAGGGCCACGGGTCCGGCGACCAGCACCACCCGGGCGCCGCGCCGCGCCGCTTCAGCGGCGAGCGCGAAGCCCATGCGCCCACTCGACCGGTTGCCCAGGAAGCGGACGGGATCGAGCGGCTCATGGGTGGGTCCGGCGGTGACCAGCACGGTCCTTCCCGCGAGCGGACCCGTCCCGGCAGCGGCTTCCACCACCTCGACGATCGCCTCCGGTTCGGCCATGCGCCCCATACCCACCTCCCCCGAGGCGAGCGGCCCCTCGACCGGCCCCGCGAGCCACACCCCACGCCGACAGAGGGATTCGACGTGCTGCCGCGTCGTCTCCTTCTCCCACATGGTCGAATGCATGGCGGGAGCCACCACGACCGGACCGGTAAAGGCGAGGGCGGTGGTGGTGAGAAAGTCGTCGCCCAGCCCGAGCGCCAGCCGGGCCAGCACGTTCGTGGTCGCTGGGGCCACGCACAGCACGTCCGCCCAGGCCGCAGCGGTAATGTGGGACTCCTCGCCCGTGCCGGTCGGCGCGAGGTACTCCTCCTGGTAGACGGAAGAACCGGAGAGCACCTCCAGCGTCAGCGGCGTCACGAAGGAGACGGCGCTACGGGTGAGCGCGCAACGCACCTCGTGGCCGCGGGCTCGCAGACGCCGCACCAACTCGGCGGACTTGTAGGCCGCGATGCCGCCGCTGATGCCGAGCAGGACTCGCAGGGAGCGGTTCATGACCCGGGAGGAGGGCGCAGGGCTGGGAAAGATCGACGAGGTCAGTGCACCTCGGCCGGCTGCTCCTCTTCGGCCGCCGGGACCTCGGCCTCCTCGGGCTGCGGCGGCGGACCGTAGCCCCAGTCGAGCAGGTTATGGTCGAGCTCCTCCAGCGCGACCCGGGTCGGCTTGCGCTTGCCGGCTTCGACCTTGGGGCGGGCGCCCCGCATGATCTGTTCGGCCCGGGTGGCCGCCACGAGTACACGCCGGAACTTGCTGTCCATCGTCGGCGCCTTCTCTTCCATCGAAAATCTCTCTCCTTGGCGGCTCCGGACCGCCGCCGGTCGAATTCATCTAGGTCGGAGGGGTGGGGTCACGATCCTGGAAATCCCGCAGGATTTCCTGCACCCGGGCCTGCATGCGCTCCCGCCGGTGGCGTTTCTCAAGGATGATGGCAGCGAGCGCCTCGCTCGCCCGGCGGGCATCGTCATTGATGATAACATAGTGATACCGATCGTAACGCTTCATCTCGCCAAGCGCTCCGGCCAGACGCCGGGCGATCGCCGGCTCGTCGTCCAGACCCCGCCGGTGCAGCCGCAGCTCCAAATCCTCGTAGCTGGGGGGCAGGACGAAGATGCCGTGGGCGTGGGGGCACCGGGCGAGCACCTGGTCGGCTCCCTGGACGTCGATGTCCAGGAGGACGTCGATACCCTCTTCGAGACGGGGGAACACCTCCCGCGACGAGGTGCCGTAGTAGTTGCCGTGCACCTGGGCCCACTCGAGGAAGGCGCCGGCCGCGATCATCTCCTGGAACGTGGCATGGTCGACGAAGTGATAGTCCCTGCCGTCGATCTCCCCCGCGCGCGGCTTGCGGGTGGTGTGGCTCACCGAGAACGCCAGGCCGCCGAGGCCGCCGGTCCAGGTCATGAGGCTCTGGATGAGCGTCGTCTTGCCCGCTCCCGAGGGAGCGGAGAGGATGAACAGCTCGCCGGATTGCATCGTTTCGCTCAAACGGTGCCGGGGGAGGGTGACGGCGGCGGTATGGTACCACTTACTCGACGTTCTGCACCTGCTCCCGGATCTGCTCGCACAGGACCTTGGCGTCGAGCACAGCGCGGGTCATCTCGGCGTTGCGGCACTTGGCCCCGAGGGTGTTCAGCTCGCGGAAGATCTCCTGGGTGAGGAAGTCCAGGCGCTTGCCGGCGGCCCCGGGCTCGCGGGTGACGCCGCGGAAGTGTTCGACGTGGGAGCGCAGGCGGTCGATCTCCTCGCTGACGTCGCTCCTGTCCACGAGGAGGGCTACCTCCTGGGCGATCCGCGCCTCGTCGAGGGACGGGCTGCCGAGCAGCTCGGCCAAGCGCCGGCGGAGGGCCGCCGCGATCTCCTCGCGCGCCGAGCCGCGCAGGGCGTCCAGCCGCGCGACCGCCTCCTCCACCCCGCGCAGCTTCTCCTCCATGGCCGCGGCGAGGCTGGCGCCCTCCTTCTCGCGGCCGGCGACGAGCTGCGCCAAGGCCTCGCGCGTCACCGAGAGCAGCAGCTCCTCGTCCTCCTCGGTCCACTCCTCGGCGGCCAGATCCACCCGGAACGCCTCGGGCAGGCGCATCAGGTCCCCCGCGGAGAGCCCGCGGTCCACGAGCCCCGCCTCTACGAGCTGATGCACGGCCGCGTGCGCCTCCCGGATCACGCCCATGTTGACCTGGACCGTGGCCTTCCGCTCCGCGACCGGGCGGATCTCCACCCGTGCCTCGAGCCGCCCGCGCGAGACCTCCCGGCCGATGGCGTCGCGCAGGGCCGCCTCGCTCCCCCGCAGCTCCTCTCCAATGCGGAGCTGGAGGTCCAGGAAGCGGTGGTTGACCGCCCGCAGGCTCACCGTGATCCCATGCCGGGCGTTCTCCCCCGACGCTTCGCCGTAGCCGGTCATGCTTCGCATGCTCAAACCTCCTTTGCCAAATGCTCCGCCGCCGCCTCCGCCGCGTCGAGCCGGCGCTTCAGCTCCGCCGCGGCCTGCTTCGGATCACCCCGCCTCTCTACAGTCAGCGGCTCGCCGTAGAAGATGTGGACGGTCGAGAACGGCAGGGGAACCAGGAAGCGGTCCCACGAACGGAGCAGCTTCGCCCGGGTGGCCGCGACCGCCACCGGCTGGACCGGCAGGCCCGTCGCCGCCGCCGCCAGGATCACTCCGGGCTGCACTTCCCGGAGGGGCCCCCGGGGGCCG
>DASWME010000232.1:0-31641 GCA_036399915.1 Thermoanaerobaculia bacterium
AGCACCCGCGGATCCGCCGACCCCGGGTTGAACCACACCTGCCCGGCCCCCTTCTCGGCGATCTCGGGCAGCAGCTCCAGCGTCAGCGGCGGCGGCAGGTAGACGCTGATCCGCTCCAGCTCGGCCGGGACGTCGGCGAGCCGGCGGTAGGCCTTGAGGCCTTCGATCTCCTCCGCGCCAGGGTTCACCGGGAACACCTCGTAGCCCGCCGCCTTGTAGGCGCGGACGCACTTGTTGCCGTACTTGCCGCGGTCCTTGGAAGCTCCCAGCACGGCAATGGTCTTCATGCGATCTCTCCCTCTCTCGAATCAGGACGCCGTCCGCACCACTATCCGGTCGTCCCCCACGCGGCGGGTGGCCCCGGTCGAATCGAGATGCTCGAGCAATGGAATGGCCCATTTGCGGGTGAGCCCGAAGCGGTCCTTGAAGTCGGCCACGGAGAAGCGCTCCCAGGAGGTGGCGAGGAGGTCCCGCCGCAGGCCCGTCAGGGCGGAGGACGCCAGCATCAGGCCGCTGGGCAGCTTCGCGAGCTGGCCGCGCGCCACCAGGTGGCGCAGGACGCCCTCCAGGATCTGCGGCTTGGCCCCCAGCTCCCGGACCAACTCGCCCGGCGACGGCGGGGCGAGGCCGCCGCGCTCGAAGCGCTCCAGCACGGCCGCCGAGAGCTTCGACTCCTCGCCGGTCAACTGGGCACTGCGGCCGGGCAGCGTCACCTGGTCCCCCTGGACGGCGAGCACCTTCTGCGCCTCCAGCCAGCCGAAGTAGACGTCGGCCAGCTCGGCGGCCCGGCCGCGGACGATGCGCCGCACGGCCTCAGCCTTCGGCATCGACTCGGCGAGGCGGTCCTTCTGGAAGTACTCCTTGAGGACGCGGCGCGCCCGCTCCGTGACCCGCTGCACCGCTCCCGGGGCGATCCAGCGCCGCGCTCGGCCGTGCCCCTCGGGCACCTCGATCAGCCGCTGCTCCCTGGCGAGCGCCGCGAGCTGCTCGGCGGCCTTCGCCGGCGGCAGGCCCAGCCGCCGCGCGACCTCCGCCGCCTCCACTCCGCGCTCCCCGGCTTCCTGCACCCAGAAGGCGAGGGCGGAGCGGAGGTCCCCCTGGAGCGCGGTCAGCGCCTGCGCCAGGATCGCGCCGCGGTGGCGCCGCCAGCGCGGATCGAGGACCTCGCCGCCCCCCAGCGTCGCGGCCGGGGACGGCCGGCGGACGATGTAGCGGTCGCCGCGCACCGCCGAGACAGGACCCTCCAGGCGGATCTCGACCGGTCCGGTCTCGCCGGGCGCCAAGCCCCCTTCGGCAAGCGGGCGCAGCCGTCCGAGCACCTCGCTGGCGTAGAGGTGGAGCCGCACCGGCACGAAGCCGCGCACCGGCGCCGGAGCGTCCGGCAGCAGCGTGAAGCGGGCGAGCAGGCTGGTGGTGGCCTCGAACGCCTCGGGCGTGCCGAGCTGCATGCCGCGCGCGAGCTCCTCCAGGGCCACGCCGGTTAACTGCAGCGACGTGCGCTCGCCGGCTTCCGCCTGCTCCCGCGGCTGGCCGTGCACCTGGATGCTGCGCACCCGCGCCCGCTCGCCGCGCGGGAGCACCTCCAGCGTGTCGCCCGGGCGCACGATGCCGCTCGCCAGCGTGCCCGTGACCACGACCCCCAATCCCTTGAGGTGGAAGGCCCTGTCCACCGGCAGGCGCGCCGGTCTCTCGGGATCGGCCGGGGAGGCGTGGTGCGCCGCGAGGTCGAGCAGCGCCGCCTTCAGCTCGGGGACTCCCTGACCCGTCGCGCTGGAGACGGGAAGGACGGGCGAGCCCGCGAACGGGGTCGGGGCGAGCAGCTCCTCGACCTCCAACTGGGCCAGCTCGAGGAGGTCCGGCGGGACCAGGTCCACCTTGGTGAGGGCCACCAGCCCGGCGGGGATGCCGAGCAGCGAGCAGACGGCCAGGTGCTCGCGCGTCTGCGGCTTCACCCCCTCGTCTGCGGCCACCACGAGCAGCATGATGCGGATGCCGCCCAGGCCGGCCAGGGCGTTGTGCAGGAACCGCTCGTGCCCGGGCACGTCCACGAAGCCGAGCTGCAGGTCCCCCTCCGTCAGATGGGCGAACCCCAGGTCGATGGTGATCCCGCGGGCCTTCTCCTCCGCCCAGCGGTCGCAGTCGATGCCCGTCAAGGCCAGCACCAGGCTGGTCTTGCCGTGATCGATGTGACCGGCGGTGCCGACGACGACCCGGCGCATGTCTGGCGCTTACCCGGCGCTCTTCGCCAGCACCTCGCGGGCGATCCGGTTGATCGTGGCGCCGTCGGCGCTGGAGCCGAAGCGGGCCAGCATCTCCTTCATCACCGGCCCGATGGCCGCCGGCCCCGAGAGGCCGCGCGAGGCCACCAGCTCCGCGACCGCGGCGCGGATCTGCCCCTCGTCCACCTGCGCCGGCAGGTAGGCGTTGAGCACCTGGATCTCGGCCTCCTCCTTGGCGGCCAGCTCCTCGCGGCCGCCGGACCGGTACTGCGAGGCGGCGTCCTCGCGCTGCTTGATGGCCTTGCGGACCAGCGAGACGAAGCCGGCCTCGTCCACCTCGGAGCCCCGGCGGATGCGCTCGTTCTTGATGTCCGTCAGGAGCAGCCGCAGAGTCGAGAGCTTCTCCTTCTCCCCCGCCTTCATGGCGGCCTTGACGTCGGCTTCGATGCGTTGCTGCGGCGGTGTCGTGGTCATGGCAGGGGATTATAGGAGGTCGAGACGGTATGATCCCGGAGAAATGAGGGCCCTCCTCCTCGTCTTCCTCCTCGTCGCCTGCCGCCCGGCCGCTCCGGCCGCGGACGCCGGACGCATCCGCATCGCCGTCAGCGTGCCGCCGCAGGCCTATTTCGTCGAGCGGATCGGGGGCGGGCGTGTCCAGGTCACAGTCATGATCCCGCCCGGCTACTCCCACGTGGACTATCCGTTGACCCCGCGGCAGGTCGTGGCCCTGAGCCGCGCCCGGCTCTACGTGGCCGTGGGGCACCCCGCCTTCGAGTTCGAGCGGACGCGCATCGCGCCCCTCCTGGCCGACCTCCCCCACCTGGAGGTGGTGGACATGTCGCGAGGCATGCGCCTGATCGAGCTTGAGGGGGAAGGGAGCGAGGGCCACGACGGCCACGGCCACGCCGGAGGCGATCCCCACGTCTGGGTGGCGCCGGAGACGGTGAAGGTGGCGGCGCGCAACATCGCGGCGGCCCTGGAGCGGATCGATCCCGCCCACGCCGCGGAGTACCGCGCCAATCTCCGGCGCTTCGAGGCCGACGTCGCCGCGCTGGACCGGGAGATCCGCGCCCGGCTCCGACCCGAGCAGGGCGGCAGCTTCATGGTCTATCACCCCACCTGGGGGTACTTCGCCCGCGAGTACGGCCTGCGGCAGGTCGCCATCGAGGCCGAGGGCAAGGAGCCGAGCGCCGCGCGGCTGATCCAGCTCATCGACGAGGCGAAGCGGGACGGCGTGAAAGTCGTCTTCGTACAGAGCGGCTTCCCCCGCAAGAGCGCCCAGGTGATCGCCGACGCCGTGGGCGGCCGGGTGGTGGTCGCCGATCCCCAGGACCCTGACTGGCTCGGAAACCTCCGCCGGGTGAGCCGCGAGCTGCGGGAAGCCTTGTCCCATGCCTGAGGTCGGCCCCCTGGTCGAGGTCCAGGACATCAACTTCGGCTACCGCAGCGAGGTGGTGCTGGACCACGTGAGCCTGGAGATCCAGCCGCGGGATTTCCTGGCGATCATCGGCCCCAACGGCGGCGGCAAGACGACGCTGCTCAAGGTCGTCTTGGGTCTGCTGCGCCCCTGGTCCGGCGAGGTCGTCTATCACCTCCCCTCCGGCCGCGACCCCCGGGGCCGGCTCGGCTACGTGCCGCAGTTCTCCACCTTCGACAAGGACTTCCCCCTGCGGATCTCCGACATGGTGCTGATGGGGCGGCTCGGCCGCTCGAACCTGCTGCGCCCCTGGTCGCGCGAGGACCGCGCCGCCGCCGACCGCGCGCTCGACCGGCTCGGCCTCTCAGGTGTCGCCCGCGCCCACGTCTCCGAGGTCTCCGGCGGCCAGCTCCAGCGCGCGCTCATCGCTCGCGCCCTGGTCTCCGAGCCCGAGATCCTCTTCCTCGACGAGCCCACGGCGTCGATCGACCTCGAGTCGCGGGAGACCCTGCGCGAGCTGCTGGAGGATTTGAACCGCGCCATCCCCATCGTCGTGGTCACCCACGACGTCACCTCGATCGCCCCCATGGTGAGCCGCATCGCCTGCATCAACCGCAAGCTCTTCTACCACGGCGGTCCCGAGCTCTCCCGGGAGATCATGGAGGAGGTCTACGGCTGTCCCGTCGAGCTGGTCACCCACGGCGTGCCCCACCGGGTGCTTCACGACCACCCTCACCCCTGAAGATCTCCGATGCCCGGCTTCCTCGACGCCCTCTCCTATGAGTTCCTGCGCCACGCCCTGATCGCCGGCGTGCTGGCGAGCATGCTCTGCGGGATCATCGGCACCTTCGTGGTGGTCAAGAAGCTCGCCTTCATCAGCGACGGCATCAGCCACGCGGCCTTCGGGGGAATGGGAGTCTGCTTCTTCCTGGGGATCGATCCCCTGCTCGGCGCCATCCCCGTGGCGCTCGCCTGCGCCCTGGCCCTGGGCGCGGTGGACCGCGAGACGATCCGCTCCTACGACGCCCTGATCGGCGTGCTCTGGGCCGTGGGCATGGCTGTCGGCGTCGCCTTCGTCTACAAGACGCCGGGCTACGCTCCCAACCTGATGACCTATCTCTTCGGCAACATCCTCCTGGTGACCCGCCGCGACCTCGTCGCCATCCTCGTGCTGGCGGGCTCGGTGCTGGCGATGCTGCTCCTCTTCTCCAAGGGGATCGTGGCCGTGGCCTTCGACGAGGTGTTCGCGCGCGTGCGCGGCGTCCAGGTGCGGCTCCTGATGTCGCTGCTACTCGGCATGATCGCCCTGACGGTGGTGATCCTGATCCAGGTGGTGGGGATCATCCTGGTGGTGGCGCTGCTGACCATTCCGTCGGTGATCAGCCTGATGCTGTGGAAGGACCTGCGGAGCGTGCTGCTGGGCTCGGTGCTGATCGGTGTGGGGATCACCCTCGGCGGGCTCGTCCTCTCCTTCTACTACGACCTCCCCTCGGGACCGGCGATCATCCTTCTGGGCGCGGTGTTGCTGGTGGGGGTGTACGGGATCCGAAAGGTCCCTCGCCGCCGCTTGGCGTAGGGTGCGCTGTGCGCACGGGCCTCAGGCGAAGACCAATCGGCCGCGAGGTTCCGGGATGGGACGCCCCAATTCACGAGCGGTCTCGAGCCACTCCGAAATGACGACCTCTACGTTCTCCAAGGCCTCTTGGTAGGTTGCGCCGTCGGCCGCGCACCCAGGCAGCTCCTAAACCTGGGCAATGAACGCCTCGTCTTCGGAGCTCCAGTAAAGGATGACCTCGTACTTGTAATCAGGGCTCATCGTCCGGGGGCGGCGTTACCCAGCCTTTCGGGCCGCCTGCTCTTCCAGGAGTCGCTTCGGGGGCAAGGAGATAACCTGTCGACCGCTCTGCGCCTCCTCCAACTGCAGAGCCGCCACAATGGCTTTGACGTCGTAGCCATGCTCCTTCGCGTAAGCGTCTCGAATCGCACGAACCTCTTCGACGATTGGGTCTCGAACCACGGGTTACTCCTCCATCAGCTCCTCCGGCGTGCAGATGACCGGTGGCTGAAAGCCTGCATCACGGCAGGTCTTTTCAATCCTACCACGAATCCTGGCATTGGCGATGTGCGAGCAGTTCCAGGTCAGGAGGTAATCCATACCGTTGATGACGGCCACGGCGATGTGGATAGCATCGATTGCAGCTTTCGCGGGCAAAGTGCCTTCGTGCAGGAACCGCTCGGCTAATTCCGACGCCTCCGCAGTCACCGCAAGCACCGGAATGTCTTCAACCACGGCCAAGCGGCGGGCCGCCGCGTCAGTAGCGCCGCGCGCAGCTTCTCGGAGGACGGCCTGCGAGACGTACAGGTCGAAGCGGCTACGTTGATCCCACCAATCACGCGTGATCTGCTGGTGTGCGGCATGGACGATGTCACGGCTCGGCAAAGCCGTCAGGTAGCTGATTACGCTCGTCTCCAGGAAGACCTTCGCTCTCATCCGGTAATGCTCCGCCTCAGCGGTTCAACGCAGATACTGGCAATTCGATCGGTTTTCCCGTAATCTCCGCATAGAGCACATCAGGATCAAGGTCGGCGCCATTCGACCAGCAGATCGTGCTGGAATCAGGCTCCACTTTTTACTCTTATTATATGACATCGATCAACGATATGGAGTTCGGCGGAGGGCGAAGCGAGTCCTCTGCAACGACGGTTAGAGGGCTAGCAATTAGACGCTAACATGGGATCAAGCGCTCCATCGCAGGTGAGACCTGACGCATGCCGAAGAACGGCGCCGGGTCGATCTCAGCGAGTCCGCCAAAGAGTGCCGCCCAGGGAATCCCGTGCCTCTCACGGACAAAGAAGGCAGGGGCCTCCCCCCGAAGAGGCCCCTGCTCCGTCAGAACGGGTACGTCGATTGTCAAAGAACGGTCTGCCCCGATCTCGAGGCGATCCGCCCACAGGTCTGGAAGCTCCGCCTTCAGGTCTGGACGATCCGCCTCGAGGTCTGGAAGCCTCGCCTTGAGGTCTGGACGGTTCGCCCCGAGGTCTGAGCCGTCCGCCCACGGGTCTGAGCCGTCCGCCCCAAGGTCTGGAAGCCCTGCCTGCAGGTCTGGACCGTCCGGACCTGAAGGCGAACCGTCCAGACCTTTGGGCGGATCACCTCGAGCTCGAGGCGAAGCGCGGCCGAGTTCTTCCAAGAGGCTCTTTAGGCGATCTCGACGCTCAATCAGCAGTATATCATAGCGGAGAGGCTTGACAAGGAGGGAGGATTCAGCTATCTTGGTGACGCTTCTTGCATCCAGCGAAGACAGCCGGCAGCTCGTGGTCCCAGTAGACCAGCGGCCGATTCTTTGACAACCGAAGGACAATGGGGGAGGTGGGAGGCACTCTCTATTAGGGAGGCTCATTGCGAGCCTTTCCCGGAAAGGAGAGAAGGACGATGACCCGCTTCAAGCTCATGCTGCTGGCCGCGGCGGTCCTGATGACGACCGTGGCGGTGCGGCCTGCCAAGTCGGACGCCTGCTTCATCTACGGCGTCTGCCAGAGCTGCAGCCCGACCAAGTCCAAGCCCTGCAGGGTCGTCCAGTGCGGCACGCAGAAGACGACGAGCTGCGGCTCCTGCACGACCAACTGCGTGCCCCCGCCCGATTAGCGCTCGCTGGCCCGGCGGCTCTCTACCCGCCGGGCCCGTCTCCGCGGCACGCCCCTTGCTGGGATAGACAGACAGCCCAGTCTTGCCCGCGAGGGCGATGACGGGACTTTCCTACCAGGAGGTGCCCATGGCCGTATTGACCCGCGACGACGTTCAGGCTTCCCCTCTGAGCGTGATCACCCGAGAGGACATCCAGGACCTCCTTCAGATTCCGGGTCGCCCATGCGTTTCGATCTATATGCCCACGTTCCGGGCCGGCGTGGAGACGCAGCAGAACCCCATCCGGCTCAAGAACCTCCTGCGCAAGGTCCAGGAGCGGCTCGAGGAGCAGGGCCTGCGCCCCGCCGACGCGGCGGAGCTGATGACGCCGGTGCGTGGGCTCGTCGACGACCAGGCGTTCTGGCAGACCCAGGGCGACGGGCTGGCGCTCTTCTTCGCGCCCGGCCTGTTCCGGACCTACCGCCTGCCGACCGCCCTCGACGAGCTGGCGGTGGTCGAGAACCGTTTCCACCTGAAGCCGCTGTTCACGGTGCTCGCCAACGGCGCGCATTTCTACATCCTGGCCTTGAGCCTCAAGAACATCCGGCTGATCGCCGCGACGCGCTACAAGGCCGAGGAGCTGGAGCTGCCGGGCGTGCCGCGCAGCCTCCAGGAGGCCCTGGGCGACCTGACCCGCCGGTACACGCAGTTCCAGCCCGGCACCAGCAACAGGATCTCGAGGTCACCCATCTTCCCCGGCCACGGCAAGGCGGAGGACGACCTCAAGGCCGAGATCCTGCAGTTCTTCAACCTGGCGGACAAGGCCCTGCTGAGGTATATGGACCGCGACGCTCCGGTCGTGCTGGCGGGGGTCGAGTACCTGCTGCCCCGCTACAAGGAGACGACGGAGCACCCGAAGGTGCTCGAGGAGGGCCTCACCGGCAACGCCGAGGGGCTCTCGCCCGAGGAGCTGCGCGACATGGCCTGGGAGATCGTCGAGCCCGTGCTGACGGCGGACCGCCGCCGGGCCGCGGAGCGCTACAAGGAGCTGCTCGGCAAGGGCCGCGCCTCCAGCCGCTACGAAGAGATCCTGCCGGCGGCGCACGACGGGCGGGTGGACACCCTGTTCGTGGCCCGCGGCGTCCGTCTCTGGGGAAGCTACGACGTCCAGAAGCGCGAGGCCCGGATCCAGGGCGAGCAGGCCGCGCAGCGCAACGGCAGCGAGGATCTCCTCGACCTCGCCGCGGTCCAGACGTTCTTGAACGGCGGGCAGGTCTACGCCGTGCCGCAAGCGGAGGTGCCGGACGGCCAGGCCATGGCGGCGATCTTCAGATATTAGTCTCACCGACGCCGGCCGTCCTCTCGTGGCGGCTCCATCCGGGCAGGACGGCCGACGTCAGCTCAGCCCTTCCCCTTCTTTCTCGCCTCCGCCGCCTCGCGCAGGAGCTTCTTCTTCTCCTCCTCGCTCAGGCCGGGATCGTTCAGCTTCTTGAGGAGGGCGGGGTCGAGGTCGTCCAGCTCGACGACGGGGACCTGCACGAGCTCGGGCTTGATCTTGTTGAGGTCGGCGTTGACGTGCAGCAGGTTGACCTCGACGTCGGAGAGCGCGGCGAGGACCATGGCCATGTCGCGGGCCTGGGCGTGGCAGGGCACGCACCAGTCGGCCCAGTACTCGACGATGGTGAAGTCGGCCTTGGGCAGGGGGGCGAGGGGCTTGCCGCCGGCGGTGCGGATGCGGTCGAGCTCCCGGGCGAGGGGGCGGGCGGCGTCGGCCCTGCCGTTCCCCTTGAGGACGCTCGTTAAGGTGGCGCTGAAGGCGGCGCTGTAGCCGGTGATGTCGAGCACCCGCGCGCCCTTGGCGTCGTAGACCCGGAGCTGGGGGAGCTGGAAGTTGATGCTGCCGCCTCCCTTGGGGACCTCCACCTTGCCGAGCTGCGCCTCGAAGAGGCGCACGTTCTTCGACCACGCGGGCCCGGCGGCCATCGCCGCGCCAGCCAGCAGGACGACGAGGAGGGACAGGAGGACGGAAGGCCGGGCGCGGGCGAGCATGGGTGGGATTGTAGCGTGGGATGGCCAGCATCAAGGCCACAGCCTTCCTTGCCGGCCGGCGCCGCCAGGAATCTGCTACCCTATGCGGCCGGTTTCACTGCGCGGGAGAGCGTCGCTCTCCCGAGAAAACCCCTCATGAGCAAGCTGACCGATCCGGTTTCCCGACGGCGGACCTTCGCCATCATCTCGCACCCCGACGCGGGCAAGACGACGCTCACCGAGAAGCTCCTGCTCTTCGGCGGTGCCATCCAGCTCGCCGGCGCGGTCAAGGCGCGCGGCGAGGCGCGGCGCGCCCGCTCGGACTGGATGAAGGTGGAGCAGGAGCGCGGCATCTCGGTCACCGCCTCGGTGATGACCTTCGAGTACGCGGGCTGCACCTTCAACCTGCTCGACACGCCGGGCCACGAGGACTTCAGCGAGGACACCTACCGCACGCTGACCGCCGTGGACTCGGCGGTGATGGTGATCGACGCGGCCAAGGGCATCGAGGCGCAGACGCGCAAGCTGTTCGAGGTCTGCCGCCTGCGCGACGTGCCCATCATCACCTTCGTCAACAAGCTCGACCGCGAGGGGCGCGACCCCTTCGACCTGATGAGCGAGATCGAGCAGGACCTCCAGCTCCACGTCACCCCGGCCGCCTGGCCGATCGGCATGGGCCAGAGCTTCCTCGGCTGCTACGACCTGCGGCACGAGAGGCTGGTCCTGATGGACAGGTCCCGCGCGGACGTCGCCCGCGAGGGGGAGGTCGCCGAAGGGCTGGACGATCCGCAGCTCGACGCGCGGCTGCCGGCCGGCGCCGTGGCGCGGCTGCGCGAGGAGGTGGAGATGGCGCGCGGGCTGTGCCCGGCGTTCGACCTCGGCGCCTACCGCGAGGGGCACCTGACGCCGGTCTTCTTCGGCAGCGCGCTCAACAACTTCGGCGTCCGCGAGCTGCTCCAGGGTCTGGTGGAGCTGGCGCCGCCGCCGCGGCCGCAGCCGGCGGCCAGCCGCGAGGTGGACCCGCACGAGGAGGGGGTCAGCGGCTTCGTCTTCAAGATCCAGGCGAACATGGACCCCAGGCACCGGGACCGCGTCGCCTTCGTCCGCCTCTGCTCGGGCCGCTTCGAGCGCGGCATGAAGCTCTTCCACGTGCGCACGGGCAAGACCATGGCCATCCACAACCCGGTGCTCTTCCTGGCCCGCGAGCGCGAGCTGGCCGAGGAAGCCTGGGCCGGGGACATCATCGGCATCCCCAATCACGGCAACCTCAGGATCGGCGACGCGCTGACCGAAGGCGAGGAGCTGCGCTTCACCGGCATCCCGAGCTTCGCGCCCGAGCTGCTCAAGAAGGTCCGCCCCGAGGATCCCATGCGGGCCAAGCACCTGGGGCGCGCGCTGCTGCAGCTCGCCGAGGAGGGGGCGGCGCAGATCTTCCGGCCGAACCTCGGCAACGACTGGATCGTGGGGGTGGCCGGCGCCCTGCAGTTCGACGTGCTGGCGGACCGCATCCGCACCGAGTACAACATCCCGGTGCACTTCGAGGGGACGACGCTCTACACGGCCCGCTGGGTGGAGGCGCCGGACCACCACGCGCTGAAGAGGTTCTCCCACGCCAACCACGCGGCCATGGCCGAGGACCACAACGGCTCGCCCGTCTTCCTGGCCAGGAACGCCTGGCACCTGAAGACGACCGGCGAGGAGTGGCCGGACCTGCGGTTTCTGAAGACGAAGGAGCAGGTGCAGTAGGCCCTCACCCCCGCAGGCGCAACGCCGCCTGCGCCGCCAAGTGGCCGCACATCCCGTGCACGCCCCCCGAGGGCGGCGTGCTCGACGAGCAGATGAAGACCCGCGGATCGGGGGTCGCGTAGGGCACGAGCCGCGCCACCGGCCGCGTGAAGAGCTGCGAGAGCAGGGCGGCGCCGCCGTTGATGTCGCCCCCCACGCAGTTCGGGTTGTGCGTTTCGAGCTGGGCCGTGTTCAGGGTGTGGCGGGCCAGCACCACGTCGCGGAAGCCGGGAGCGAAGCGCTCGATCTGCCCCTCGATGGCGGCCGTCCTGTCCACCGTCGAGCCGTGGGGCACGTGGCAGTAGGCCCAGCCGGTGTGCTTGCCGGCCGGCGCCCGCGTCGGATCGAACAGGCTCGCCTGGCCCACCAGCACGAGCGGCCGCTCCGACTCCCTCCCGTTCCAGGAAGCGCGCTCCGCGGCCGCGATCTCCTCCAGCGTGGCGCCGAGGTGGACCGTGCCGGCCCGGCGGCACGCCTCGGCACGCCAGGGGATGGGCTCGGAGAGCGCCCAGTCGATCTTGAAGACCCCTGGGCCGTACTTGTAGCGGTCGAGCTGGCGGCGGTAGCGGGGGGGCCACCTGAAGCCGTCGATCCGCAGGAGCTGGTCCGGCGTCAGGTCGAAGAGATAGACGCGGGCTTTGGGCAGCTCGGCCAGCGACCGGACGAGGCGTCCCGTGTGGATCTCGCCGCCCAGCTCGCGCAGCAGCGACGCCAGCGCGTCCGGGATCCGCTGGGCGCCCCCCGCGGCCTGGGGCCAGCCCACGGCGTGGCCGCAGGCCGCGAGCAGCAGGCCGAAAGCGGCGGTGGGGACGCGCTCGAGCGGCAGGAACGAGTGGCCGGCGACGCCGGCGAAGAGGGCGCGGGCGCGGAAGCCGCGGAAGCGGCTGCGGGCGAGACCGGCCGCCGGCCGCAGCCCGGCGAGGCCGAAGCGCGCCATGCGGAACGGGTGGCGGGGCCAGCCGAGCGGGCCGAGGAGGTCTGGAGCAAGCCCCATCCAGTCGTCCGTGAAGGGGCGGAAGAGGCGGGCCCAGGCCCGTGCGTCCTCCTCGTCCCCGAAGCTCTCGCCGGTCTCCTCGAGGCTCCGCGCGAGCACGGCGGCCGTGCCGTCGTCGAACGGGTGCGCCAGGGGGAAGGGAGGGTGGACCCACCGCAGTCCGTGACGCTCCAGGGGGAGCGAGGGGACGAACGGCGAGCCGACCGTGAGGGGATAGATCGCCGAGCAGACGTCGTGGACGAATCCCGGCAGCGTCAGCTCCGCCGAGCGCGACGCGCCTCCCACCGTCTCGCCGGCCTCGAAGACCTCGACGGACCACCCCGCCTGCGCCAGCGTGATCGCCGCCGCCAGCCCGTTCGGCCCCGCCCCCACCACGACCGCGTCCCGCTCCATGCCCATCGCCAGGCGCCGGACTGCAAGTTCGGGTCCAGGGGGACCGCCGATCAGCCGTGCATCACGATGTGGCGCTCCTCGGCGCGATCGTTGATCCCTCGGTCCAGACCGCGGAGCGGTCGTCGCCCCCATGTTATCCTGTCGTCCAGGAGGAGGACCGGAAGGGTTCGCTTCCCTCTTCTTCTTTGCGGCGATGCGGAATAAGATCCTCCAAAGGAACGACTTCGAAAGGGAGCACGCCATGAGCCAGCCAGCCGTCGCGGCGCTCGCGCCTCTGCCCTTTGATCTCGTCTACAGCGACGGAGAGCCTTTGGAGACCAAGTGGCATTTCCTGCAGATCGCTCTCTTCCTGGAGGTCATCCGCCTGGCCATGGCGGAGCGCGGGCGGAGCGACTTCTTCGTGGGCGGGAACATGTCCGTTTACTACTCCCGCCAGCAGGCGGAGGACGTGGCCAAGGGCAAGAAGCGCTTCCGCGGTCCGGATGTCTTCTGGGTGGGCGGCGTCGATCCCCGACTACGAAAGGGCTGGGTGGCGTGGGAGGAGGGCGGCCGGCTTCCGGACGTGATCGTCGAGCTGTTGTCCCCCTCCACCGCCAAGATCGATCGCACGGACAAGAAGGATCTCTACGCCCGGGTCTTCCGCACGCCGGAGTATTACCTGTACGAGCCGGAGACCCGGGGACTGGAGGGGCTCCGGCTGGAGAGCGGAGTCTACCGGCCTATGTTACCGGATGGCCAGGGGCGGTTCTGGAGCGAGCAGCTCGGGGTATTCCTCGGCCCCTGGCCTGGTGTCTGGTCGGGCGAGGAGGACGACTGGGTGCGGCTGTTCCGGCCCGACGGCAGCTTGGTGCCGACCGAGGCGGAAGCCGAGCGCCAGCGGGCCGAGGCGGAGCGCCAGCGGGCGGAGATGGCCGAGGCCGAGGTGGCCCGTCTGCGGGTCCTGCTCGAAGGGCGAAGCGGGGGTTGAGGAAGTCCTGCCCCTCATTCCGGCGCCACGATCAGCGCCGAAGGCACCTCCGGATCGGCCAGCCGCAGATAGAACCAACCGATCCCCGAAAGGCCCAGCATGAGCCCGGGGACCTCGACGCTGCCGTAGGTGCCGCAGGGCCAGGGGAGCTTCTGGGCGTGGCAGGTCTCGATGCCCCGCCGGCCCACCTCCTCGGCGCGGCGGCGCCACTCGGGATTGCCCAGGAGCCGCGTGCCTTCGAGGAGCACGTCGCAGTTGCCGCCGAGGCCGTGGCAGAGACAGTAGTTGGTCTGGCTCATCTCCGGCCCGCCCTGCACGTGCTCATGGGTGTTGGCGAGGGCCGCCTCGGCCTCGGCGCGGCAGGTCTCGTCGCCGGTGATCTCCCAGGCCCGCAGGCGGCCGAGGCCGATGCCCGGCGCGCCGTGGCACCAGGCGGTCATGAAGGCGGGCTCGTCCGCCGGGGTGCCGGAGAGGTCGGGGTCGCGCAGGTCCGGCCAGTTGCGGCGCTCGGGGTCGTACCAGTGCCGCTCGTAGCGGAAGGCTTCCTCGCCCGCGCGGCGGAAGCGCTCCTCGCCGGTGGCCTGCCAGAGCTCGATCAGGCTCCAACCGACGCCGCCAGCCCCGTGGGAGAAGCCGGTGAGATTCCCTTTTTGCCTGGAGCCGGGAGGGATCTCGCCCCAGGACCAGCCGGCGTCCGAGCGGACGGCCGTCGCGATGAGGTGGTCGCCAAGGCGGACGGCGGCATCGAGCAAGGAGGCGGGGCCGCCCGGTCCGCGGTGGGCCTCGAGGAGGCAGGGGATGGCCCCGGCGCAGCCGGCGAGCACGTCGAAGCCCTGCAGCTCCACCTCGCCGGCCGCGATCCGCCCGAGGAGGGCGAGCGCGGGCTCGCGCAGGGAGCCCTCGTCGAGCAGGGCCGCAACCTTCAGGGCCCCCAGGCCGAGGCCGCTCCAGCCGCTCCAGGCGCCGATCTGGGCATGGGGCTCCACGTCCTCGGCGCGGGCCAGGGCGTTGCGCAGGGCGCCCAGGGCCGTGCGGCGGAAGACCCGCTCGCCGGTGGCGGCGTGGAGGCGGGCGAGGAAGAGTCCGATGCCGCTCGTGCCGGAGTAGAGATCGGGACCATAGGCGCGGTGGGCCTGCCGCCAGCGCCCGTCGATCGACTCCATGGAGAAGCCGGTCCAGTTGCAGCGGTCGTTCGCCCAGAGGGCGTCCCGGCAGACGCGGGCTCCCAGGGCGGCGGCCACCTCCAGGAACTCCTGCGATTCCGGCGCTGGTCCGGGAGCGGCCACCGCCGCCGCGGCGCCGTTCTCCAGGCCCGGGGGAGGCTCGTAGAGGTCGAGGGACCCGGCGTTGAGGTGGAGCCGGTCGGGATCGGTGCCCGCGGCGGCGAAGCGCTGGCGCAGCTCGGCGAGCAGGGACTCGGGGCTCTGATCACCCCGCGTGAAGCCGCTCCAGCAGGTCTCGGCCAGCACGCGGCAGCGGTGCTGCCCGAAGCTCTCGCCGTTGCCGGGGTCTTCCGCGACCCCCACCCCGGCGGCGAACCGCCGGGCGAAGAGCGGGACCTCCTCGCCCAGGTAGCGGCGTAGCTCGGGATAGATATCCCGCAGCAGCTCGCCGAAGACGGGGAAGAACCGCTTGGTCAGGTAGAGCACGGCCACGTCGGTCCGCTCGTACTCGCCGCGCAGCGTGGCGCACTTGACCCGAAAGGGGACGTGGAAGCGGTTGAGCCGCTCCGAGAGCAGGCGCACGAGGCGCGGCGCGCCTTCGGGGGAGAGGTTCCAGTAGGCCCGGGCGACGCCGAAGCCGTCGCCCGCGTCCTCGGGGGTCTCGCCGAAGCAGTAGTAGAAGCCGGGCTGGAGCGAGGTCGACTCCTTGGGATAGAAGAGGCTGATGCGGGCGCCGGGCCGCGGCCGGGCCCCCGGGCCGTCCTTGCTCAGGAACTGCCCCGGCCAGACGCTGCGCGTGGCGTTGCCCCGCTGAGCCGTCACCTCGCCGGAGGAGTGGACCTGTGTGATGGACCACCCCTCCTCCCAGCGGTCGCGGCTGGCGTTGGCGGCGGAAAGCTCGGCGGCAAGGGCCTCGTCCACCGTCCCTGTCGGCGGCGGATCCTCCAGCGGCAGGGGAGGCCGGAACGGCCGGCTGTAGACCCAGCGGTACAGGGCGTTGCCCAGCCACTCGACGAGCGGCGGCGTCTGCTCCGGAGCGGCCGCCCCTGCCCCCGGCGCCTGGGTTGCGGCCGCTGGGGGCACGGTGAAGGTCCGCCCGCCCAGGGTGAACGCCTGGGGGGAATCGATGCGGATGGCGGCCAGCAGGTCCGCCAAAGCGCGCCGCTCGGGGCCGCTCACGCCGCGGCACCTCCCAGGCCGGCGATCTCCTGGGCCGCCGCTGCCGGATCGTGCAGGACATTCATGCTCATCTGGAGCTGGCAGAGCCCCTGCGGGGTCATCTGCTGCGATTGCTGGATGGCCTCGTAGGCCGTCTGGATCATGCGCGCGGCGGCCGAGGCCATGGTGCGCTCGAGCAGCCGGCGCTCGGCGCGGCCGGAGATGACCCGCGCCCGGGCGTAGCTCTTCCAGAAGGCCGCGAGGGCCGCCTGCATGTCCTCGGCCCGGTAGGTGGAGGTCGCCGCCGCCTGTTCGAGCGAGACGCCGGGCCCCAGGGGGAGCATGAAGATCCAGAAGGTGAAGTAGGCCTGGACGATGGCCCCCACGTCCCAGCACTCGTCGCCGAGGTCCGCCATCTCCCAGTCGATCATCCGCAGCTCGAGCGGCGTCTCCTCGCCCGCGCGGCAGAGGATCAGGTTCTCCCACTTCACGTCGCCGTGGACGAGCATCCGCGGCGCCCAGGCGCGGCGGATGGCATCGAGGGCCGCGGTGAACTCGGGATACTGCTGGAGGATCTGGAGGAGCTGGGCGTTGCCCTGGCTCATCTGGCTCAGGTACTGGGGATGGGTCTGGTGGATCGAGAGGATCCACGGCACCTGCCGGTCGAAGAGCTCCAGCGCTTCGAGCTGGGGCTGGAACCGCTCGGCCTGGCGCTGGAACGCGCCGAGCCGCTCGCCCTGCAGTTCGGCAATGGCGAGCGGGAAGCCGCCTGCGCGCAGATGGTGCTCCCACAGGGTCTCGGCGTTGGGCAGCATCTCGAGGACGAGCAGGCCGTTGGCCGCATCGTAGTGGTGGAGCCGGGGCATCAGCCCCGCCAGCCCTGCCAGCTCCGGATGGCGAGCGGCGAGGCCGTAGCAGGCCGCCTCCCGCTCCAGGGTGCGCAGGTAGGCGGGATTGCGGTACCGGGCCTGCTTCAAGAAGAAGCCCGGCGAGCGTCGGCGGAGGACTTTGAGGTTGCGGTTGCGGCTCGACTGGTCGAGGACCATGAAGTCGCCGTCCACCGCCGACTCGACGGTCATCAGCCGGCGCTCGGCCAGGTAGTGGAGGACGTTGTCGGGATTGACGGCCAGCATGCGAGGTTCCGAAAGGAAAGGCCCGGCCCCCTATCCTACAGGGAGCCGGGCCTTTCGAGCGTCAGGACTTTACTTCTTGCCTTTGTCCTCTTCCTTTTCCTTTTCCTTCTCGGGTGGGCAGCCGGGACCGCAGGTCCGGATACCGCCGCACTGGGTCGGTCCGCCGGCAGTCACGGGTGCGCCGCCCCCACCGCCAGCGCCACCCCCACCGCCAGCGCCACCACCACCCTCAGGTGGGCAGCCGGGACCGCAGGTCCGGATACCGCCGCACTGGGTCGGTCCGCCGGCAGTCACGGGTGCACCGCCCCCACCGCCAGCGCCACCGCCACCCTCAGGTGGGCAGCCGGGACCGCAGGTGCGGATGCCGCCGCACTGCGTCGGTCCGCCAGAGGTAGGTGGGCAGCCGGCTCCGCAGGTGTGAATGCCGCCGCACTGAGTCGGCCCACCAGCGGTGATCTGACCGCCACCGCCGTACTGACCACCACCGCCACCGGGGCAATCCTGGCCGCAGGTGTGGATGCCGCCGCACTGAGTCGGCCCGCCGGCCGTGACCTGACCGCCACCACCACCGCCACCGGGGCAACCCTGGCCGCAGGTGTGGATGCCGCCGCACTGAGTCGGCCCACCGGCCGTGACCTGACCGCCACCGCCGCCGCCCTGCTGACCGCCACCACCACCGGGGCAACCCTGGCCGCAAGTGTGGATGCCGCCGCACTGAGTCGGTCCGCCGGCCGTGACCTGACCGCCACCACCGCCACCCTGCTGACCGCCGCCACCGGGGCAACCCTGGCCGCAGGTGTGGATGCCGCCGCACTGAGTCGGCCCGCCGGCCGTCACAAACGCTGCTGCACCACCCGCGAAGCCAACGAACTGCTCATTTGCGCAGATGAACTGGCAGGTCGGGAAGCAACTGAAGCCGCAGGTCCGGATGCCGCCACAATGAGTGAGTCCGCCGCAGGTGGGGAAGCAGGTCTGGCCGCAGGTATGGATGCCGGCGCATTGGGTGAGTCCGCCGCAGGTGAATCCGAAGCAGGTCGGTCCGCAGGTGCGGATGCCACCGCAGAGGGTATGGGGGCCGCCGCAGGTGAAGAGCTGACCACAGGTCTGGATGCCGCCGCATTGGGTCGCGGCGCCGCAGGTGAAGAACTGAGCGGTCTGCACAACCTGGCCGCCGCCGCAGAAGATCGGGTCACAGGACAGGAAGCCACCGCATTGGGTGACGCCGCCGGTGATCGGCCCAGCCGCGGCCGCCCCAATTCCACCGCCACCGCCGCAGCCTTGGACGCCGGCGCACTGGGTCACCGGGCCCATGCTCACGCCGCCGCCCATTCCACCACCACCGCACTCAGGCCCGCAGGTCTGGATGCCAGGACAGATCGTCGGTCCGCCGGCCGTCGGCATCTCGCACAGATGCTGGGTCAGCGGACCTTGTATGTACCTCGTAAAGCTCATGGGGTTGATCCCTCCCAGGTTTCTTACGGGTTTGCTCGGGCTGCCTCCCACGATGGGCGACAGCGCGGCTTCAGCTCTCTGAACTGTTCCTTCCTCCAAGCCAGGGAGGGGGCCGTGCGGGATGAAATCTGTGGTACCGCTTTGGGCAGAGCAACCGTTCCTCCAGGAGCCGGTGCTTGTCAACACTTTCGGGGATGCTATAAGCCAGGGGACCTGCCGTCAATGGTCCGTCTGGTCCGGTTCAGATCCCGGCGGGCAGTTCTTTGCGAAAGCTATTGAAACCTCGATACCCGAAATGTAGACTTACAACTATATATCAGCCGGCAAATGCGTTAAGATCTCCCCAGCTTTCTGAGCACATCACCCGTGCGGGACCGACGCGCGGGAGGAGGGATCATGGCGAGCCGTCCGTCCGTTCCGGCCGCATCCTGGAAGGCATTGCGCCTCTGGGGGTGCCTGCTGCCCTTGCTCTGCTGCCCTTTCCACGCGGCGGCCCAGCCCCCTCCCGCCTCCGAGCCCCAGGTGGACCTGACCGAGCTGAGCCTGCAGGAGCTGATGGACGTCGAGGTGACCTCCGTCTCCAAGCGGGCCGAGCCGATCTCCGCGGCGGCGGCGGCGGTCTTCGTGATCACCCGGGAGGACCTCCGCCGCTCCGGCGCCACCAGCATCCCCGAAGCACTGCGCATGGTGCCCGGCCTCGAGGTGGCGCGCATCGACGCCAACAAATGGGCGATCAGCGCCCGTGGCTTCAACGGCCGTTTCGCCAACAAGCTGCTCGTGCTCATCGACGGGCGCAGCGTCTATACGCCGCTGTTCTCCGGTGTCTTCTGGGACGTCCAGGACACCCTGATCGAGGACGTCGACCGCATCGAGGTGATCCGCGGACCCGGAGCCACGCTGTGGGGGGCCAACGCCGTCAACGGCGTCATCAACATCATCACCCGCTCGGCGCGCGAGACCCAGGGCGGGCTGCTGGCGGCCGGCGGCGGCTCCGAGGAGCGGGGCTTCGCCGCTCTGCGCTATGGCGGCGCGCTGGGGAAGTCGACGTTCTACCGCGTCTACGGCAAGTCCTTCGCGCGCGGCAGCGGCGAGCGCCTGACCGGCGGCGCGGGGGCGGACGACTGGTCGATGAGCCGCGCGGGCTTCCGCCTGGACGCGGCGCCGTCCGCGGGGACCGGCCTGACGCTCGAAGGGGACCTCTACGACGGCGAAGCGGGGGAGACGCTGATCCTCCAGTCGCTCCAGGCCCCCGTGTCGCGGACAGTCGACGACGACGAGCGGTTCTCGGGAGGGCACCTGCTCGGCCGCTGGCAGCGGACGCTGCCGGACGCCGCCGAGCTGAAGGTGCAGCTCTACTACGACCGCACGCAACGGGCGGCGGCGCTCATCGACGAGGACCGCGACACGCTCGACCTGGAGCTGCAGCACGGCCTGGCGCCGGGCTCCCGCCACCGGCTCCTGTGGGGCCTGGGCTTTCGCCGCACCGGCGACGACATCCGCGGCTCCGAGGTCCTCTGGCTCACCCCGGCCCGGCGGACGGACGACCTCGCCAGCGCCTTCCTGCAGGACGAGGTCGCGCTCCTCCCCGACCGTCTCTGGCTGACCCTCGGCTCGAAGCTGGAGCACAACGACTACACCGGCTTCGAGGTCCAGCCCAACGTGCGCGCGGTGTGGATCCCGCGCCGGCACCAGACCCTGTGGGCGGCCGTGTCGCGGGCGGTCCGCACCCCGTCCCGTGCCGAGCGCGATATCCGATTGGACGCCCTGGTGCTCGGTCCCGGCCAGCTCTTCCCCGGGGCTCCCCCGGCCGTCGTGGCGTCGCTCGGTGACCCGGAGTTCGATTCCGAGGAGCTGCTCGCCTGGGAGCTGGGCTATCGGGTGGGCCTCGCGCCCGGCCTGCTGCTCGACCTGGCGACCTTCTACAACGACTACGAACGGCTGCGCACGACCCGCACGGGGGCGCCCTACCTGGAGCCGGCGCCCGGGCCGCCCCATCTGGTCGTCCCGGCGCGCATCGGCAACGACATGCAGGGGGAAGCCTGGGGGGCCGAGCTGGCCGCCGACTGGCGGGCGTCGAAGCGCTGGCGCTGGAGCGCCGCCTACAGCTACCTCGAGGTCCGTCTCGACCTGCTGCCCGGCGCCGACGCGATGTCGCTGGTCGCCGAGGGGGACACCCCGCGCCACCAGTTCCACCTGCGCTCCTCGGTGGACCTCGGGCGCGGCCTGGAGCTGGACCTCGCGGCGCGCTACGTGGACGAGCTGCCGGCCCTCGCGGTCGACGGCTACGCCAGCCTCGACCTGCGACTGGGATGGAAGCCGCGCCAGGGGCTGGAGCTCTCTCTCGTGGGGCAGGACCTGCTCGACGGCAGCCACGCCGAGTTCTCGCCCGAGGTGATCCCCACGCACGCCACCGCCGCGCAGCGAGGCTTCTACGGAAGGCTCGAATGGCGCTTCTGAGCCGGCGCCTCCCGGGCGCTGCCCAGGCCGCGGCCCTCCTGCTGCTGGCCGGCGGCCTTGCCGCAGCGACGGCGGCGGCCCAGCCGCTGGCCACCAGCGAGTACGCCGTCAAGGCGGCGTTCCTCTACAACTTCGCCAGGTTCGTGGAATGGCCGGCCACGGCCTTCCGCGGTCCCCGCGATCCGATGACCTTCTGCGTCCTCGGCGAGGATCCGTTCGGCGGCGAGCTGGACCAGATGATCAGCGGCAAGACGGTGATGGGCCGGCAGATCGTCGTGCGGCGGGTCGCCCAACTCGCCGGCCTGGAGGAGTGCCGCATCCTCTTCGTCAGCTCCTCCGAGAGGCCGCGGCTCGCGCAGGTCCTCGCCGCCGTCGGCGACCGCGCCGTGCTGACCGTGGGGGAGGAGGAGAGCTTCGTCCGCGCCGGCGGGATCATCGGCTTCGTCATCCGCCAGAACCGCGTCCGCTTCCAGGTCGACCGCGGGGCCGCGGCGCGCGCGGGCCTCGCGATCAGCTCGCAGCTCCTCGAGCTCGCGGAAGCGGTCACCGGCGGCGAGAGGCGGGGGAGGAGACCGGAATGATCTCGTTGCGCGACCTCCCCATCCGCCGCAAGCTGACCGTCATCATGATGGCCACCAGCTCGGCGGCCCTGCTGCTCGCCTGCTCCGCCTTCGTGCTGCACGACCTGGTCAACTTCCGGCGGCTCCTGGTGGCCGACCTCTCGACGCTGGCCGAGATCGTGGGCTCGAACAGCGCGGGGGCGATCCTGTTCAACGACCGCGCGCGGGCCGAGGAGACCTTGGGGGCCCTCCAGGCGGAACGGCACGTGCTCTGGGCCTGCATCTACGGCCAGGACGGCCGCCGCCTGGCCGGCTACGTCCGCGGCGGCGGCGCGGTCGAATTCCCCCCGGCGCCGCCGCCCCCCGGGCACCGCTTCGCGGCGGGCCGGCTCCGGCTCTCGACGCCGGTCGTCTTCGACCGCGAGCGCATCGGCACGGTGCTGCTCGAATCCGACCTGGGGGAGATCCGCGCGCGGCTCGTCCGCTACGTCGGCATCGGCGCCCTGGTGCTGCTCGCCTCCTCCTTAGCCGCCCTGCTGCTCTCCTCGCGGCTCCAGCGCGTCATCTCGGAGCCGATCCTGCATCTTGCGCAGACGGCGCGGGCCGTCTCCGAGCGCAAGGACTTCTCGGTGCGCGCCGCCCGGGAGCACGACGACGAGCTCGGCCTGCTGGTGGACGCCTTCAACGAGATGCTCGACCAGACGCAGAAGTCGCTCGAGCGCCTGCAGAAGACCCAGGGTAGCCTGGTCGAGCGGACCCGCGAAGTGGAGCGGATCAACCGCGAGCTGGCGCGCAGCAACCGGGAGCTGGAGGGCTTCGCCTCGGTGGCCTCGCACGACCTCCAGGAGCCGCTGCGCAAGATCACCGCCTTCGGCGACCGGCTGCAGGGGCAGTTCGGCGACGCCCTGACCGACAAGGGCCGCGACTACCTGGAGCGCATGCAGAACGCCGCCACCCGGATGCAGACCCTGATCGACGACCTGCTGGCCTACTCGCGCGTGACCACCCGCGGCCAGCCGTTCGTCCCCGTGTCGCTGACGGCGGTGACCGGCGAGGTGCTCTCGGACCTGGAGCTGCGCATCGAGAAGACCGGCGCCCGCGTCGAGGTCGGCGACCTGCCGACCATCGAAGCCGATCCTCTGCAGATGCGGCAATTGATGCAGAACCTGCTCAGCAACGCCCTCAAGTTCCAGCGGCCGGGCGAGCCGCCGCAGATCCGCGTCGAGGGCCGGATCCTCGACGGGAATGCGGCGGCCGGGGACGGCGCCGCCGCGCCGGGCCGCTGTCAGATCCAGGTCGAGGACGACGGCATCGGCTTCGACGAGAAGTACCTCGAACGCCTGTTCAAGCCGTTCCAGCGCCTGCACGGCTCGGGCACCTACGAGGGCACGGGGATCGGCCTGGCGATCTGCAAGAAGATCGCCGAACGCCACGGCGGCAGCATCGTCGCCCGCAGCGCGCCCGGCCGGGGCGCCTGCTTCCTCGTCGAGCTGCCGGTGCAGCCGCCCAGAGGAGACGTCGCATGAAGACACACGGCAGAGAGACGAGGTCGGTCACCATCCTGCTCGCCGAGGACGACCCGGACGACCGGATGCTCGTCGAGGACGCTGTCGCCGAAGGGCGGCTGGTCAACGACCTGCGCTGCGTCGAGGACGGGGAGGACCTGATGGACTACCTCCACCAGCGCGGCCGCTACGGCGGCGAGGGCGCGGCGCCCCGCCCGGGGCTCATCCTGCTCGACCTCAACATGCCCCGCAAGGACGGGCGGGAGGCGCTGCGGGAGATCAAGGCCGATCCCTCGCTGCGCCAGATCCCGGTGGTGGTGCTGACCACGTCGAAGGCCGAGGAGGACGTCTTCCGCAGCTACGACCTGGGAGCCAACTCGTTCGTCACCAAGCCGGTCACCTTTCAGTCGCTGGTCGAGCTGATGAAGACCCTGGGCCGCTACTGGCTGGAGATCGTCGAGCTGCCCGGCGTGGGGGAGGGCGTCTGATGTCCGGCGAGCCGGTCAGGGTCCTGCTGGTCGACGACGACGAGGACGAGTTCGTCCTCACCCGCGACCTCCTCGCCGAGATCGGCAGCGAGCGCTACCGCCTCGACTGGGAGCCCGTCTACGACGCCGCCCTGGAGGCGATCTGCGCCCAGGCCCATGACGTCTACCTGCTCGACTACCACCTCGGCGAGCGCAACGGCCTCGACCTCCTGCGACGGGCCGTCGAGGCGGGCTGCCGGGCGCCGATCATCATGCTCACCGGCCTGGGCGACCGCGACGTGGACCTCGAAGCCATGCGGGCGGGCGCCGCCGACTACCTGTCGAAGGGCGGACTCGACGCGCCGCTGCTCGAGCGCGCGATCCGCTACGCCCTGGAGCGGGCGCGCACGCTGGAAGCCCTGCGCGAGAGCGAGGAGCGCTACTCGCTCGCCGCCCGCGGCGCCAACGACGGCCTGTGGGACTGGGACCTGAAGGCCGGCCGGGTCCACTTCTCGCCGCGCTGGAAGAGCATGCTCGGGCTCGCGGAAGCCGAGGTCTCCGACCGGCCCGAGGAGTGGCTCGACCGGATCCATCCCGAGGACCTGCCGCGGCTGCGGCGCGACCTGGACGCGCACTTGGAGGGCCGCACGCCCCACTTCGAGAACGAGCACCGGCTGCTCCACCGGGACCGCGGCTACCGCTGGATGCTGACCCGCGGCCTGGCGGTGCGCGACGGGTCCGGCCGGGCGTACCGGATCGCCGGCTCGCAGACCGACACCACCGGGCGCAAGGTGTACGACAGCCTGACGGGGCTGCCGAACCGGGTGCTGTTCCTCGACCGGCTCGCCTCCTCGCTGGCGCGCGCCAAGCGCCATCCGCGCTACCTCTTCGCCGTCCTCTTCCTCGACCTCGACCGCTTCAAGCTCGTCAACGACAGCCTCGGGCACGCCGCCGGCGACCGGCTGCTGACCGAGGTGGCGCGGCGCCTGGAAAGCTGCGTCCGGCTGGGCGACACGGTGGCCCGGCTCGGCGGCGACGAGTTCGCGGTCCTGCTCGAGGAGGTCGGCGACATCAGCGACGCGACGCGGGCCGCCGCCCGCGTCCACCAGGCGCTGGCCGCCCCCTGCGACTTAGGCGGCCGGCAGGTCTTCACCTCGACCAGCATCGGCATCGCCCTCTCCGCCACCGGCTACGAGTCCGCCGAGGGTATGCTCCAGGACGCCGACATCGCCATGTACCGCGCCAAGAGCCTGGGCGCGTCCCGCTACGAGGTCTTCGACGAGGCGATGCGCGCGCGGGCCCTGGCCCGCCTGCAGATGGAGAACGACCTGCGGTGGAGCCTGGAGCGCGGGCAGCTCGAGCTCTGCTATCAGCCCATCGTCTCGCTCGACAGCGGCGATCTGCTCGGGTTCGAGGCGCTGGCGCGCTGGAACCATCCGGAGCGCGGCCAGGTGCCTCCCGAGGTCTTCATCCCGGTGGCCGAGGAGACCGGGATGATCCTGTCCCTGGGCGCCCGGGTCCTGTGGATGGCCTGCCGCCAGATGAGGGCCTGGATGGACCGGCTGCCGGGCGGGGAGCCGCTGCTGGTGAGCGTCAACATCTCGGGCCGGCAACTGGCGCAGGGCGATTTCTCGGAAGTCGTCGCGGAGATCCTGGCCGAGACGGGCGTGCCGCCGCAGAGCCTCAAGCTGGAGATCACCGAGAGCGCCATCATCGGCAACCCCGATCTGGCCGCCGAGATGCTGCGCCGGCTCCAGGGCATGGGAGTGGGCGTCTGGCTGGACGACTTCGGGACCGGGCACGCCTCCTTCGGCCATCTCTACCGGCTGCCGATCGACACCCTGAAGATCGACCGCTCCTTCATCCGCCAGCTCGAGGGCGACGGCCGCAGCTCCGAGATCACCCGCACGATCGTGCTGCTCGCCCACAGCCTCGGCCTGAAGGTGATCGGCGAGGGGGTCGAGACCTCCGGCCAGCGGGAGCGGCTGCGCGACCTGGCCTGCGACAGCGTGCAGGGCTACCTCGTCTCGCTCCCGCTCGCCCCCGAAGCGGCCGGCGAGCTCATCACGGCCCGCCGGGTGGGCACGGGCGCGGCGGCGCGCTGAAGATCGAGGAGCAGGCGGTGGGTCGAGGCGCAGTCACCTCCTGGCATCGGCGGCGATCACGTCGCTCGCCTTCTCGCTGATCATGTAGATCGAGGTCACCGGGAAGAAGCCGGGGATGCGCGGGAAGACCGAGGCGTCCACCACCCGCAGCCCTTGCGCTCCATGCACCCGGAACGAGCTGTCCACCACCGCCATCCGGTCGCCTGGCGGGCCCATCTTGTTGGTGCAGGAGGCGTGGTGGCCCCAGGCGTTGTCTTTCACGAACTGGCGCAGCTCATCCCGCGTCTGCAGGTTTTCGCCCGGCAGCTCCTCCTCTTCGATCAGCGCCCGCGCCTCCCGGGTCATCATCCGCGCGAGCTCGATGCCGTTGACCACCGACTCCAGGTCGTCCCCGCTCGCGTCGTTGCCTTCGTCGAAGTAGTGGAAGTCGATCTGCGGCACGTCCAGCGGATCGTTCGAGCGCAGGGTCACCTGCCCGGCCGTGTTGTTGGTATGGGCCTTGAGGATTCCCCAGGTGAAGTAGTCCTTGTGCTCCCGGAAGAGCTGCGAGTAGCCGGGGAAGTACCCCTTGAACAGACCCGCCAGCCCGAAGATGAAGAGGTCGGGTTCGGGCCGGCTCGCCGCCGACCGGGTGACGACGCTGATCACCGCGCCGTTGGTCGTATAGACCCCCTGGCCCTTGAGCCACTGCGCGAAGACCGGATCGGGAGTGCCGCCGGACGCCGGAGCGGCGAAGGTGGCGTCCCTGAGCAGCGCGAAGTCGCTCTTCACCCGGTTGACGACGCCGACCTCATAGCGGTCCTGGAGGTTCCGGCCGACGCCGGGCAGGTCGATCCGCACCGGGATGCCGAAGCGCGCGAGGTGCTCCTGCGGGCCGATCCCGGACAGCATCAGGAGTTGCGGTGAGTTGAAGGCGCCGCCGGCCAGGATGACCTCCCGCGAGGCGTACGCCTGCTTCGTCTCGCCTTCACCGTCCCGGCCGGCGTGGCTGGCGGCGCGGTAGAGCCTGCGGCCGGCCCGATACTTGACGCCGACCGCCCGGTTGCCCTCGCCGAACAGCACGCGGGTGGCGAGGGCGCCGGTGCGGAGGATCAGCCGGTCGGGATGGTCCTTCTGGACCTGCTTGAGGTACTCGCGGGGGCCGATGCGCCGGCCGCCGTGGGTGGCGAGAGGCGTCTGCCGGATCCCCTGGGCGCTGCGCCGGACCAGCCGCCAGTCGTTGGGGTCGAGGGCGGTCAGCACGTCCTCCAGCTTGTCCTCTAGTGGCAGCTTCAGCTCGCGCAGGACAGCCTGGACCGACTCCCAGATGAGGTTCTTGAGCTCCTGGTCCGGAAAGACGAGGTCCGGGTCGGCCACGTTCGTGGCCAGCCAGCCGGCGAAGCCGTGGCGCGACGGGTTGAAGCGCAGGAGCTTGTGGATGAGCTTGCGCAGGCGTTGGTACTCGCACCTCTCGAGGCGCTCGAAGTAGCGCCGCATCTTGTCGCTGGCCCACGACGAGTCGCCGGTGAGCTCGGCGATGTGGTCCCAGTCGCTGTTGTGCGGGTAGACGGTGATCATGGCGTTGTGGACGGTGCAGCCGCCGAGGGTCCCGGCCCGGGGGTAGAGGACGCCGTCGCGGCCGGGAACGAACTTCGGATCGCGGCGCTGCCGCTCGTCGCTGCTGTAGTGCCGCACGAAGAAGTCCCATTTCAGCGCCTCGTCCTCGGAGGCGAAGGCATGGAAGCAGGGGACCTGGCAGTTGTAGTTGTCGGGTTCCGCGTCGTCTCCCGCCTCGAGCAGCAGCACCTTGAACCCGGCCCTGGCGAGGTTGGCGGCGAGGGGCCCGCCGCCGGCGCCGGAGCCGACGACGATGAAGTCGCAGTCGGGCTGTCCTCGATTCGTCACGTTGGCTCCCTGTTCAATGGCCGCCGGTGGACCCCGCCGCCGGCGGACGGATCTCCCGTCTCCGGTGCTCACAGCGTCTTCAGGAACTCGATCAATGCCTGCTTGTCCGGATCGCTCAAGTCGCTGCCGAAGGTATGCCCGCGGTTCACCGTAAAGTCGGGGCACTTGCTGTACTTCAGGAGGTCCGGCACCAGGTTCTTGAGCAGCTCGGCGCTCTGCCGTTCATCGAGGTGACGGAGCTTGATCTCGAGCAGGTCGCGCCTCACCTTGCCGAGCAATCCGAGCAGGCCCGGCACGTCCTTCGGGTCCACTTCGAGATTCAGGTTGGCCAGCAGGCCGACGGGCGTCCCCCTGGGGATCGGGCCGATCCGCAGCTCGTTCTTGTCGAGCAGGGGTTGGAGCAGGCCGGGGAGGAACGCCTTGTTGATGATCAGCCAGCTCTCCTGCGTGGTCCTGTAGACCGGACCGCAGAAGGGCAATCCCCACGTCTCCTCGCAGTCGTCGTCGGCGCGTTTCTCCGGCCACAGCAGCTTCGCGATGCCGTCGTCGAAGGCCGCCATGCGCCCGGCGAGCGACGGATCGCCGGTGAACTTCCCGATCGAGTTGTTGTGCAGGTAGGGGGCCGAGGCCCACAGGCTGATCAGCGTCGGCGGCCGCAGGTAGCCGCGCCCTCCACCCGGCATGTCGTAGGTCGACCGGGTGCCGTCGACCGGGTTGTGGATCTCGATCTTCCCGACGGCCGGCAGGGTCTTGTAGGTCTCCGAGCTGAAGTTGTCCCAGACGTGGCCGCGCACGGCGTTGGTCGCCAGCGTGGCGCAGGCGTTGGTGCCCACGCGGGTGATCGAGTGACGGGTCTCGGTGGAGAGATAATTGTCGTCCAGGAAGTCCGTGGCCTGGGCCGCCTTCCGGATCCAGTCGAGGTACTCGGGGGTGCGCGGCTTGAGGGTGTCCGGCGGCTGCTTGCTCGAATGGCACGCGGCGCAGCGCTCGGCAAAGACGACCCGGCCGCGCGTCAGGACCGCCGGGTCCCGGGTCAGGTACGCTGCGCCGCCCGGCGCGTCCGCCAGGTGGTGGGGCACCGCGGCCTTGAGGAAGAACGCCGCGAGATTGACCACCCGGTCCTGGGTGGCCAGCCAGTAGGTCGAGTTCCGCTGCATCGACCCGACGTCGACGGGGGTCTGCCGCTTGCCGCCGAGGAGCGGATTGAAATGGCGGAGCCACTCCTCATGGAACTCGCCGATGTTCACGTACACCCGGCTGAGGGCGCCCTGGATGCCGACGGAGTCCGCTCCATCCTTGAGGATATGGGGGACCGCAAACGTCTTCCCCTTGGCCTGCACCTCCGGCAGATGGAGCGCGCCGCCGGCCATGGTCTCCACGCGGGCCGCCGCGAGGCGTGGACCGACGCTGTAGAGGGCGTTCATCGTGCGCGGGTTGAGGATGTTGTCGGTCGCGATCTGCGAGGTATCCACGGTGCCCGGCGGATAGGCGTTGAAAACCTGCCAGACGAAGTTGTCCCGCGCCAGATTGTTGGCGAAGATGGCTCCCGCTCGGAAGTACTGCGCGCCGACGTTGGCCGCGAGGTTGGCCCAGGCCGGCCTCTCCGGGTCGGCGGGCGGGTTCAGCGGATGCGGGCCCACGTGGCAGAAGGCGCAGGCCATTCCCACGCGATAGGGGCGCACCAACTTGGGATCTTTGTAGTAGCTCGGATCCTCGTAGAACCGCTTGGCGTTCCAATGCCGCCGGGCGCCGCTGTCGAAGTCCGGGTTGGGATAGAGCCGCAACCCCACGATACCTGACGGGCGGCCGTAGATCGTCTCGTCGAAGGGCTCGGGCGGGGCGGTCCGCTCGTCCAGCCACAGCCCGAACGCGTCCGTCCGTCCGGCCTGGCGGAAACCGGGGTCGTTCATCAGTCCGTAACCGTGGAACCGGCGCCCGCGGCCACGGCTGTCAAGCACCTTCAGCAGGTCGAACGACCCGAAGCTGTGGTTCGCCATGTAGTCCCAGAACGCTTCGTTGCCCGCCGTCCAGACCATCCAGGTGTTGCGCCCCCTGGCCTCGTCTGGCGTAAGGGCGATGCCACCGTCCATGTCCTTGAAGTAGTCGTCGGCGGCCTGGGGAAAGTCGGCTGCCGTCTTTCCCGCCGCCTTGGCCCTGTCGACCACGACCCGGTCTTCCCTAGGACAGCCCGCCAGCAAGACGGCGCACAGGAGCGCCGACGGGATCGTCCGAGAGGTTCTTCCGCTGTTCATGCCCCGGGCCAAGGCTGAGAAGGAGTTTAGGTCGGTATCGCGGAGGCTACCGCAGTTTAAGGCATCCGGCAATGTCTGGGGCTGGCTCGCCGGTGCGGACGTTGCCTTGGATTCTGGCACCGGCTATCATGATCTCAGTTTCTAAAGAAGCGAGCCGCACCGACGGGAGGTAGGCCATGCCCAGCCCGGCCGTCCTGCTGTACAGGGTTCTGGTCGACGAGTACGAGCATCAGGGGATCCAGCCGCCGTTCCCCAGGAAAGAGTTCGAGGCGGAGTTTGAGGAGAAGCGGCGGCCGGACCTCGAGGAGAAGCTCCAAGCCCTGCGGCAGTCGGACGCGCAGGAGTACGAGCGGCGGCTCGACGTCGAGCGGGTCAAGGACTTCTATGCCTGGCTTCACAAGAACGGCGTCCGCCGCTCCGCGCTGTGCTTTTCGGGCGGCGGCATACGCAGCGCCACCTTCGGCCTGGGGCTGCTTCAGGGGCTCGCCCGCCATCGCATGCTCGACCGGTTCGACTACCTCTCGACCGTCTCGGGCGGAGGCTACCTGGGGAGTTGGCTCACGGCGTGGATCTACCGCCTGCGCCAGCGCTCTCAGGACCCGCAGCAGGCGCTCCAGCAGGTCGAGTCGCGGCTGCGCAGCCTGCCCGAGTCGCCGCTCGAACCGGAGCCGGAGCCGCTGCGGTACCTGCGCCGCTACAGCCGCTACATGAGTCCCAAGCTGGGCCTCCTCTCGGCCGACACCTGGACCCTGGTCGCGATCTTCATCCGCAACCTCTTCTTGAACTGGCTCGTCCTGCTGCCGCTCTTGGCCGCGGTGCTGATGATTCCCCGGGTGAGCGTCATCCTGGTCCGGCTGGGGACGCGGCCCTGGTTCCAGGCGCACCAGAGTATGGTCCTGCCCGGGATCTTCTGGACGGCCGTGCTCCTGGGCTCCTTCGCCATCGCCTACATCAGCGCCAACCGCCCCAGCCTCAGGGAGAAAAGCACGTTCCCAGAGCGCTGGCGAGGTCAGGAATGGGTCCTCGGCCTCTGTGTGCTGCCGCTCGCGTTGATGGCCATCCTGATCACGCTCTACTGGGCCTGGGTGCGCAGCCGGGGAACGCCCCTCTCCGGGCTGCGGTACGTCATCCTGGGCTGGGAGACCTCCCCGCTTGTGGGGTTCACCCTGTTCGGGGTCCTGCTCCACGTCGGCGGCTTCGTCATCTCCCGGCTCTGGGTGAGGAAGTACGTGGTGGGGGAGTTTCTGGTCGTGACGCTCACCGGCGCCCTGGGCGGCGCCCTGGCCTGGCTCGCTGCCTCGCGCCTCTTCCCGGAGGTCAGCGCCGGCTTCGTCAGCGAGCTCTACGTCTGCTTCGCCGCGCCTTTGCTGCTCTTCCTGTTCCTGGTCGCCGCGACCCTGTTCGTCGGCCTGTCGAGCTACTACACGAGCGACACCGACCGCGAGTGGCTAGCGCGGGGCGGGGCCTGGATCCTGATCGCCATCGCCGTCCGGATCGCCTTCTCCGCCATCGTCATCTTCGGGCCGGTCGCCGTGCTGAGGTCCGTGTACTGGATCTCCTCGGTAGGCGGTATCTCCGGCCTGATCACGCTCTTTCTCGGGCGGAGCTCCCGGACGAAGGGCAAGAAGGATCGGCAGCAGGCGAAGCAGGACAAGACCTCGAGCCTGCTGGACAAGCTCCTGGTCCTCGCGGCGCCGATCTTCGCCGTGTTCATCCTGGTGGTCCTCTCCCTGGGGACCACCCTGCTCGTCCGCTGGCTGGCGGAGACTTACCTGCCGACGAACTTCTCCTGGCCCGAGGCCACGGGGGTCTCCCACACCCCCTGGTTATGGCCTTTGAGAGTCGTCTACCACTCCCCCTGGTGGGCGGTTTCCGCGGTGCTCGCCCTTCTGCTTCTGGTCGGCGGGCTCATGGGCTGGTTCGTGGACATCAACCGCTTCTCCCTCCACGCCGCCTACCGTGACCGCCTGATACGAGCCTACATGGGAGCCTCGCGGGGCAGCCAGCGGCGGCCGAACCCGTTCATCGGCTTCGACGAGGACGACAACATCCAGATGCAGTCGCTACGCGGCAACCG
>DASWME010000233.1:0-8399 GCA_036399915.1 Thermoanaerobaculia bacterium
GCTCACGCCCAACCGCGGCTCGAAGCTCTTCGAGGTCCCGCCGGAGAGCGCGGTCGGATTCGTCCATCTGCCGCGAGAGGGACCGGAGGCTTTCGTTCACGCGGGCGATGGTGCGGGCTTCCTGGGGGTGCAGAGGCTCGAGGGCCTGCTGCAGCGCGCTGCCCGCGCCCTCGCCGGACTCGAGCCGGCGCAGGACGGCATCGGGAATCGGCTGATTGCCCGGCCGAGCCGCGGGTTTCCCCTTCGCAAGCTCCGCGCGAAGCTCGGCGAGGATCTCGGCACTGAGCCGGGCCCGGGATTCGGCAAGCGCATTCTCCAGCCGGGAGGCGGACAGCCGGTCCTCTTCCTGCCGTGATTTCAGCTCGAAGAGCTGGACGTAGAGCGCCATGGCGGTGGCCGCGAGGGCGACAACCGTGAGAGCCATCTTCCAGGCCTGCTCCAGAGACCGCTTCTGCATTCGCAACTCCTCTCGGGCGTGCAGCGGTGGGCAACGGAGCCCGGGCCGGCGCGCTGGTCCTCGGCCCGACCGGGCTAACGCGCTGGTGGAGGACTCTCTCTGCTCGCAGCGCGAATCGCATCGACGATGTGCCTGATGTCGTAGCCGATCACGATGCCGGAGTTGGCCCTCGTGTACAAGTCGTTGTAGGCCGGCGCCTCGGGATCGTCCAGATCCTTCTTCTTGAGCACGGGCAACGCCTCGTTGCGGTATCCCCGCACGACCCCCGCCACACGGAAACTGCGGCTCCCAGAGTGCCAGAACACGATCGGGCCACCGGAGAAACCCGGGTTGTTGTGGCCGTCGACGTAGAGGAGGTTCGCCTCCGGGTCCCTGCTGTCCATCGCGGAGATGATCCCACTCTTCAAGAAGGGGATCTCGCCAAATCCCGGCGGAGCAGGTACGGTCCCCGACGTGCCCAAGCCATCAGGGTAACCGAGGAAGTAGACCTGCTGGCCAAGCGTCAGCCCGCCGGCGGAAGGTTCGAGAGGGAAGGTGACCGTGACCGGCCTGCCCGCATCGAGGGCTGCAATGTCCACGACGTCTTTGGCGGGATAGATGGCGCGGACCCTGATCCGGCTCCATCGTCCCTCGATCCACAGGTCGACCTCCCCCTCGGTCCTGAAGCCCTTCATGAGGTGCCGGGCCGTGATGAGGTATTGCTTGCCGTCGACCTCGATGGTGAAGGCCGAGCCGGTCGCGGCGGGGGTCCTGAGACGAAGGACCCGGTAGAGAACGTTCGATGTCGGAACTTGCGCCCAGGCGAGAGAGTCAGCGAGGCACAGCACCAGCAGAGCCGATAAAATTCTCTTCACCACAGGTCCATGCTAGCACCGGCCAAGGGGCATGCCGGTAGCCGGGGCACCACGAGTGGGGGGTAGCAGGAGGGGAATATCTGGGAACGATACTTGCAGAATCTCTCTACGAGCCGTGTCGCCTTTGCGGCTCTGGGAGGTGGATCATGGGATGGATGAGACGTCTCGCCCTGGCGGCGCTGGCGCTCGTGTGTCTCTCAGCTTGTAACTATGTCCGCCTGCTCCGCCCCAGCGTCCTCAAGCAGCTCAATCCCGACGTAGTCAGGCTCCTCAACGAGCTGCCGGCGGTCGATCACCCCAACGAGGCGATCATCGCGCGGCTCTTCGCCCACGGTGGTCTGTCCTACGCCAAGGAGGGAGCCGACGGGGTGATGCGGGACAGGATCCGGGTGCCTGAGAACGAGTTCATCTGGAAGCCCGCCATCATCCGGATGCCTCACGCCGGGGAGCTGGAGCTCGAGTTCGCCAACGAGGACCAGACCCTCCACATGGCCCTCCTGCCGAGCAACGGCCAGCGGGAGATCCTGCAACTGCCGATGCACCAGTCGGGCCGAGTGAGGATCCGGCTCGACCAGCCCGGCCTGTACTGGTTCGGGTGCCCGGTGTCGAACCACGCCGGGCGCGGCATGCTGGGCTTGGTCATCGTGCCCGGCGAGGTTCCCCAGGAAGCCAAGCTCGACCGGCCGCCGCAGAAGAGGCCGCGCGGCGATTAAAAGGGAGGGAGAGCCATGAACGCGTTCGTTCGCTCGATCGCCACCACCTTGGTGGCCGCGGGCGCCGCCGCCTGCGCCACCCATCCGGACTATCCCGTCACCCAGCAGGGCAAGACCTTCAACCAGGTCAACGAGCGCGCCCGGGGCAGCGCGCCCGCGGTGGCGGGTGGCGTGACCTCGGAGCGCATCGCCCGCGCCCGCTCCGGGGACCCCCAGAACTGGCTGACCTACTACGGCGCCTACGACGGCCAGCGCTACAGCCCGCTCGACCGGATCACCACGGAAAACGTCAAGAGCCTCAAGCCGGCGTGGGTCTTCCAGGCCGGCGTCATCGGCCTCGTGGCCACCCCGGCCATCTATTCCTTCGAAGCGGCTCCCATCGTCGTCGACGGGGTGATGTTCGTCTCCGGCTGGGACGGCTACGTCTGGGCCCTCGACGCCGCGACCGGCCAGATGCTGTGGACCTACAAGCATGCCATCCCGCTCGACACCCCGCTCTGCTGCGGCAACGTCAACCGCGGCGTGGCGGTGGCCAACGGCAAGGTCTTCGTGGCGACCGCCAACGGTTACCTGGTGGCGCTCGACGCCACCAACGGGCAGATCGTCTGGCAAAAAGCCTTCGCCGACGTCCGCGCCGGCGAGAGCGCCACGGCCGCGCCCCTGGTGGTCAAGACCCTGGTCCTGGCCGGCAGCTCGGGTGCCGAGTACGGCGTGCGCGGCCACCTCGACGCGTTCGACCTCGAGACCGGGCGGCACGCCTGGCGGCGCTACACCGTGCCCAAGCCGGGCGAGCCCGGCTCCGAGACCTGGCAGGCCGGGGACTCCTGGGCCACCGGCGGCGGCAGCACCTGGATCACCGGCACCTACGACCCGGAGCTGGATCTGGTCTACTGGGGCACGGGCAACCCGGGCCCCGACTTCGACGGCAGCGTCCGCCCCGGCGACAACCTCTACACCTCCTCGGTGATCGCGATTGACCCGGACGACGGCTCGATCCGCTGGCACTACCAGTGGACGCCGCACGACGTCTGGGACTACGACGGCATCAACGAGAACATCCTGTTCGACAAGGACGGCCGCAAGCTGCTCGCCCACTTCGACAAGAACGGCTACCTCTTCATCCTCGACCGCACGAACGGCAAGCTGGTGCGCGCCGTCCCCTACGGCCGGGTGAGCTGGGGCGACATCGACGCCGCGACCGGCAGGGTGACGGTGAAGCAGCCGCCGACGCCCGAGGGAGTCCAGATCTGCCCCGGCCCGGCTGGCCTCAAGGAGTGGCCGCACGCCGCCTACAACCAGCGCACCGGGCTCCTCTACACGCCGGTCGTCGAGCAGTGCGCCACCTTCAAGGCCGCGAAAACCGAGTTCCGCGAGGGCATGCCTTACTGGGGAGGCGGCGCGGAGCCGATCCAGGGGGAGCAGTGGGGGCACGTCAAGGCCTTCGACCCGCTCAGCGGCAAGGAGGTCTGGTCGTGGCGGAACGACCATCCCATGCTCTCCTCGCTGCTCACCACCGCGGGCGGCCTGGTCTTCGCCGGCAAGCCCACGGGCGAGTTCGTGGCCTTCGATGCCCGCACCGGCGAGCTGCTCTGGCAGTTCCAGACCGGCAGCGGCATCCACAGCAACCCGGTCACCTACGCGGTCAACGGCAAGCAGTATGTGGCGGTGCCGACCGGCTGGGGAGGCTGGGTCGAGGGCTACGCGCCGGAGCTCTACGGCGCTCCCCGGGGCACGGCGCTGTTCGTGTTCGCCCTGCCGTGACCCGCGCCTGACTTTCCTCCAGGTAAACAGAGGGCCGGCCCCCCTCGGGACCGGCCCCCTCCTCGATCTCCCGCTCCTCCTCTACTGCCGCTCGCCGCAGACCGGGTTGATGCAGTGGTCGTGCGCGCCGGGGTTCGTGTAGTTGGGATGGCAATGGGTCAGGGACGCGAAGATCACCCAGCAGTTCTGGCCCTGGTTGGCGCACTTATAGCCCGTGTGGAAGTTCGTGGAGGGAAGCACATCACGGTCCGGCTGGCCGTCGCAGTCGGTGTCCACGGTGAATGGCTGCGCCGCCACGGTCTCTCCTCCTCCAGGCCGGTAACACCAGCTCACGTTGGAGAGGTCCAGAGTGATGCTTTGCTGGATCGGTCCGGCCGTCTGGCCGGTGTCCACCCGAGTAAACATGAGGCAGACGTTGACCGACAGGATGCCGCTGGCCGTCCCGCAGGTATTGCAGGCCGGATCGATCCGGACCGCAACCTTGGTCGCCGCCTGCGGGCCGCAGGCGCACACGTCCATCCGCCACAACGTCGTGGTCCCATCCCCGCATACGATGGACAGGTCGTTGACGCTCGCCAAGTGCATCGCGCGGAGGACCGCCGAGAAGGTGGCGGTCCCGCCTGAAAAGACCGCCGCCGTCAGGTGCTCCACAAGCGTATCGGTGCCGCCAGCGATCCCGGGCGGATTGGTCGCCAGCGGAACACCCTGCAGCGGCACCGACCCGGTAAAGGGAGCCGAGCCCGGGCAGAAGAAGTCAGCGGGAATCGGGTTGCTCGAAAAGTCGACCTTGCTCCCGGCACTGGCTGGTGTCGAGAGCAGGACGGAGCCAGCGTTGATGGTGGGCTGGGCCAGGATCGGGAACGCCAGCAGCGCTCCCAGGGCCAGCAGGCCCAAGATACGAGATGGGGTTCTTATACTGCTCGTCTGCATGGAATCCTCCTGTATGCGGACCTTACGGGGTCCGCGAGTCTGACGGGAGCCCAGCCCCCAGGACCGGTCCATGCAGCGAGGGCACCCCCTGAACGTTGCGAATGTTAGGTTTATCTAAATATAGTTGTCAAGCACTGCGTCTTACGGCACGATCCACCCGTCCACCGCCTCCAGGCCACCCGCGGCGAGGCGGACGACGTAGCTGCCCTTGGACGCGAAGCGCTGCCCGGGACCGAGGCTCAGCGAGGGGAAGACGCCCGGATTGAGCGCGTTCTCCGTCTCCTCCTCGACGCTCTCGACGAAGAAGTCCCGCGAGAAGCTCTCCACGATGTGGGTGAGCGAATGGTCGGTGACGGCGAGAGTGAACCAGGTGGCGAGCTGCAGCCGCTCGTGGGTCCTCTCCACCCTCCGGGCGCGCATCCAGGCCCGGACCCGGTAGATCAGCGGTTCCTCGTGCCCGGGAAGGGCGAAGCGCCAGGTCAGCCACGCCTTTTCCCACAGCCCGGCCGGTACGTCCAGCTCCGCCTCTCCGAGGAGGCTGCCGGAGAAGACGATCCGGCGGACCGGGGCGAAGGCGTCCGTGGCGGACCGGAGCGTGGCCGCGTCGTCCGGACCCAGCCAGAGCATGAGGACGTCGGGACGGGTCTCGCGGACCAGCCTTTTCCAGAAGGCCGGAGTTAGTGCCACGCCCGGCGGCACGGCCCGCTCTTCGAGATGCCCGGCCATGGACCGCAGCGCCTGGGCAGGGACTCGCCCCTCGTCCACATCCCGGTAGACCTGGACGATCCGCCCCTCCGGCGACTCCGCGAGGTGCCGGGCGAGGGCCTGCGCCTCCACTGCCAAGCCTGGCGAGAGGTAGAGCGTGTAGGCGCCCGGCGGATCGGCGACTGGCAGGTCGGTGTTGGGGAACAGGCAGGGCACCTCGGCCCGCTCGCAGAACTCGTGGACCGGCCGCCACGAGCCCGCGCCGATCCCGGAGAGCACCGCGAAGACAGGCTGCGCGCGGTAGTGCGCCGCGAGCTGCTCCGGCCAGGTCGAGGCCAGCCCGCGGAGGTTCCAGACGTGGAGCCTCCACTCGCGGTAGGAGCCGGCGAACTCGTCCCGATACCAGGGCGAGGAGCCGAGCCGCGACGCCGAGTGCCGCGTCTCGGCGTTCTTCCACCGGACGTAGGCTTCCAGCACGTCGAGCATGGCCTTGCGCCGGCCGGGGTCCACCCCCTCCGTGACCACGGTCGCGAAGTGGATGGCCTCGCCGTCCACGCCCGGCGACGGCGCGGCCGAGAGCCCTCGGAGATAGGCCGCGAGGTGCGCTGCCTCCTCGTCGCTCAGCCGGTAGCGCGGCATCAGGGGATCGAGGGTCCGCCCGGCCGGGTCCCGCCCCTCGCGCAGGGCCACCGCCAGCGTCTCCGGCGTGTAGGCCGGACGCAGCCGCGGATCCCGCACGCGCTCGCCGTAAGGCTTGGGCTGGACCTCCTGGTAGAGGTTCCGGAACAGGTCGGCCCGGCGGAGTTGCCGCGGCTGGAACAGCGCGGGGCCGGTCACCCGCGGCACGTAGACCCCGCCCTCGCTAGCGCCGAACCCGCTCCGGCGGTGGCAGGAGGCGCACGCGAGCTGAGCCCCCCCGACCGCGGTCCCACCCTCGACCGTGGCCGCGAGCGGCCGGCCCGACGGCAGGAGCCCGTCCCGGTAGATGCGCTGGCCCACCTCCGGCGACGACCGGCGGACCTCCTCCACCAGATCCGCGGGGCCGATCCCACCGGCGAGGCGCACCCACGGTGCCCCAAGCGCCGGCCGCAGGAACGTCAGCGGCTCGTGCGACATCTTGTTGGCGCTGTAGGCGTCGAACGCCTTCCGAATTACGGCCACGTCCTCGCGGCTGCCGGTCAGGAACCACCATTGCGGCCCGGCCTTGAACTGCCGGGCGTAGGTCCGCAGCCGCGCCGGCGTATCGAACTCCGGATCGATCGAGATCGAGACCAAGCGCACCCGCTCTCCCAGATTCTCCTGGGCGGCCGAGAGCGTCGTGCTCAGCGCCGGGCAGACGGACGGGCAGGTGGTGAAGATGAACTGCAGGAGGACCGGCCCGGGATGGTCCAGCACTGCCGCCAGCCGCACCCGCTCGCCCCGGGCGTCCACCAGCGTCACGTCCGGAGGCGCGTAGCGGGCGACCGAGCGGACGTAGCGCGCCCCGGCGGGAAGCGCGGCGGCCAGGAGGAGGATCGCCGCGGCGGCCATCCACACCGTTCCCCTCCTCTCCCCCTGAGAGAGGAGGGGCTCCTTTTCAAGTTCTTGACGAGTAGGCACTTACCGCCCTCAGGGGCTCAGAGGCAAGGCCCAGGGCTCGGCGCCGGTCTTGCCGTCGTCGGCGGCAAAGAAGAGATAGCCGTTGGCGACGACGAGGGTGGAAGGTGTGGGAATCGCGGCATAGCCTCCGGGCGCAGTCCGACGAGAACCGGTTCGATCCGTAGAGAGCGCATCGCTCCCCTCCTTCACCCGGGAAGTCGCCCGTATTCTACCTGAGAACCACGACCGCAGAACGCGCTCACCACGTCTGCGTCACCTTGCTTAAGCCCCGCGGCGCCTCGGTGTCGCGGCTCATGGCGCGCGCCAGGTGATAGCTGAATAGCTGGGCGGCGACGATCGCCGGGATCGGCGTGAGCCACTCGGGCAGGCCGCCCGGCAGCCGCAGCGGCGTGCGCGCCAGGGCGAGGGCTTCCTCCTCGTCCGACAGGGCGACGAGGTCGACACCGCGCTTCTCCACGAGCGTGCGGAGCAGCGCCACGACGTCGGCGTAGACGGCGCCGGCGGGGACCACCGCGAGCACCGGGAACCCCGGCGCCGCCATCGCGACCGGCCCGTGGCGGAAGTCGGCCGCCGAGTAGGGCTCCGCCACGACGTAGGTGAGCTCCTCGAGCTTGAGCGCCCACTCGCAGGCGGTGGCGTAGTGGAAACCGCGACCGAGGACGACGCACTGCCGCATCGGCGCGTAGCGCGGCGCCGCCGCCGCCACCCCCGCCTCGAGCCGCAACGTCGCAGCGACCGCCCGCGGCACGCCGGCGAGGGCCTCGCGATCCTCCTCGCCACCGGGTAGCGCCGCCGACAGCAGGGCCACAGCGAGCAGCTGGCTGGTGTAGGTCTTGGTGGCGGCGATGGCCCGCTCCTCGCCGGCGCCGGTGGGGAGCACCCACTCCGCGGCCGCGGCGAGGCGCGATCCCGGATCGTTGGTGATCGCCAGCGTGGGCGCGCCCTGGCGCCGCGCCTCGGCGAGCACGCCGACGATGTCGGGCGACTGGCCCGACTGCGAGATGCCGACCACCAGCGCGCCGGCGAGCCGCGGTGGCCGCCCGTAGTGAGTGAACAGCGATGGCGTCGCGAGCGCCACCGCCAGGCGGTTGCGCGCCCCCCAGAGGTACTGCGCGTAGAGCCCGGCGTTGTCGGAGCTGCCGCGTGCCGCCACCAGCGCCCAGGCCGGCTGCCGCGCCGCGATCGCCGCCGCGACCTCGGCGGCGTGACCCGCCTGCGTGCGCAGCAGCCCCTCCAGCACCGCCGCCTGCTCGTGGATCTCCGACCAGAGGCTCATGGTCCGGGGCCGCCGCGGATGCCCAGAGAGGCGCCGTTGGTGGCGTCGATCCAGAGGGCAGCGGCGCCGAGGATCGCCGCGTTCTCCACCGCACTGGCGGCGAT
>DASWME010000234.1:0-10111 GCA_036399915.1 Thermoanaerobaculia bacterium
CCCTCTACTGGCTCTACGCCGCGGCCCCGGTCGCCATCGGCGGCCTGTGGCTCTTCTGGTTCGTCCGCGAGCTGAAGAGGCGGCCGCTGCTGCCGCTCCACGACCCCTTCCTGCCGGAGGCGATCGCCCATGAGCACTGACCGGCACGACCGCTCCGATCTCGACGCCAAGACCGACGTCGGCCCCGGGACCGGCCGGGGAGTCACACCCCACGCGCCCGAGGAGGCGGAGTTCGACCGCGAGATAAACCTGCGCGGCGTGCTCTGGACGGGCGCCATCCTGGTGGCCGTGGCGCTGGTGGTCCACCTGCTGATCTGGTGGCTCCTGCGGGGGTTCAGCACGTATGACAAGAAGCACGACGTGCGCTTGACGCCCATCGAGGCCGCGAGCCCACAGCCGCCGCCGCCGGAGCCGCGCCTGCAGATCGATCCCAACGAAGACATGCGCCGGATGCGCGAGGCGGAGGACGCCCTGATCGACCACGCCGCCTGGGTGAACCGCCAGCAGGGCACCGTGCGCGTGCCGCTCGACGTGGCGATCGACGTGATCGCGGCCCGCGGCGTCTCCCCCGAGGTCGTCGGTGGCACGGGCGCGGCAATGGCGCGTGAGGCCTCACCCCCTGGCCCCCTCTCCCTGACGGGAGAGGGGGAACGAAACAGAAACGTCTTGCCTGTCCCCCCTCTCCCGTCAGGGAGAGGGGGCCAGGGGGTGAGGCCTCGCGGGCAAACCGCTCCGCCGGGCAGAGAGGGGCCACCCCGGTGAAGCTCGCCATCTCCGCTCTACTCGTCTCATCCCTGCTGCTGGCCCTCGCCGCCGCGCATGCCGACGACGTCTCGGTGATGCCTGGCAACACCATGCCCGGCCCGCTCCGGGAGGTGCGCTACGACCAGCGGCTCGGGCGACAGGTGCCCCTGGACCTCCCGTTCCGCGACGAGGCGGGCCGCCCGCTGAAGCTCGGCGACCTCTTCGGCCGCCGCCCCGCCATCCTGGTGCTCGCCTACTACCACTGCCCCATGCTGTGCGACCTGGTGCTGCAGGGGGTGGAGACCAGCCTCAAGCCGCTCTCCCTCGATCCCGGCAGGGACTTCGAGGTCGTGGTGGCGAGCATCGACCCCAAGGAGACGCCGGCGATGGCCGCGCAGAAGAGGCGGGAGATCCTGGAGCGCTACGCCCGGCCGGGCACCGAGAAGGGCTGGCACTTCCTGACCGGGGAGCAGCCGTCGATCGACCGGCTGGCCAACGCCGTCGGCTTCAAGTACGTTGAGGACCCGCGGACCCATCAGTTCGCCCACGCCGCGGGGATGGTGATCCTGACCCCCCAGGGGCGGATCTCGTGCTACCTGTTCGGCCTCGAGTTCCCGGCGCGCGACGTGCGCCTGGGGCTCGTCGAGTCGGCCGGCGGCAAGATCGGCGGCCTGGTCGACCAGGTCCTGCTCTACTGCTTCCACTACGATCCGGTGACCGGCCGCTACAGCGTCGTCATCCTGGACATCCTGCGGCTGGCCGCGATCGCCTCGGTGGCCGGCCTCGCCCTGCTGATCGTGCTCCTGCGGCGGCGCAAGACCGCCCGGCCCGGGCCTCTGGGAGCCGCCTGACATGAACTCGCAGTTCCCTCTCTTCCCCGAATCGGCCTCGACCGTCTCCGGCGACGTCGACCTGCTGTTCGTCGTCTGGTCGGTGATCAGCCTGTTCTTCACCGTCCTGATCGCCGGCCTGATCCTCTACTTCATGGTCCGCTACCGCCGGCGCCACCCCGAGGACGTGGGCGCTAACGAGCGGGCGGCCATCTGGCTGGAGGTCGGCTGGTCGGTGATCCCGCTCGCCATCATGCTGGCGATGTTCGTCTGGGGCACGCGGGTGTTCTTCCAGATCTACCGCCCGCCGAAGGACACCGTCGAGTTCAACGCCATCGGCAGGCAGTGGATGTGGAAGGTCCAGCACCCCGGCGGCCAGCGGGAGATCAACACCCTGCACGTGCCGGTCAACCAGCCGATCGAGGTGAAGCTGGCCTCGGAGGACGTGATCCACAGCTTCTACATCCCCGCCTTCCGGGTCAAGCAGGACGCCGTGCCGGGGCGCTACACCTCGGTCTGGTTCCAGCCGACCCGGCCGGGCGTCTACCACCTGTTCTGCGCCGAGTACTGCGGCACCGAGCACTCGCGGATGATCGGCAGCGTCATCGTCATGGAGCCGCAGGCCTACGAGACCTGGCTCGCAGGCGGCGCCACCGGCAGATCGCTGGTGGCTTCGGGCGCCGAGCTGTTCCAGTCGCTCGCCTGCGTGACCTGCCACCGGGCGGGCGCCTCCGGCCGCCTCGCCCGCGGCCCGGCCCTCGAGGGGCTCTACGGCAGCCAGGTGAAGCTCGCCGACGGCCGCACGGTCATCGCCGACGACAACTACCTCCGCGAGTCGATCTTGAACCCGACGGCCAAGCTCGTCGCCGGCTGGGAGCCCGTCATGCCCACCTTTCAGGGTCAGGTGAGCGAGGAGCAGCTCACCGAGCTGATCGCCTACGTCCGCTCGCTCGGTCCCGCCGGCAGCGCGCCCGCGGGCGGCACCGGCGGCCCCAACGCCGGCGTCACCGATATCGCGGGAGGCCAGGCCGATTCCAACGCCCCGCAGAGCGCGGGCCCGGCCGAGCCGCCGCAGAAGTGAGATGAGCCATGGATACGACCGCAGCCGCCCGCGCCCCCGTCACCACCACTCCGGAGACCGCCTTCGAGCGGCCCAACTACATCAACGCCGCCTACGGCGTGAGGTCGTGGCTCCTCACCCGCGACCACAAGCGGATCGCCATCCTCTACCTGATCTCGGTGACGGTCTTCTTCGCCCTGGGGGGCCTGTTCGCCGCCCTGGTCCGCCTCGAGCTGCTGACCCCCGAGGGGGACCTGATGGGACCGGACACCTACAACCGGATGTTCACCATGCACGGCATCGTCATGGTCTTCTTCTTCTTGATCCCCGCCATCCCGGCGGTGCTGGGCAACTTCCTGGTGCCGCTGATGATCGGGGCCAAGGACCTGGCGATGCCCAAGCTCAACCTGGCGAGCTGGTACGTCTACAACATCGGCGGCGTCTTCACCCTGTGGGCCATCGCCCACGGCGGCGTCGACACCGGCTGGACGTTCTACACGCCGTTCTCCACGGCCTTCTCGAACACCTATGTGGTCCCGACGGCCCTCGGCATCTTCATCAACGGGTTCTCGACGATCTTCACAGGGCTCAACTTCATCGTCACCATCCACCGCATGCGGGCGCCGGGCCTCACCTGGTTCCGGCTGCCGCTGTTCATCTGGTCCACCTACGCGACCAGCCTGATCATCGTCCTCGGCACGCCGGTCATCGCCATCACCCTGCTGCTGGTGGCGGCCGAGCGGCTGCTGCACCTCGGCATCTTCGACCCACGGCTGGGGGGCGACCCGATCCTCTTCCAGCACCTGTTCTGGTTCTACTCCCACCCCGCGGTCTACATCATGATCCTGCCGGCCATGGGGGTGATCAGCGAGCTGGTGGCCGCCTTTGCGCGCAAGCGGATCTTCGGCTATCGGTTTGTCGCCTTCGCCAGCGTGGCCATCGCCGTGCTGGGCTTCCTGGTGTGGGGTCACCACCTGTTCGTCGCCGGCCAGTCGGTCTACGCCGCCACCATCTTCTCGGTGCTCTCCATGCTGGTGGCCGTGCCCTCGGCGATCAAGGTCTTCAACTGGACGGCGACCCTGTACGAGGGGTCGATCTCCTACCAGACGCCGATGCTCTACGCCTTGGGCTTCATCGGCCTGTTCACCCTGGGCGGCCTGACCGGCGTCATGCTGGCGACGCTCGGCATCGACGTCCACGTGCACGACACCTACTTCATCGTCGCCCACTTCCACTACATCATGGTGGGCGGCACGATCATGGCCTACCTGGGCGGGCTCCACTACTGGTGGCCCAAGATCTCGGGCCGGCTGTATCCAACCTTTCTCTCGAAGCTCTCGGCGCTGCTGGTGTTCGTCGGCTTCAACCTGACGTTCTTCCCGCAGTTCATCCTCGGCTACCTCGGCATGCCGCGCCGCTACTGGTCGTACCCGCCGGAGTTCCAGGTGCTCAACGTGCTGTCCACCGCGGGCGCCTCCATCCTCGGCGTCGGCTACCTGCTGCCGCTCTTCTACTTCCTCTGGTCCATGCGCTACGGCACGCACAGCAGCGAGAACCCCTGGGGCGCCGTGGGGCTCGAGTGGGACACCCCCTCGCCGCCGCCCACCGAGAACTTCTACACCACGCCGGTGGTGACCCACGGCCCGTACGAGTACAACCGCGAGGAGGTCCACAACCGCATGACGGAGGAGGCCACCGTTGGCTAGCAGCCCGCTCGTGGAGACGCTTGGGGCCGGCGCGCATCACCACCCCGCGCTGGCCCATCAGTTCGATACGCTCGAGCAGCAGAAGGAGTCCTCGACGCTCGGGATGTGGCTCTTCCTGGTCACCGAGATCATGTTCTTCGGCGGCCTCTTCCTCGCCTACGTGATCTACCGGCTGCGCTACCCCGAGGCCTTCCTGCTGGGGAGCAACACCCTCGACGTCCTGCTGGGCGGCGTCAACACCGCCGTCTTGATCGGCAGCAGCCTGACCATGGCCCTCGCCATCTGGGCGGCGCAGGTGAACTGGCGCAAGGGGATCGTGATCTTCCTGCTGGCGACGATCGGCCTCGGCTCGACCTTCCTGGTGATCAAGGGCTTCGAGTACGCCGACAAGTTCGAGCACCACCACGTGCCGGGACCGAGCTTCAGATTCGAGGAAGAGCACGCGGGGAAGCACATTCAGGAGCTGGCCGCGCGCGACCCGCAGCTCGAGCGGCACGCCGAGATCTTCTTCTCGCTCTACTTCATCATGACCGGCCTGCACGCCACCCACATGGTGATCGGCATCGCGATCCTCGCCGTGCTGGCCGTCCTCGCCTGGAAGGGGAAGTTCGACGCCGCGTACTACAACCCGCTGGAGATGACCGGCCTCTACTGGCACTTCGTGGACATCGTGTGGATCTTCCTCTTCCCCCTGCTCTACCTGCTGGGCGCCCACGCCCAGTGACCGCGGAGAGATGACGCATGGCCGAGCACGTAACTTCCCGCAAGGTCTACTTCCTGGTCTTCGCCGCGCTGATGGTCCTCACCGTCGTCACCTGGCTGGTCGCCCAGGTGGACCTCGGCTGGGCCAACGACGTGGTGGCGCTGACCATCGCCGTCACCAAGGCCCTGCTCGTGCTGCTCTTTTTCATGCACGTGCGCTACAGCACGCGTATGACGGTCCTGACAGCCGCGGCGGGCTTCTTCTGGCTGGGGATCCTGATCTTTCTCACCCTGAGCGACTATCTCACCCGCCACAGCAGTTTGCTGCCGGTGCCGGGGAAGTAGGGGGGCGGACGGATTTGCCCGTCGTAGGGCGGCGTTCAGGGGCAGGCGGAGAAGATCAAACGGAGATAGGCAGCCCTCTGGATGCAGAGATGCGTGTAGTCCGACTGATCGATCGTGGTGGCTTCGGTGTGGTTCACGAAGTAAAGAATCCCGACGGGCAGCGCATTGCACGGAAGTCCTTCGATCCACAAATCGGAACTTCTTGGCGGCGCTCGAGTTAGCCGTTTCGCACAACCGATGGCACGTCATGAAGCAGGTAGGCGCGATGCTAGGTCCAGCCGCCGACAATGGCCTCGTGGACCGGATTCTCATCGAGATGAATATGAATCCTGAGATTGAAAGGAAACTGCGGAGGATCGAGCGGGTCGTACACTGGTCTCGAGATAGATGGCACGAGAAGATTGCCAGCTTTCTCACTCAGCGCGAAGGGGAAGCTAGCGAGGTCTAACACGAGCTGCAGCGGAGAACTTAGCGTCTAGGACCCCGGACCGCAGCTTCGCGGAGGCTTCACGGTAAGCCGCCAAGGACAGCGGGGCATCGGTGAAGGGTCAAGACCCCGAGCGTCGCGAATCGCATCGGGTCGAAATCCTCGCCGCGTCGCCGGCGGCGTACTCCTGCGTGCGGTCGTACCAGTGGCCCCTCCACCGTCGCGCCATACAGCAGGGAATGCACGCAGTGAACGCCGGGCCAATCGGTGATCTTCTCCACCAGATTCTCTTTGACACCGTGGGAGAGGGGGCGCGAATCACATTGGCACCCAGTTGCTGGCCGCGCGAATCGCATGGCACCTCGCCTCGGCTGATCTTCGCCGGCTGGCAGCCTCTCCTCCTGCCGGGTGCTGCGACTTGACTTGCAGCCTGAAGCGACCTAGCATGTGGTCACATGGATGTAGCCACAGGAGGCGCATGATGGCTGGCAGAATCGGTGTTCGGGACCTCAAAACTAGAGCTTCAGAGATCGTGCGCGATGTACACGAGCGGGACGAGGAGTACATCGTTACGGTTCGCGGGGAGCCAGTGGCAGTGCTTCGGCCTCTTTCCAAGGTAAGTGGGGGCGAGTTGCGACAGGTGGAGCGTGAGGAGGCTCTGGCAAAGCTGGACGACTTGGCCGAACAGATCGCCCAGGCTTGGCGCTCTCCGAAGACAGCCGTGAAGCTGGTTGAGGAGCAGCGACGCTAAGATGCCGGTCCTCGATGCCAGCGTTTGCGTCGCGCTCTTCAACTCAGAAGAGCCTGGTCATGACGCGAGCCGCAGGTGGCTCCAGGAAGCAGAGGGCGACGACGATCCTGTTGTTTCCCCAGTGATCCTTCTAGCCGAGGTGGCTTCCGCACTCGGGCGAGGTCTTGGCGAGGAGGAACTCGCGAGGCAGGCGGTAGCCCTCCTCCGCACGAAGCGCCTCGTGGAGTTCTTTCCGGTGACCGAGACCCTCGCGGCCAGAGCCGCGGAAATCGCCGCCGAACAGCGGATCCGAGGCTGCGATGCCATCTATGTAGCCCTCGCAAAGCAGCTCCAGATGGAATTGATCACCTTTGATCGGCATCAGCTCGAACGCGGAGCTGCCGTGGTCATGACCCGGAGGCCATGAGCCCGGTCTTCGTCTGGCGTCCGATCGTCACGTAGCGCTCCTCGCCCTCCTCACCGCAACCGGAAAACGACCCCCACCCGCGTCCCATCCTCCGGCAGCACGCCCAGCCGCACCCGGAACCGCGTCGTCCCCTTGACGTAGTCGCGCACCGTGTAACGGGCGTTGCCGACCTTGCTGCCCGGGCAGGAGTAGAGGCAGACCACGCAGCCCGACTTCCACTTCGGGATGTTCGCCCGGTGGCCGCCAAAGCGCATGTCGAACCCGCGGCCGCCGGGGTCCTCCAGGATCTGGTCGAGCGTGAGCGGCGCCCTGCGGCCGGGGACCCTGACGAGGATCTCGACCGGCGGGCCTGCGATGACCTTGTCGGGCGCCTGTGAGGACGGGTCCTTCCGCTCCTCCCAGGTCGCCATGCCGAGCGCGTCGCCCGGCCGCGCTCCGAGCCGCTCGAGCGCGTCCAGCACCTCGGTGTCCGTCACCTCGGCGCGGAACAGCGCCACGGGCGCGGCCCGTCCGCCCTGCCAGACGATCAGGTGGTAGCCGGGCATGCCCAGACCCAGCAGCTCGCGCTCGAACGAAGCGCGGGTGACGATCGCGGGAAACTCGATCTGCCGCCCCGAGACGCGGACCGCGCCCCGGCCCTCGTTGGACCGGGCCGCGAGCGCCCACGCGATGCCCACGCAGAGAACGGCGAGGCCGGCGAGGAGGAGGGCGTTGCGGCGGCGATTGGATTTCATGTTGCCGGTTAGCGTAACCTCCACCAGCGATGAAAGCCAACCGCACCCTGCTCGACCTCTTCCTCGAGACCCAGATGCTCGACCGCATCCCCCGCAGCGGCTACGTGCTGCGGGGCGTCGCCGACCCCGAGAGCGTGACGGAGCACACCTGGCACGTCCTGTTCCTCGTCTGGGTCCTGGCTTCGTGGATCGAAGGGATCGACGTCGGGCGGGCGGTGGAGATCGCTCTGGTGCACGACCTGGCCGAGCTGCGGATCGGTGACCTGCCGCGCACCTCCTCCCACTACTTCCCCGAGGGGGCCAAGAAGGCGGCCGAGGCCGCGGCCATGGCCGACATCCTCGCCCCGCTGCCGGCGCGGACCTTCCAGCTCTACGAGGAGTACCAGCAGGGCTCGAGCCCCGAGGCCCGGCTGGTCAAGGCCTGCGACAAGCTCCAGCTCATGCTCAAGGTGACAGTCTACGAGCGCTGGGGCACCGGCGCGCTCGCCGAGTTCTGGGACAACCCCGACAACTTCCCGGACGGCGGCTTTCCCCTGATCCGCGAGCTGTTCGAGGAGCTCAGGGCGCGGCGGGAGGCGCAGATGCGGGGCTTTCCCGTGCCGGACCCGCTGGCGCTGTAGATCAGCGCTTGCGCTTCTTGAAGCCGCCCAGCTCGATCCCCCGGCGCGACAGCAGCCGGCTCAAGCGGGAGTAGAGGTTCTGGCCGAGGAGCGACTGGGCGGTCTCCGTGATGTCGCGGATGACGACGCGCAGGTCCTCGGACCCGCTCCAGTGCCGGCGGGCGTGGGGCTCGAGGTCGCCGCCAAAGGCCTGGGACAGCACGGCGGTGGCGAGGACCAAGTCGTCCATGAACCCCGCGCCCCCGAGCAGCGCCTCCGGCAGCAGGTCGATGGGTAGGACGAAATAGGCCAGGGCGCCGCCGATCAGAGCCCGGGTGGACCCCGGCACGTTCTTGTCGAGGGCCAGCCGCACGAGCAGGATGAAGACGTCCGGCACGAGCAGCAGGGCCCGCACCGCGCCCTCGGTCAGCCTGGCGCCGCGCTTGCCCTCGCGCTTCTCGATGGCATGGAGGATCTTCACCCGCAGGCGGTCGTAGAAGCTCAGCAGGCCGCTGCTCGCCACGTCCGTGCCGCGCGTCCAGGCTTCTTCGGAGTCCCGCTCCGCCTTGGCGGAGTCGAAGCTCTCGAGGTCCTCGGCCACGGCGGCGGAGATCTCGTCTGAGAGGGGCCGGGTCAGGGTGTCGTCGTCGGTCTTCTGCTTCCTGGGCATGATGGTCTTCTCCCGGGACAGTCTATCCTCTCCCGCTCCGGGTTCAATCCCCGTGCCATGGGACCGCCCTTCAGGTGGATTCAGTCGTGCCCGCTGTAACGTTCTCCGGCTTCGCCACTCTCTACAGGCGAAAGGAGAACGATCCGATGCCTACGACGCAACCGAGCCCGAACCTGGAATCGCTGTACCGGCCCTTGTGGCTGACCTATGGACTGGTCCCGCTGCTCGCGGGGCTCGACAAGTTCCTCAACCTGCTCACGGACTGGCCGAAGTACCTGAGCCCCGGGGTGGCCAACCTGCTGCCGGTGCCGGCGCAGACCTTCATGTATGCCGTGGGGATCATCGAGATCGTGGTCGGCCTGATGGTGCTCACGCGCTGGACGCGGCTGGGGGCGTGGATCGCCGCCGCCTGGCTGGTCCTCATCGCGGGAAACCTCGTCACGCTGGGCCTGTTCGACATCGCCGTCCGCGACCTCGCGATGGCGGTCGGCGCGTACACGCTCGCCCGCGTCGCCGAGCTGCGGCAGGAGGCGCCCGCCACCGCGGTGCACGCGTCCAGCCTGCGGGAGAGCCGGGTGTAGACTCGCCGTGGAGCCGAGACGATGAGCCAGCCAGCCCTCCAGCCCGCCGCCGTGCCCACGGCCCTCTCCGACGAGGAGGTCGTGGAGCGCGTGCTGGCCGGGGACACCTCGCTCTTCGAGATCTTGATGCGGCGCTACAACCAGCGGCTCTTCCGCGTGGCCCGCGGCATCCTCTCAGACGACGCGGAGGCCGAGGACGTGATGCAGGAGGCCTACGTGCGGGCCTTTCGCCAGCTCGCCACCTTCCGCGGCGAGGCCCTGTTCTCCACCTGGCTCACCCGCATCGCCTGCCACGAAGCGCTGGCTCGCGCCCAGAAACGGCGGCGCCTGGTCCCCATCGACGGCGGCGAGCCTCCCGAGCCGCCGGCAAAGACGTTCGGTCCCGAACGGGAGCTGGAGAACCGCGAGCTGCAAGCCGTCCTCCGCGAAGCCGTGGAGCTCCTCCCCGATCCGCTGCGGGCCGTCTTCTGCCTGCGCGAGGTCGAGGGCCTTTCGACCGAGCAGACCGCCGACGCTCTCGGCCTCACGACGGAGAACGTCAGGGTACGCCTGCACC
>DASWME010000235.1:0-6389 GCA_036399915.1 Thermoanaerobaculia bacterium
GAGGACCCCCGCACCCAGACGCCGTCCGAGCGCCTCTCCTCGGCAAAGAAGCTCCCGCGCGGCTCGACCCAGACGGCGTCTCCCCAGGCCTGGGTGAAGAAGCCGGGGAGGCGCTCACCTGGCAGCAGGGTCAGCTCCAGGGGGAGCCGCTGGAAGGCGGGCGCTTCGGTCTGGATCTGGTAGGTCCCCTCGGGGGAGAGCCGGGAGAGCGAGCCTGCCACGGCCGCGGCCGTCCAGAGGCCGGCAGCGGCGTACGGCAACGCGAGGGCGCGGCGCACCGCAGCGCGGCCGGGGAGGAAGAGGAAGGCCGGATAGGCGGCCGCCCACCAGCGGCTCCCGAGGAAGCCCAGGCCGCCGGCGAAATCTCGAGGGTGGACGAGCAGGACGGCCAGGACGTACACCCCCAGGGCGGCGAGGAGGAGATGGCGGAAGCGGTCCTTCGGCGTCGAGAGATAGAGGGCGAGGGCGAGCAGAGCGAAGGGGAAGTACGGCAGGAGCCCGGTGTAGCGCCCGGCCAGGAGGTAGCCGAGATTCCGCGGCAGGAGACGCAGCCCGTCCGTGAGGTCGAGGCCCGCGTCGGCGGTCTCCCCTCGGTAGCCCTGCCAGAGGTCGCGGGCGGACTCCAGGGGGAACTCGGCCTCGAACGTCCGGCGCTGGGCTCCCCCAAAGGCGTTCCACTCCCCCGTGGCCGCCCGCTGCAGCAGGGCGAGGCCGCCGACGGCGAGGAGCGCGCCGGCGAGGACGGCCAGCGCGCCCCGCCAGCGGCGCCGCGCCGCGAGGTCGAGCAGGACGGGCAGACCGAGCGCCGCGAGAAGCGGGCTGGAAACCAGGGCCGCTCCCGCGAGGGCTCCCGCCCCGCCGAGGGCCGCCAGGTGTCTCCGCCTCCACTCCGGCACCTTTCGCACGACCTGCCAGGTGAAGAGCGGGAAGAAGGCGCAGGCCATGAGGAAGACCTCGGGCTCCATGCGGAAGGCATAGGCGAAGGCCGCCGAGGCGAAGAAGAAGCCGCAGACGAAGAGGGCCGCGAGGCCGGTCTGCTCCCGCCGCAGGAGCCAGAGCGCCGCGCCAGCCATGGCGAGGAAGAGGGCCATGTTGAAGACGGCAATCCCCCGCACGCCAAGCAGGGCGTAGAACGGCAGGGCCGCCAGCGGGTAGGCGAGGGGCCGGCTGTAATGCAGGGTCCTGCCGCCATCGTTCGTGAACAGAGCAAGGCCGGCGGGGCCGCCATCCCACATCCGCCCGGCGCGGGCGAGGTCGGCCTTTCGATAGGCGAGGTCGTGGTCGTGCCAGAGGCTCTGGACGATCAGGACCGGGGTGGCCTCGTCGCCGGTGGGGAGAGGAGCGTGGATGCCGGAGAGGGTCCAGGCGAGCCCGAGGAGGAGCAGCGCCGGGCAGAGGAGGGAGAGGGCTCGGAGGCGCATCGCTCGAGGGGACCTGATCTGGGAAACTGCGTAAAGATACACTCTGCGATGTGAATCGTGAATCTTCGGGTAGGGGCGGGGCTGGACGGCGGGCCGGGGGCTCGACCCGCCCTGCCGAGGATAGCGTCGATGTCCTCATCCATGATGGCTCTGCCGTCCCAGGGCGGGTCGCGCCCCCTCCCGCCCATCCAAACCCGTCCCTACCCGAAGCAAGAGAAGGCATGATCCGCCACGTCCTGCGCGCCCTCCTGCGGTTCGGCTCGCCCCGCCGCCTCCGGAAGACGTTCCTCTGGGTCCGCGACGTAGCGGGCGAGATCCGCCGCCGCCGGGCCGAGCCGCGCCTGACCGTGGCGGTGGACGTGAACTCGCTCTACGAGGCGCTGACCGGCGTCGGCTGGTACCTCCACCAGCTCCTGGTCCACCTGGCGGAGCGGGACGACCTCCGGCTGCGGCTGTACGGCCAGAGCCTCGTCGCTGGGGACCCCGGCGCGCCGCGGCCGGTGGTGGAACTGCCGCGCGGATCGGCCCTCGAGCGGGTCGTCTATGAGGCGCCGGACGGCCTGGTGGTGCCCCCCTGGCGGGCGAGTCAGATCCTGCGCCGCCTGGCCCCGCTGCTCCTGGCCGCGGACCGCAACCGGGTGCTCTTCGCGCCGAACTACCTCTTCCCTCCCCTCTTCCGCTTCGCCCGTGGGGCGCGCATCGCGACGGTGCACGACCTCAGCGTGCGCAAGGTGCCCTGGGCGGTGCGCCCGGACTCGGGGGCGGCTCTGCGGGAGCGGCTGGAGCGGACGATCTTCGAGGCGGACCTGCTGCTCACTCCCAGCGAGGCGGTGCGGCGGGAGCTGATCGAGACGGGGGTGGCGCCTGGCCGGGTACGGGCCATCCACCACGGAACCGGCCTGGTGGGAGAGGCGGCCCCGGGGACCCCGCCGCCGGGGACGCCGCCCCGGTATGCGCTTCACGTCGGCACGGTGGAGCCGCGCAAGAACGTCTCCAACCTGCTCGCCGCCTGGCGGACGCTCCGCGCCTGCGGGGCCGACGCGCCGCCGCTGGTGCTCTGCGGCGGCTTCGGCTGGAACGCGGAGGAGGCGCGGCGCGAGATCGCCGAAGCCCGCCGGGAGGGATGGCTGGTCCACCCCGGCTACGTGAGCGCGGAGGAGCTGGCGGCCCTCTACCAGGGCGCGGAGCTGGTGGCCCTTCCCTCCTTCTACGAGGGGTTCGGCCTGCCGGCGGTCGAGGCCCTGCGGGCCGGCGTGCCGCTGGTTGTGAGCGACCTGCCGGTGCTGCGCGAGGTGGCGGGCGACGCCGCGCTCTACGCTCCGCCGGACCGTCCGGACCTCTGGGCGGAGAGGATCGCCGGGCTGCTGGCGGACCCGGCGCTGCGGGAGGAGCTACGGCGGCGGGGATTGGCGAGGGCGGAGAGCTTCGACTGGCGCCGGGCCGCGGAGGAGACGGCACGGGCGTTCCGGGAGATCTCCTCCTCCCGTCGATGAAGTAGACTCCCGCCCCATGTTCAAGGGCCCTGACGCTCGCGCTGCGGATCGCGTCCTCCCCTTGCTGATCGCGGCGGTCCTGCTCGCCGGCGCGGCGCTGCCGGACTCCCCCCGCGCCTTCCAGGTGTTGGTCCTCGCCGCCATGCTCGCGGCGCTCTGGGGGACGGGGTCCCGCCTCGCCGACTGGCTGGTGCCGGAGCTTGGGCTGCTCTCCCGGCGGGTGGCGGCGTTCACGTTCGCGGTGGGGATCGCGGGGCTGCCGGCCATGTGGATGGGGCACTTCGGGGTCCTGCGGCCGGCCGTGTTCCTGGTGTGGACGGCGGCGGCGTTGCTGGCGAGCCGCCTGATCCCGTGGAACGCGCCGCCGCCGGAGACCGGCGGGGAGCTCCCCAGGATCTGGGGCTGGGCCGTCCGCGCCGAGACGGTCCTGCTGTTGGCCGCCGCTGGGGCAGTCGCGGCGACGGCCCTCGTGAGCATGCTCCGCAGCCGCTTCGAGCCCCCGGGGATCTACGACGACATCTCCTATCACCTGTCCGAGGTCGCCACCTGGATCCGGCACGGCGACCTGCGGATGCTCCGGTTCTCGATGGGGGACTCGAGCACGTCGTTCTACCCGGTCCTGGGCGAGATCTCGTCCTGGGTGCTGATCGCGCCGTTTGGGGACAGCGACGCGGCGGCGCGCTGGACGCAGCTCCCCTTCGCCCTCTTCTCGTTCCTGGCGGCCGCCGCCATCGCTCGCCGGCTGGGACTGCCGCGCCGGGACGCCGCCTTCGCGGCGGTCCTCTACGCCGCGATCCCCCACGTCTTCCCCTTCCTCGCGCTGGGGGCGGGCAACGATCACGCCACGTCCTTCTTCACCCTGGCCGCGGTGGACGCCGGGCTCGCCTTCGCGCGCCGGCCGCGCCCGGGCGTCGCCGTCGCGACCGGCGCCGCCCTCGGACTGCTGCTCGCCACCAAGTACATCGGCCTCCTCTATGTACCCACTCTCCTGGGCGTGCTGGCCCTCGCGGCGCTCGCCGAGCGGTGGCAGGCGAGCCGGGAGGAGCGCGTTCCCTGGCGGGCGATTCTCGGCTTGGCCGGCCTGCTCGCCGCCACCCTCGCCGTGACCTCCGGCTACACCTACCTGCGCAACGCCGTGACGGCCGGCAACCCGGTCTTTCCCGTGCCGGTGCGGGTCCTCGGAGTCGAGATCTTCCCGGGCTGGGACGTGGTCCTCACCTCGGAGCGGGACGAAGCGCCCGAGTTCCAGATCGACGTCTGGCGCTTCCTGGCCCGCAGCAAGCGGCTGTTCGGCCCCCTGTTCCCGTTCACGATGCTCCCGGCGGCCGTGCTGGCGCCGCTCGTGGCCCTGTGGCGCCGGCGGTGGCCGGCGGTCCTGGCGCTCTCGCTGCCCCTGGTCTTCTTCGTCGAATTCCGCTTCCTGATGCACGACCACCGGGACAACCGCTACTTCCTGCCCGGCATCGCGCTCGCCGCCGTGGCCTTCGCGTGGCTGCTGGACTGGATCGGCCCGCGGACCTCGCTCCTCCGCACCGCCCTGCTGGCGGTGATCTTCTTCCAGGCGGTCACGAAGCTCGGGATCGGCGACCTGCGGGAGGCGCTGCTCGCGCTGGCGCTCCTCGGCCTGGGACTCTTCGTGGAGAGGGAGGCGCGCAAGCCAGGCGGCTGGGGGCAGGCCCCGCCCCTGCGTTTCTGGTGGCAACGGCGGGCCTGGATCGCGGCCGCGCTCCTGGCGCTCGCCGCCCTGCCGCTGGGATGGGCGGTGGCGACCTACCAGAGAGTGAAGCTGGCGAACCGGCCGGCGCCGCTCGCGCTGGAGCGGCTTACCGGACCGGACGGCGCCCGCGTCCACTACACCGGCCTGAACCAGCCCTACCTGTTCTTCGGCAGCCGGCTGCAGAACGACGTGCAGATCGTCCCGCGCAGCGGCGACCTGGACGCCCAGTACTACCGCTGGGGCTCGCCGATCACCGAGCCCTACGTCCCCGGCCGCTACCGGCGGTGGCGGCGGATCCTCGACCGTCTGAAGATCGAGTTCGTGGTCGTCGTCATCACGCCCTGGGCCGATCCGGAGCGGAGCTGGATGGAGCGGCGCACGAACGGCTTCCGCAGGGTCTACGCGGACACCGACACGGAGATCTGGCAGGTCGTCCCCGAGCGCCAGCGGGGGCAGGGATACAATCCGCGCCATGCCGAGCCCGCCGACCGTGGCCGTCGACCTCCGGGCGCTGGTCCCGGCGCCGACCGGCATCGGCGTCTATACCCGGTCTCTCCTGCTGGCGCTGGCGAAGCGCGGCGGCCTGCGCTACCTGGGGATGGCGCACCGCCCGCCGCGCGGCGCCGGGGAGCTGGAGGCGGCGGGGATCAGCATCGAGCACCAGGAGGCGCCCCTGGGCGTCCTCTGGCAGCAGCTCCGGCTGCCGCGGCGGCTCGCGCGGGGGGACGTTGACCTCCTCTGGTCGCCCCTCATCACCCTGCCGGTCCGCTGCCCGGTGCCCGCTGTCGCTACCGTCCACGACCTGACCGCGCTGCTCTTCCCCGAGGCCCATACGCTCAAAGTGCGGTGGAGCCTGCTGCCGTTCCTCCGCCCCTCCTTCGAGCGAGCGCGGCGCCTGGTGACGATCTCCGCGGCCACGGCCCGGGACCTCGCCTTCCACTTCCCCCAGTGCGCGGAGAAGGTCCGCGTAGTCTATCCCGGGATCGATCCCGAGTTCCGGCCGGGCGCGCCGGAGGAGATCGCCGCGACCCGCCGGGAGCTGGGAGCGCCGGAGGGCTACATCCTCTATATAGGAACGCTCGAGCCGCGCAAGAACGTCGGAGCGCTGATCGACGCCTGGGAGATGCTGCGGGCAGAGGATCCGCGGATGCTCCCCCTGGTCCTCGCCGGCCCCTACGGCTGGGGGAGCGAGCGGCTGGCGCGGCGGATCGCGGCGCTCGCTCCCGGGGGGGTGCGCTCGCTGGGGCGCGTCGAACGCTCGCGGCTGGTGCGGCTGTTCCAGGCCGCCCGGGTCTTCGTCTACCCCTCGCTGTACGAGGGCTTCGGCTTGCCCGCCGCCGAGGCGCTCGCCTGCGGCGTGCCGGTGGTGGCCGCGAACAGCTCCAGCCTGCCGGAGGTGGTGGGCGACGCGGGCCTGCTGGCGGATCCCGGGGACGCCGGCGCGCTGGCGTCGCGGATCCAGTCCCTCCTGGCGAGCCCGGAGAGGGCGGCGGAACTCACGGCGCGCGCCGTCCGGCAGGCGTCCCGGTTCCGCTGGGACCGGGCGGCGCGGGAGATGGAGGAGGTGTTCTTGGAGATCTTGGGTTGACCCGGCGTCTTCGCTCCGCGGCCTCACCCCCGGCCCCTCTCCCTGACGGGAGAGGGGTGTTTCGTGGCGAAACGTTTCGGTATCGTTCCCCCTCTCCTGTCAGGGAGAGGGAGCAAGGGGATGAGGCTCAAAGGGCAGATCGCCTGTGTAAGTTACAATCCCCCCGCCTC
>DASWME010000236.1:0-8241 GCA_036399915.1 Thermoanaerobaculia bacterium
GGGGTGGTCTTCATCAAGGAGCTCGTCCCCCGCTTGGCCGTGGCAGGGGTGGCGCGGCTCCTCTACGGCGAGAGCTACGTGGCCCTGCCCATGCGCCACTCGATCTCCGGCGATCCCGCCCGGGACGGCCTGCACGTGGCGTACGGTTGGCGCTTCCGGGGACGGTGGAACAGCCTCGGCGCCGTGGTCTCGGGCGCGCCTGAAGAGGCGGCTCCGGGCTCGGAGGAGGAGTTCATCACCGAGCACTACTGGGGGTACTCGGCGCGGCGCGGCGGCGGCTGCACGGAGTACCGGGTGGAGCACCCCCGCTGGCGGGTGTGGCCCCTGCTGAGGCCGGTGCTGGACTGCGACGTCGCCGCGCTCTACGGCGAGCGCTTCGCCGGGCCTCTCTCGGGCGAGCCCAGCTCGGCCTTCCTGGCGGACGGCTCGGAGGTGAGCGTCTACTGGGGCTCCAGGATTGTAGAATCGTAATCTCGTATGAACGGAAAGCGGCCCGCGCCTCCCGTGTGGAAGTCGCCCTGGCTGTGGATCGGCCTCAGTTGCGGCGTGCTGGTCCTCGGCGTCGGCGGCTGCTTCGCCGTCTTCAACTTCATGATGTTCAAGAGCTATCGGGAGGTCCGGAGCCGGATTCGTGAAGAGCCGGTGCTGATGGCCGCCGAGATGGCCGTGCGGAAAGACCCGGACGTGGTGGTGGTCTCGCGTGACCAGGAAGCCCATACGGTCAATCTGCGCAACCGCAAGACGGGCGAGCGCTTCGTCCTGGGGCAGGAAGGTAAGGAAAAGCTGCGCATCCATACGGAGGCGGGGGAGGTGATCGCCCATTTCGCCGGTCCCGGCGGGCTCTTGCCGGGCAGCAGGGATCCGGAAGTGCGGTTCCTCCTGGGGAGCGCGGCCGGCCCTTTGCCTTCCTGGGTGCCCGTCGCTCCAGGCGTGAAGCCGCGCCCCGTGTACGTGCTCACCGCCCATGGGGTCACCTCCGGCTGCTCTGTCGCTGTCCCGTCCGGTCCGGTCGAGGACGTTTTCCCCTTCTATCGCAGGGAACTGGACCGGAAAGGCTTCACGGTGGTGCCCTCCGGTGACGCCTTCGTATCCTCCTCCTCGCCGGACATGCGTTCCTCCCTGTACGTGTCCCCGATCGTCGTCCAGGGCGGCCGCCCCGGAGTGCTGCTCACCTGGTCCGAGATGGCCGCCGGGAATCGATAGGAGGGCTGCCGGGTTAACATGTCCTGATCGCCGGAGACGGCTGAAGTGTGCCTCTCCCCTGAAGGAAATCACCCGAATCTGGAGAACCTTATGAGAAAGTCCCTGACCCTTCCCGCCGTGCTGCTGATCGTCGTGGCGGCCGTGGCCGCCGGCGCCCAGCAGTCCGGCCAGCAGTCCGGTCAGCCCGCCCAGAAGCCTGCGGCCCAGACCCCACAGCCGTCGGCGCAGCCGTCGCAGCCGACCGCCGGGAAGCCCGAGTCCGTGCAGGACCGGTTCAGCTACACCCTCGGCGCCAACCTCGGCCGCTCGTTGAAGTCCAACGACGTCCAGGTCAACACGGACCTCCTCATCAAGGGGCTCCGGGACTCCCTCGCGGGCGGTCAGATGCTGCTCACCGACGAGGAGATGCAGGCCGCCATGCAGACCGTCCAGCAGCAGGTGATGCAGCAGCAGCAGGAGAAGCAGAAGATGGCCGGCGAGAAGAACAAGACCGAGGGCGAGGCGTTCCTGGCCAAGAACAAGGCGCGCAAGGAGGTCAAGACCACCGCGAGCGGCCTGCAGTACGAGGTCCTCAAGGAGGGTACCGGTCCGACCCCCAAGGCCACCGACACCGTGACGGTGCACTACACGGGCACGCTGATCGACGGCACCAAGTTCGACAGCTCCATCGACCGCGGCCAGCCGGCCACGTTCGTGCTCAACCAGGTCATTCCGGGTTGGACCGAGGGCGTCCAGCTCATGAAGGTCGGCTCGAAGTACAAGTTCTACATCCCGGCCGCGCTCGGCTACGGCGAGCGGGGCGCGGGCGGCGTCATCGGCCCCAACGCGCCGCTGGTCTTCGAGGTCGAGCTGCTGTCCATCGGCCAGCCGAAGCCGGCCGAGCAGAAGCCGCCTGCTGAGCAGAAGCCGCCGACTGAGCAGAAGCCACCGGCCGAGCAGAAGCCGCCGGCCGAGCAGAAGCCGCCGGCGCGCTGATTCGCTTCATCCGCAGATCCGGTTTCCCCCTCTCCCGTCAGGGAGAGGGGACCAGGGGGTGAGGCCTCGAAGGGCAGATCGCCCCAACCCCGCCGACATCGCCCCCGTCCTTCACCGCCCGCCCCGCGTACAGATACGTCCCGATCTTCGGTCCCCGCACATAGAACCGGTCCAGCCGCTCCAAGCGGAAGCCGGCGCCGGCGATCAGCTCGTCGATCCTGCGGTTGAGGTGGCAGCCTCCGGCGAGGCGCTTCTGGAGGGGCGTCAGACGGTCCTGCCAGCGGGCCACGCGGGGTTCGTCGGAGCGGCCGTGCTCGATGAAGCGGAAGGCGCCGCCGGGGACCAGGACCCTGCGGATCTCGCGCAGGGCGCGGCCGGCGTCGGGAATCGTGCACAGGGTCCAGGTCGAGACCGCGGCGCCCACGGAGGCGTCCGGCAGGGGGATCGACTCCGCCGTCTCTCCCGCGCGTTCGACGGGAAAAGGCGCGGCGGCGACCGCGTCCCGCGCCAGCTCCCAGGCGCCCGTGGAGGGCTCGATCGCATAGAGCTGGCGGACGTCCTGGGAGTAGAAGGGGAGGTTCAGGCCGGAGCCGAAGCCCACCTCCAGCACCGCGCCGGAGGTCCCTTCCAGATATTTCCTCCGGAGGTCCAGGAGCTCCCGGCTGCCCAGAGCCCAGTGGATCAGGCGGGGGAGGACGCGCTCGCCGTAGAGAGACATCCGGGCCTCAGCCGGCGAGCACCTCCGCCCGCGCCGCCTCGACGTCCTCCAGCGCCTGCTCGACCCGGTCGCGGTGGGTGCGGAAGGAGAGGACGCAAATGCGCAGGGCGAAGCGCCCGCGCAGCCGGGTGGCGGTGAGGAAGACCCGCTGGCGGGCGTTGATGCGCTCCTGGAGGCGGCGGTTGAGGCCGTTCAGCTCCTCCTCGGGGACGCCGGCGGGGGCGAGGCGGAAGGCGAAGAGAGAGAGCTGCGGCTCGGCTAACATCTCGATGTCCGGCATGGCGCGTACGCGGTCCGCGGCGAGGCGGGCGAGGGCCAGCTTCTCCTCCAGCTCGGCGCGGAAGACGCCGGCGCCGTGCATCTTGAACGGCAGCCAGACGCGCAGGCCCCGGAACGGCCGCGACAGCTCGGGCGAGTACTGGGCGAAGTCGATCCGGTCGGGGTCCTCCTGGAGGCTGGGCATGTAGTCCGCCGTCAGGCTGTGGGCGCGCTTGAGCGCCTGGCCGTCGCGCACCAGCACCGCGCCGGTGCCGTAGGGCAGGAAGAGCCCCTTGTGCGGATCGAGCACGATGGAGTCGGCGCGCTCGATGCCCCGCATCACCCGCCGCCCCTCCTCGGTCAGCAGGAAGAAGCCGCCGTAGGCCGCGTCCACGTGCAGCCAGAGGCCGTGCCGCGCGGCGAGGTCGGCCAGCTCGGGCAGGGGATCGACGGCGCCGGTGTTGGTGGTGCCCGCGCTGGCGGCGATCAGGAACGGGGTGAGGCCCCGGCGGCGGTCCTCCTCGACCATGGCCTCGAGCGCGTCGGGGCGCAGGCGGAAGAGGTCGTCCGAGGGGACCGCTCGCACGTTCGCCTCGGGGAAGCCGGCGAGGATCGCTCCCTTGGCCACCGAGTAGTGGACCTGGTCGGAGGCGTAGAGGACCCCTTTGAGGAAGTCCTCGGGCAGACGCTCGCGCCGCGCCGTCACCAGGGCGGTCCAGTTGGCGAGCGAGCCGCCGCTGGTCAGCGTGCCCCGGGCCTCGGGTGGGTAGCCGGCGATCTGGCAGAACCAGGCGACGACGTTGGCCTCGAGCTGCGCCAGGGCGGGCGCGGTGGCGTAGATCGAGGAGTAGCGGTTGATCGTGTCGGCGATCAGGTCCGCCACCGCGGCGTGGAACAGGCCGCCGCCGGGGATGTAGGCGAGGTAGCCGGGGCTCGCCGTGTTATACGTGGGCCGCACCGCCTGGTCGAAGATCAGGCCGAGCAGCTCGGAGACGGGGGCGCCCGATTCGGGCACCGTCCGTTCGATGAGGGAGCGGGCCAGCTCGAAGCCCCCCCGCGTGTCGGAGACCGGCTGCGCGGGGAGCGACTCGACGTGCTCGACGATCCGCTCGAGGGCCGCTCCCACCAGGGCGCGCATCTCGGCGGCGGAGAGCTCGAGGGGGTGCGCCTCGGGCCCCTCGGCCACGGCGGCCTCTCGGGATCGGGGGTGGGTGTCGATCATGGGGAGGTCTCCTGATCCGGGGGATTCTTTGCCGGCGGGGTCCGCTCACCCCAGCGGCAGCTCCACCGTGAAAACCGTCCCCTGGGGCACGTTGTCCTCGACGCGGATCGAGCCCTGGTGGTCGGTGACGATGCGGTGGACGATGGCGAGCCCCAGGCCGGTGCCGCGGCCCTTGGTGGAAAAGTAGGGGAGGAAGAGCTTCTCCTTCGACGCCGGGGAAATGCCCCGGCCGGTGTCGGCCACCTGGATCTCCAGATGGCCGTTGACGGCGTGGGCCGAGACGGTGACCCGGCCGGGGGCTTCCGTGGCCTCGACGGCGTTGTCCAGGAGGTTGATCAGGGCGCGCCGGACCTGCTCGGCGTCGAGGCGCACGGTCGAGAGCGCCGGGTCCACCTCGCTCTCGACAGCCACCCCCGGCTTCAGGTCGTGGTAGAGGTGGACCGTCTCGCCCACCAGCCTGGGGAGGTCCACCGGCGTGGGACGCGGTCGCGGCATGCGGGCATAGCGCGAGAACTCGTCGACCATCCCCTGCATCGTCACCACCTCGCGCACGATGGTCTCGACCCCCTCCTCGATGGCCTCGCCGAGGCCGGGATCCCCCTGCCGGTGCTTCCTGAGCATCCGCTCGGCCGACAGGCGGATGGGGGTGAGCGGGTTCTTGATCTCGTGGGCGATCCGCCGCGCCGCCTCGTTCCACGCCGCGAGCTGCTGCGCCTTGATCAGCTCCGTCAGGTCCTCCAGCACCAGCACCCACCCCTGCGCCCGGCCCTCCTCGGCGTCGCGCAGGGCGGTCACCTTGGCTTCGAACGTCTTCCACTCGCCGCCCAGCGTGAGGTGGACGTTCTGGCTGGCGCGGCCGTCCGCGGCCCCCTCTCCCGCCTCGCGCACCACGGCCGCCAGCCGCGACCGCTCGGGATCGCTCCAGGCGTCCTCGAAGGGGCGGCCCACGACGTCCTCCTCCCGCTGGCGCAGCATGTTGAGCGCCGCGCCGTTGCAGAGGAAGATCCGGCCCGCCGAGTCGATCGAGACCACGCCCGCCGCGACGTTCTCCAGCACGGCCGCGATCAGCGCCCGCTCCGCGGCCAGCCACTGGTTGCTCATGGTCAGCTCGCGGTTGCCCTGCTCCAGCAGCTCGCGGTTGACCGCCAGCTCCCGGGTCATGCTGTTGAAGGAGTCCACCAGCACGCCCAGCTCGTCGTCGGCGTCCACGTCGACCCGCTGCGAGAGGTCGCCGCCGCTGATCCGACGGGTGCCCTCGGCCAGAGCCTGGATCGGCACCGTCACCCGGCGGGCCAGGTACAGCCCGGTCCAGGAGGAGGCGAGGAGGATTAGCAAGGTCACCATCAGGAACAGGAGGAGATGGCTCGCCCGCAGGTCGTCCTTCTGCACCTGGAGCTGGCGGTACGCCTGGTAGTCCTGCACCAGCTTCTCCCGCTGCTCGGCCAGCACCGGATCGAGCAGCGAGCCCGCCACCACGACCACCGGCGGCCGTCCCGCCGCGGGCTGCGGCCGGACGGCGGGACCGGAGACGGCGGCCACCAGCAGGCTGCCCCGGGTGCCGGGCGGCGTCTCCACGGCCGTGGCCCGGCCCTCCTGGGCGGCCTGCTCCAGGAACGCGCGGTCCGGCTCCGGCAGGTCCAGGATGCCCGACTGCGAGTTGAGGATCGCGTGCACGAAGTCCCGACCCTCGTAGACGGCCAGCAGGTCGAGGTCCAGCTCGCGGAGCAGCTCCTGCATCCGGCGCGTCAGCCGCGGGCGCTCCCGGGGGTCGTCGAGGTCGAAGCCGCGGATCTCTGAGAGCACGCGCGAGGCGTCGCGCAGGTTCGTCCGCTCGATCCGGTCGTGGAGCGCCTGGGCCACCGCGTTGCCGCGCTCCAGCACCGGCGCCACCGGGGTGTTGAACCAGCGGTCGATCGAGCCCTGCAGCAGCTCGGTGGCGATGGCGAACAGCAGCAGCACCGGGATCAGCGACAGGCCGATGTAGGTGGCGACCAGCTTGAACTTGAACGTCGAGCCGAGCACCCGGTGGCGGCGCTCGACCAGCAGCTTGATCAGGTTGCGCAGCAGGATGAAGACGACGACCAGGATGAGGACGACGTTGACGTACCAGAGCACGAACAGCAGCACCCGGTTCGTCACCAGGGCGGCCGGCAGGTCGCGCCCCCGCTGGGCCAGGTAGAAGAGGCCGGTGAACAGCAGCAGCAGGGCCACCAGCCCGGCGCCGATCAGGCGGTGGTCCTTGCGATGGCGGAGGATCTTCTCGCGGATGCCCATGGACGGACTCAAGGCTGGCGGGGAACGCGAAACTTCGGGGACTCCTTCCAGTCCGTGTTGATCGTCACCGGGATGAACGACAGGATCGTCCGCGAGCCCATCTCGGCCTGCACCTTCAACACCAGCCGCCATCCCGGGGAAAGCCCCGCGAGGGAGAAGACCGGGAGCTGGTCCACCACCGTCATCGCCTCCTCCAGGGCCTTGCGCTCGCGCACCGTGCGGCTCTCGATCAGCTTGTCCTCCAGCTTGTAGTGGACGGTGTAGGCGCGGGCCACCGCGTCGTACGTCGCCACCACCTCGAGGGTATTCTCCCTCAATTGGCGGTCCCACCAGCGCTTGCGGTCGCGGTCCAGCACGAAACGGTACAGGATGGAGGTGGGCAGGCCGCTGTCCACCCGTTCCGAGAGCCGCCGGTCGAAGGCGTCGCGCAGCGTGAAGCTCGCGAGCACCCGGTCGCCGTCGAGGCTGACCTTGATTTCGGAGATCTTGGCGTCGGCGCGGGCCTGCGGGGCGAGCAAAAAGAAGAGCAGGAGCGCGAGTTTCGCTCTCATCAATAAAGGGAGTTTAGCATTCCTGCCGGTCCGGTTCCTCCCCGCCGCCCGGCCCTCACCTCCCCTACCCCTCCTCTCCCATCCTCCCTTCCACCCTCCGGGAGAGGAGGGGACAACACGAACGAACCCGGTTTTCTCCCCTCCTCTCCCGGCGGAAGGGTGGGAGGCTGGGAGAGAGGGCCGGGGGAGTGAGGGCCGGGCGGGGGCCGAACCCCAGTCAAGGATTCCGTTGCGGGATGATGGGCAACTCGATCCACGACCCCCGCCCCGCCTCCCGCCACACGGTCAGCCGCGGCGGCGGCGTCCGCTCCGGCGTGCGGGCGTTGGCCTTGTCGGCGCCGGTGACGGTCACCCGGATGCGATGGCCCGGCTGGAACAGGGTCGAGGTGGGATAGAGGTCGAAGACCAGCTCGACCGGCCGGCCCGGCGCGAGCTCGGCCCGGTCGGCCTGGTTGCCCCGGTGGTGAGGCAGACCCATCAGGTCGTAGCCGGGATCGGCCGTGGCGCGGTTCGAGGCGCGGAGCATCCCCTCGGTGACGTAGCGCGAGGCGCCCTTCCCGTCCACCTCCTCCAGGTAGACGAAGAGGTCCGCGTCCGGCGCCGAGGACGACACCCAGAGGTGGACCACCGGGTGGCCCGTCACCTCCAGAGGGGCCGCGAGCGGCGGCGTGGTGTAGGTGAGCCCCTTGGCGTCGTTGGCCGAGAGCTCCGGGAACTGGCGCTCCACGGTCCAGCGCGGATCGGGCGAGATCGCGGCCGAGTAGTCCACCGTCAGCTCGTCCTTCGCCCCCTTCGCCTTCGGCGCCTTGGTGCTCAGGCCGCCGTCGTTCACCGACTTCGCGCTGCCCGACGGCCCCGGCCCGAACCAGTACGCCGTCCGCTGCTCCTGCCGCAGCGGCCACGTCCTGGCCGACCGCCAAGCCGTCTCCTCCGGCGCGCCCATGACGTAGTAGTGGACAGGGTCCTCCTGCATCACCCTGTTGTCGATCCCCTTGAGCCAGAAGTCCCACCAGCGCAGGTGCTCGGCGGCAAAGTCGAAG